>NC_015578.1:2186082-2498379 GCF_000214375.1 Treponema primitia ZAS-2 | reverse complement strand
GCAGGAGCCCTTTACGATTCAGAATGGAGACCGGATAGCCCAGCTGGTGTTTGCTCCGGTTACAAGAGCTGAAATGACTCAGGCCCTTTCTCTTACAGAAACAGAGCGGGGGGAGGGGGGCTTCGGATCTACCGGTATATAATATGATAAGAGGCGCTATTGAAAGTGAACGTTCCCTTTCCCGAACCATATTTTTTTACATTGTTTCAGAAACACTATTCTCATTTTTTGTATCCTTTCTTTTTTTCTTTTTTATCTTTTTTGTAAATCAGCTTCTGCTCATGGCCCAGGAAATTCTTACCAAGCGGGTGCCCTTTAACCAGGTGGCCCTGTTGGTCCTCTACTCCCTTCCATCAATAATCGCTATGGCTGCCCCTTTTGCCTCCCTGGTAGGAACCCTGATGACTGTGGGGCGGCTGAGTTCCGATAATGAGGTCCTGGTACTCCTGTCATCGGGATTATCCTACCGGAATATATTTCTCCCCGCCCTGCTGGTAGGGATACTCATATCCCTGGTGTCCTTTTATGCCAATGATGTACTGCTCCCCGCAGGAACGGTACAGTTTTCCCGGCTCTATCGACGCATCCTGGTGTCCACCCCGGCCCTGGAACTGGAGGCCAATTCGGTCAAACGTTTTAAGGACACAGTAGTGGTAACCGGAGATGTTACGGGTAACGCCATCAGCGATGTGCTCATTCTGGACAAAACCAGTGATGGTGAGCGGCGGGTGATCATGGCAAGAAGCGCGGAGCTTAAAGACGGGGGCAGGCAGGGCCTGAGCCTGGATCTGGACGAGGCCTTCATCCAGTCCTCCAAGGAGCTGGCCCGGCGGGATTATGATTATGGCTCCTCAGGGTTCTTGCGCTACTGGGTTCCCCAGGAGGACCTTATCCAGGCAGTCTCTTCCATAGGCCCCCGGGAGATGAGTTCCATTGATGTGTGGCGGGAAATAAAGGTAAAGGAAGAGGCCCTCAGGGTCAGGCTTGATCAGCGGTATAACCGGGCTCTGAACCATGCCATGTCCCTGGAATTGGCACTGCGCAAGGGCCCGGATAATGCGGAATGGAATCGGCGGACCAATTATACCCTGAATTTTTTACGGGAAGCCGAAGCTGCGGAAGTACTGAAGCGTGATCGGAGCATCCTTGTGTACCGGCTTGAATTTTATAAGAAATTTTCCATACCCTTTGGCGCCCTGTCCTTTGTTTTCCTCGCAGTATCCCTGGGGCTTCTGGCTAAGAAGAGCGGGCAAACCGTGGGCTTCATCTTCGGCCTGCTTATCTCCGTCATCTACTGGGCACTGCTCCTGGGGGGGCAAACCATGGGCATACGCCTGGGTTATTCACCCTTCTGGTCCATGTGGCTTCCCAATATACTCGCCATGAGTGTGGGGATGATCATGGGCCTTATAAGGATTAAACGATGATCCTGGATCGGTATCTCCTGCGTCAGTTTTTCCCCGTGTTTATCGTAGCCATAACCATGTTCGTGATGCTCCTCTCCCTGATAGATCTCTTCGCAAACCTGTGGCGTTACCTTAACTACGAGGTTCCCTTAAAAGAGATACTCCGGGTTTGCCTGTACTACCTTCCCAAAAGCTGTTCCTATGCCCTGCCAATATCCCTGCTCTTTGCCTCCGCCTATACCCTGGGGGATCTCTATGCCAGAAACGAGCTCACCTCAATTTTTTCTTCAGGAATACCCTTCTGGCGTTTTGCCCTTCCCCTGGTGGCGGTGGGTCTTCTGGCTTCGGCCTTCGCCTTTTTTTTCGAGGACCGCCTGGTGGTTCCAACTTTTAAAGTTAAAAATGATATGGGTAGGCTCCTGCTGCACCAGCAGCGGACCGAGAATAATTCTGACATTGTCATTAAGGCCCGTAACGGGGAGCTGATCTATTCGGTAGATTACTATGATGTTAATACCAATACTCTGAATGGCCTCAATATTATTGAGCAGGATGAAAAGGGCGCCTTTATAGCCCTGATACGCGCCCCCCGGGCAAATTGGACCGGGGAACACTGGGCTCTTTCCAATGCCCTAATCTACCGCTGGGAAGACGGGCTGCTCCGGGTACGCCCCCTTGAAGGGTCGGATGATTTCCGTGAGCAGCCGGATACCTTCAGGCGCAATGCCGTGGCGGTGGAGGATCTCCGTGTCCGGGACGCGGGCTTCCTGGTACAGGACCTCCGGGCCGCCGGGCTTCCATTTATCGGCGCCCTGGCGGAGTATTATCATCGTTATTCTTTTTCCGCAGTTTCTCTGGTAGTGATGGTGCTTTCCATTTCCATGGGGGGCCGGTTCAGGAAAAACATACTCCTTATGAGCCTCCTTGCGAGCCTGGTAGCAGCGGTGGTTTTTTATGTTACCGAGATGATTACTATGATGATGGCCCGGCTGGGGTATATTCCGCCCATTGTGGGAGCATGGTTTCCTGTACTGGTCTTTATCATCATCGGCCTTCTCCTGCTGCGGGGCGCAAAAACATAGACGGAAGAGAATTTAATTATTGTGAGGCTTTATTATGATACCAAATTACCCGAGTTTTACCCCCCTGACCCTTGATCACAAATCCGATATGCACCCCCATTTATCCCTAACCCCAAACGGGGTTTCTGAATATACCTTTGCCAATTTGTATTTGTTCAGGAAAAATTATAAGTATCAGGTTTCTCAAATACCCGGAAAAACATTTATCCTGTCCGGTGAAAAAGAAGGAAAAAAGTTTTTTTGTACCCCCTGTGCAGCCCCTCCGCAGGATATATTGCAGGATCTTTTTAAGACCCACGATTATTGGAAAGGTATCTCTGAAGATGTCTTGAATTCCTGTCAGGATGATTTAATGAAATGGGGAATAAAAATAACAGAAGACCCTAATAATTTTGATTATCTTTATCTAAGAACAGATCTTACTGAATTAGCAGGTAAGAAATTTCATAAAAAACGTAACCTGGTAAATTTATTTATGAATACTTACTGTCATTCAGAAAAAGTATTAACTAAAGCCCTCATCCCGGAAGCAGTAACGGTTTTGGAACAGTGGAGGGTGGAGAAAGGCGCCGATGGAGATTATGAAGCAGCTTTTGAAGCTATCAACCTTTTCAAAGAATTAAAACTTAAGGGCCTGGTATATTATGTGAATGACCGGGCTGTCGGGTTTTGTTTGGGGGAAGGGCTTGCTAAGGGCAGGATGTTTGCCGTCCATTTTGAAAAAGGGCTTAATCAATATAAAGGGATCTATCAATATATAAATCATACCTTTGCCGCTTCCCTGCCTCATTATTATACATTTATTAATCGGGAACAGGATCTGGGGGATGAAGGGCTCAGGCAGGCTAAAATGACTTACCGGCCCATAGGTTTTGTAAAGAAATTTGTGGGGGATACTGTTAAATAGCCTCTTAGTTTTGGGTAGTGGTAGGTATATCCGGACGCTTAATGGTTTGACAATTTTCCCAAAAACCCCTATTCTAAGCCTATGTTATTATCAGAATTAGGGGCTCCCATCGCGGAGCTCAAGGCAAAAATCTACGATACCTGGAGGCGGCTTTGAAAAGCCCGCTTCGGGAACACCCTTTGCCCAGCGCATCGCGGAAATTGAGGCCCTGAGCGGGGCTGGGGATTTTTGGAACGACGGTAGCCGGGCGGAGAAGCTTATGGGGGAACTCAAGGCCCTCAAGGCCCGGTATGAGCCCTGGAAGGCCCTGGTGGCGGATATTGATGAGCTGGAACTGCTCCACCAGATGGCCGGGGAAGAAAAGGACGAGTCCGAAGGGAAAGGAATAGAGTCCACCCTTAAGGAAATGGGGGCTCGCTATGAAAAACAAAACATCTATGAACTTATGGGCGGGGAGGTGGACAAAAACGGCTGCTTCCTCACCATCCATGCAGGCGCTGGTGGTACCGAGGCCTGCGACTGGTCCCAGATGCTCTACCGTATGTACCTCCGCTGGGCTGAGCGCCGGGGTTTTGCCGCGGAGGAACTGGACCGCCTGGATGCCGAGGGGGGGATCAAATCCGCCACCTGCCGCATCGACGGGGACTACGCCTACGGCTACCTCAAGGGCGAATCCGGGGTGCACCGGCTGGTGCGTATCTCCCCTTTTGACGCCAATTCCCGGCGGCATACCTCCTTCGCCTCGGTGTACCTGTTCCCGGTGATCGACGATTCCATTGAAGTGGACATACGCCCCGAGGACCTGCGGGTGGACACCTACCGTTCCGGCGGTGCCGGGGGGCAGCATGTAAACAAGACCGACAGCGCTGTGCGCTTTACCCACCTGCCCACGGGGATCGTGGTAGCCTGCCAGAGCGAGCGGAGCCAGACCATGAACCGGGCCATCGGCATGAGCATACTCAAGTCCCGGCTCTACGAATACTACCGGCAGGAAAAAGAAAAAGAAAATGAAAAATTTGCCCAGGAGAAAAAGGATATTTCCTGGGGAAACCAGATACGGTCCTATGTGTTCCAGCCCTATACCATGGTAAAGGATTACCGGACCAAGACGGAGATGGGCAATATCCAGGCGGTGATGGATGGGGATATAGACCCGTTTATTGAAGAATATTTGCGTTTTGCCTGGAGTAATGCACAGAAGTGAAGATATCTGGAGTGAAAGAAAAACAAAAATGATCAATAACCTTGTTAGGGATTCCAAATTTTTCGCAGTTTTTCTGTTTTTGTTTGTCCTTTCTGTTTCCGCATGGTCAAAGGGTAAGGTCGAAGAGGCTGTAATTGATCCCCTTAATCCCGAATGGGCGCTTTGTATCACCGCATTGGATGTTTCCGCCCTTCCCCCTGCCCAGAAAATTCTCGGGGAACTTATGGTCCGGAATTTGGCGGAATCCCTGGCGGACCTGCACCACCGGATTAGGGTGTCCGAAGAATTTGCCTATTACAAGGATGTGGCTTGGGTACGAACCCTGGGGGATGCGGGGAAAAAACTTTCAGCCAAGCGGACTGAACGGGATCAGCTCCTCTATAAAGGATACCCCCGGTGGCGGTATAAAAATGAAATTAAAACCATTGATAAGTCCATAGTAACCCTGGAGGAGGAGTATCACCAGGCGGAAGAGGCGCTGCTGGAAATTGCTCCGGCCCCCTCTTTTATACTGACTTCAGAAAATACAGGGGGCACTTTTCCTACTCCTCCTTCGGCCGGCGGCGAGTACCGTTTCTGTGTGACCCAGAAGGCGGATGCTTTTATTACCGGGGAAATAGTAGAATTTCACGGAAGGATACTGCTTAGTATCCGGATGTATACTCTGTATACCCGTTCCTTTGAATACGAGGATAGTTTCATTTTTTCTACCGACGATATGGCCCAGATTAGGGAAGAGTTAACCGGCCGGCTGATAGCGGTGATTTCCGGCGGGCGGTCTGCGGCAATCGCCGTAAAGGCCCAGCCTGAGGGGGCAATTATTCTAGTCAAGGAATCCTTTGCCGGCCAGGGCGATACGGGGGTCATGGAGTATCCCCCGGGGCCGACGGATGTGGCGGTTTTTGCCGATGGGTATAACGGGGCGCAAGCCATGGTGGATCTGGCGCCTGGGGAACTTACGGAACTACAGTTCAGCCTCCAACCAGTGCAGGAAACCAGTTTTGAAATTGATTTACCGGGAAATGAGAGGGCGTCCATATACCAGGGGTCCCTCTACCTGGGGACTTCTCCCCTAACCGTTACGGCGCCCTTAAACCAATTCGAGTATATTCATGCCGAAACTCCCGGGGGAAGAACCAGTTCGGCGATTTTCCGGGCAGGGCAGACCGGGGACATGGTAACCCTGCCGCTCCCGACTCCCCAAGGGAAAGACCCGAAGCCTCTGGGTACGGCCCGTGACAGGTATTATGGCGCCTGGACCAGGTTCTGGATCGCCCTGCCCGTGGCATTTATGATTTCCGGGGTGTCCTCCACCTACGAAAACGCCTACATCGTGGGGAAGGACCCGGATGTGGGTAATACCTACCAGATTCTGAACGCGGTTTCCATCGGTGCATGGATTGGATTAGGTCTTATTACGGCAGAATCCTTTTACCGTATTTTCCGGTATACCCGCACGGCTAGTAAAAGTGTTCCGGCACTGCTGAAAAAATAGGATGGTTAACCATGGGCACTTCTGGTTTTGCTGAACGGATAAAAAATTTTTTCGGTCTGAGAACTCAGGTTTCGGATGAGTTTTTTGACGATTTGGCGGATCTTCTGGTAGAAGGGGATTTTGGCGCTGCTCAGGCTTTTAAAACTGTGGATGAGCTCCGCTCAGTGTGCAAAAAAGAGAAAATCTCAGAAAATGATGGGGTGCGTCAAAGGCTTGCGGTCCTGCTGGAAGCCGGCCTCTGTCCCGCCCCGACATTTGTCCCCCCGGATTCGGCGCTCACGGTGATACTCCTTCTGGGGGTGAATGGAGTGGGAAAAACCACCACCGCAGCAAAACTGTCGGATCTTTACAGGCGGCAGTATAACAAAAGACCCATCCTGGCGGCAGCAGATACCTTCCGGGCGGCGGCTATCGATCAGCTGAAGATACACGGAGAGCGCCTGGGGGTGCGGGTGGTGGCCCACAAGCACGGGGGTGATCCTGCGGCGGTAGTCTACGATGCCATAGAGGCAGCCCGGGCAGGAGGTGGGGATCTGATCATTGCCGATACCGCAGGGCGTATGCACACCAAAACTGCTTTGGTAGAGGAGCTGAAGAAGATCGACCGGGTAGTGGAATCCAGGGCTCCCGGCTCTGTCTATATACGGTATCTGGTCCTGGACGCCACCACCGGGAGAAACGCCCTGGCCCAGGCGGAAACCTTTCACCAGGCGGTGCCCCTGGACGGGGTTATCCTTACCAAATTCGATTCCAGTGCCCGGGGGGGCGCTGCCTTTTCCCTGTCTGCGGAACTCTCCCTGCCCGTGATTTTTGTCTGTAACGGGGAATCTTACGGGGATATCAAGCCCTTTGATCCCCGGGAATATACAAAGGAATTTATCGGCATTGAATAAACCGGATATATTAAAAAAACATTTTTTTTGTTTGGCCTTTGGAATGGCCGCTTCTCTTGCCTTTGCAGAGGACTGGTATATTTCCAACTCCGGGGGCATGGCATTGGAGCCTGCTTTTTCCCGGCTTGCCCTGCGGAGTAAATACGCCCTTTCGGTAGAAAACGCTTCCCTCATGGATGTGCCCTTCAGGTTGCTCCAGTATTACAATACAACTAACCGGTATCAGGATCCGGAGGACGAAGAGGTGGAGGCTCCCTTCCGGGTGGAGCTCAGGTCCCTCTATGAGGAGGGAGAGCTGTCCCGCCGCCAATGGTCATTCAGGGATGAAAAGAATGCAACCAGGATGGTTGCTGTCCTGAATGAGGATAAATCGGGGTTTATAGAGATCTTCGACGCCCAAGGGCTTATCACGGAAGCCCGTCAGTTAGACCGGGACGGCTCGGAATTTATCATCCGCTATTTTTACAACAATAGCTTCCTGATCCGGGCGGTGACCTCCCTTTTTACCCCGACCCCGCCAATAGTTGAAGTGGAAGATCTTCCGGCTGATGAAAGCTCCGATGCGGCATCAACCGTCCCGATGTCAGCCGCATCGGGGCCGGCCCTTGATTCGCAGCGAGGGTCTGTACCCGAGTCTAATACCTCTAAAGAACAACCATACCCCGGCCGCTCTGCCTCCCTTGCGAAGCAAGTTCTTGGGTTGGTTGATTCCGACATAGAAGCTGTTCCGGTTCCCGTGTCGGTAACTCCACCTGTTGCATCCGGCGGGGGAGACGGGGACGGCACTGAGGATCTTTGGACCGATTATTATCGGTATACCCGTTCCTATGCACTGAGAGGGGTGGAGCGGCGTTTTCACCGGACTCCGCCGGTACTTCCGGAGCCGGATTCTGCCGGAGAATTCCTCGCGGACGAGCGGGCGCCGGTGCTCCTTAAATTTCCCCAGCTCATCCTCGGGGTCGGCGGGGAAAATGAATTTGTTCAGCCCGGATCGGCCTTCAGCTCTGAATTTTTTGAGGACGTGATTATCAGTTCCGGAGACAGGATCATCTATACCACCGATGAACGGGGCAGGGTTATTAGCGAGATCCGGCGGGATGGGAACGATATAGTGCTGGGGGAAGTGCGGAATACCTGGGCCGGAGACAGGCTTGCATCGGTGCTCTGGATCGCCGATGCTGAAGAGCGACTTATAGAGTACGATTATAACCAGGAAGGGGACAGGGTTTTTGAGCGGAATTTCAGGAATGGGGTTCTGGAACGAACCGTCCGCCGGGAGGGGGAACGGGATGTGGAGGAACTTTATATGAATGGAACAGTAATACTGCGGGCTCTCTGGGAAGACGGCCGTAAGGTGTTGGAAGAACGGGTCCGCCCGGCTTCTTCCCGCCCAAGGCTTCCGGCCCCGGCTTCAGCCGGAGAGGTCAGGCCGGAATCGACCGCCGGGGAGGGTGAATAATGGCTTTTCAGCGCTGGATAGGCTTTGTGGCGGTCCGTTATTTCCGTGGCCGCCGCCGGAACCGTTCTTCCCCCGCACCGGTGCTGGGTATAATTGGCATAGCCACCGGGGTACTGGCTTTAACGGTGATCATCTCGGTAATGAACGGGTTTCAACTGGGATTTATCGAAAGTATTTTGGAAATATCCTCCTACCATCTGCGGATAGAATCATTCCCTTCAGGCGAGCGGGGAGAGGAACTGCTGGTAAAGATCATAGAGCTTCCAGCCATCAAATCAGCGGTGCCTTTCCGGGATGTTCAGGGCTTGGCCCGGGGGAACCATCCTGGCCAGCGCGGGGTGGTAACCCGGGGCCTGGGGCCGGATGCCTTGGAGCAGGATCCGGGTATGGCATCGAAGCTGGCCCTTGAAGCCGGTTCCTTTAACCTGGAGGATGGGGGTAATATAATTCTGGGTGCGGAGCTTGCCCGGCGGCTTGAAGCCCGGGTGGGGGACTGGATCAGCCTGGTATCCGTGGCGGGGGATCTCTTCGGTACAGAAGGGGAGGGTGCGGCAAATTCCCGGTTTTTTGTTACCGGGATTTTTCGGTCCGATTTTTACGAATACGATCTGGGCTGGGCCTTTATCAATATAAACCGTGCGGGAATCCTGAACGGCGTTACCCCAGATTCCGGTGGAACCTCGGATCTGTCCCTGGGCATTAAACTGAAGAACCGCTGGCAGGATCACGCAGGTGTGGAACAACTGCGGATACTGTTGGAAGAACAGGGTGAGGAGGGGCTTAAGGTTTCCTCCTGGAGGGATTATAACCGGGCTTTCTTCGGAGCCCTGAGGACAGAAAAACTATTCATGTTTCTTCTGGTGGGGCTTATCTTTATTGTGGTAGGGCTGAATATTTTTCAGGCCCAGCGGCGCAGTGTTCTTGAACGGCGGGAAGAGATTGGGCTGCTCCGGGCTATGGGAGCTTCGGATATGGCGGTTCGCCTGGTATTCGTCTGGGACGGTTTCATCATCGGAGGGCTTGGCGCCGGTGGTGGTATGATCCTGGGATTGCTCATATCCTTTAACATTCAAACATTTTTTACCATTCTGGAGGGTACGGTGAATTTCTTTATCAGTATACTGAACCTTATTTCCTCGGCCTTCATGGGCGGGGGAGGAGTTGCAGGGGAAGGGTTTGCCATTTTTTCTCCAACAATTTTTTATATTAAGGCGATACCATCACGGCCCATCCCCCATGAGGTGTTGATTATTTTTCTATTCGGCTTCCTGTCCGCCCTTTTGTCGGCCTGGTTTGCCTCGGGCAGGGTCTCCCGGACAAGGCCTGCGGAGGTACTGCGGTATGAATAATAATGATGCGCCCCCTGATGCTGGGGTCCTTGTTTCGGTTAAGAATTTGGTGAAGGACTATACATCCGGAGCAGAAACGCTCCATATACTCCGGGGTATCAGCCTGGATATTAAACGGGGAACTTCGGCGGCGGTTACCGGTGAAAGCGGCAGCGGTAAGAGTACCCTTCTCAATATTTTGGGAGGACTTGACCGCAGCGATTCCGGGTCTGTTACCGTGGGGGACACAGATATCGCCGGGCTTTCCGAATCAGCCCTCAGCTCATACCGCAGTAAACGTATCGGATTTATCTTTCAGTTTCACTATTTATTGAAGGATTTTACCGCTCTGGAAAATGTGATGCTCCCTGCCTATATCGCGGGGATGAAAAAGAAGGACGCTGTGGAAAAGGCCAGGCTCCTCCTGGGGGATGTGCAGCTCCTGGATAGGCTTGAGCACTATCCCTCACAGCTTTCCGGTGGGGAGCGGCAGCGGGTCGCCGTGGCCCGGTCCATGATGAACGATCCGGACCTGATTCTGGCTGACGAGCCCACAGGAAACCTGGATTCCCGGAACAGCGCCCTGGTGGCGGAACTGCTCTACTCGGGGGCCGAGAAATGGGGTAAGACCCTCCTGGTGGTCACCCACGATATGCAGGTGGCGGACCGGGCGAAAACCCACTATACCCTGGCGGCGGGAGTATTACTAAGCGGACCCCAGTCGGCCGATTTTCCTCAAGATGGAGTTGTGAATTGAAGGCGGGTCCTCTCTTTTTCATTGCCCTGCGCTACCTTCTGGGCCGGGCCAAAGAAGGGGGCCGCTATCTCCGTGGCGCCGCCGGAGGTATTGCCCTGGGCTTGATCCCCATCATTGTTACCCTTATGGTGGCAGACGGGATGATCCGGGGCATCACCGACCGTTACCTGGAATTGGGGACCGGGCATATACAGATTTTCGACTTCCTGGACCAGGGTATTGAGAATATACCTGTTCCCCCTGATACCCCGGGGCTTCGGGGGGTCTGGCGGGAGCGCCAGGGTCTGGGGGTGCTGGTAGGTAAAAAAGGCAGGGTCGGTGCCACCATCAGGGCCACAGACAGTTCCTTTTGGGAAGATCCCGGGAGCCGGCGTTTCCTGAAAACCCTGTCGGGAAGCGCAAGCCTCGAGGGACCCAATGATGTGCTGCTCGGGGAAGCCCTGGCAGAGAACCTGGGGGCAGAAGTGGGAGATACTCTGCGAATCATGACCCTGCGTATAGCCGATGATGGCAGAAGTATACCCCGGCTTTTCCCATTCACCATCAGGGGTATTGTTTCTTCCGGGTACCGGGAGCTTGATTCACTCTGGTGTATCATGAACTATGAGTCGGGGCTGCGTATACTTTCAGCAGACTTATCCTCCTCCTACCTGATGCTTAAGATCGATGATCCTTATAAAGGGGCGGATGCTATGGCATACGGACTCTACAATAAATTGGGTATGGGCTACGGAATTTATACCTGGAAGGAACTTCAGCTTTCTCAATACAGTTCCTATGAATCCACCAGGCAGCTTCTCTTGTTTATCATGGCCCTGATAGTAATAGTGGCGGCAGTAAACGTGTCTTCAGCCACATCTATGCTGGCCATAGAACGGCAGCGGGATATCGCGGTGCTGAAGGCCTTTGGGACCAGTCCGGGTGGTATACGCCGGATCTTTATCTGGTGCGCCTTCCTGACGGGCCTTACCGGGGCTGTTATAGGCATAGCTTTGGGACTGGGAATAGGATCCTGCATCAACCCCATCATACATGGCCTTGAGAAGATACTGGGTTTTTTCTCCTCCCTTTTCCGTGGCGGAGAAGTGAAGATTCTGGACCCGGGCTATTATCTGGAGAATATTCCCCTGGTTATGGACTGGTCTTCGATTTTCAATATCGGTATAGGCACCATCCTGGCGTCCATGTTGGCTTCCTGGATTCCCGCCCGGCGGGCTGGGGCCATTCCCCCGATAGAATTGCTGCGAAAGTATTAGGGAGGTTTAAAAATCCCGATGGGATTTTTAAACCTCCGTGGAGAAAATTGCTAGCAATTTTCTCCACGTTTTTTGGAGGTAAAAGGGTATGGTGGAAATTTTCAAGGGTGGCGCGTTTTTAATCAATGGAAAGCTGATCCCTGATGATGAAAAGGGTGTGGCAGAATTGAAGCGCCTTGGCAGAGTAGTTTCTCCTGATGATGGCCGGAAGAAGACCATGTCCTGGGCCATACTGTCGGCCCACAACAGTGGTGATGAGCAGAATTTTAAGCTCAAATTTGATTCCATGACTTCCCATGATATTACCTATGTGGGGATCATACAAACTGCCCGGGCAAGCGGCATGGACAGTTTTCCTGTTCCCTATGTGCTTACCAACTGCCACAACACCCTCTGCGCTGTGGGGGGCACCATCAACGAGGACGACCATGTGTTTGCCCTTTCGGCAGCGGAAAAATACGGCGGTATCTATGTGCCCCCCCACCTGGCGGTGATCCATTCCTATAACCGGGAAATGATGGCAGGCTGCGGAAAGATGATCCTTGGCTCAGACAGCCACACCCGCTACGGCGCCCTGGGAACCATGGCGGTGGGCGAAGGGGGCGGCGAGCTTGCCAAGCAGCTGGTGGGCAGGACCTACGACATGGCCCGCCCGGAAGTGGTGGCGGTATACCTTACCGGGAGTCCCCGGAACGGCGTGGGGCCCCATGATGTTTCCCTGGCAATTATTGCCGCAGTATTTGAAAAGGGCTTCGTAAAAAACAAGGTGATGGAATTTATCGGCGACGGCATTGCAAACTTGCCGGTGGATTTCCGGAACGGCATTGACGTGATGAGCACTGAAACTACCTGCTGGTCGTCGATCTGGAAAACCGACGGCAAGGTGCGGGAGTACCTGGAAACACACGGAAGGGGAGAGGACTACCGGGAACTGTCTCCCTCAGAGGGCTCCTATTATGACGGGGTTATCCTGGTAGACCTTTCAACAATTGAGCCTTCCATTGCCATGCCCTTCCATCCTTCAAAGGTGTTTACCATCCGGGAACTTAAGGAGAACGCCGCAGATATACTCGCCAAAACCGAGGAAGAGGCGAATAAGGCTATCGGCGTGCCGGGCCTCTCAGTAAAGCTGCGGGAAAAACTGCGGGGAGGCGAAATATTTGTTGACCAGGGTATCATCGCCGGCTGTTCCGGGGGCACCTTCAACAATATCATGGCCGCTGCGGATATCCTTGAAGGCGCTTCCGTGGGCAACCGGGAATTCTCCCTGAGCGTATACCCGGACAGCCAGCCGGTTTTTGCAGAACTGGTGAAGAACGGTGCCATAGGAAAATTGATCGCCGCCGGGGCCATAGTCCGCTCAGCCTTCTGCGGCCCCTGTTTCGGCGCCGGGGACACCCCGGCCAACGGGGGCTTCTCCATACGACATACCACCCGCAACTTCCCGAACCGTGAGGGCTCCAAGCCTTCCGACGGGCAAATTGCCTCGGTGGCCCTGATGGACGCCCGTTCCATAGCCGCCACCGCCGCCAACGGAGGCAGGCTTACCGCCGCCGGCGAAGGCGAAGGGTACAACCCCAAGCCCAGCTACTTCTTTGACCGGGGCATCTACGCCAAGCGGGTCTACGATGGAAGCGGGAAACCGGCGCCCGAGAAGGCCCTGATCACAGGCCCGAATATCAAGGACTGGCCCCCTTTGCCGGAACTGACAGAGGATCTGCTGCTCAGGATAGTCAGCTATATAGACGATCCGGTGACCACCACGGACGAACTTATCCCCTCGGGGGAAACATCTTCTTACCGCTCAAACCCCCTGAGGCTGGCGGAATTTACTCTGAGCAGGCGGGACCCGGAATATGTGGGCAAAGCAAAGGCGGTTCAGGCCCTGGAGCAGGGCCGTCAAAAGGCTAACATTACCCCGGATTTAGTATTAATCTATGAAAGAATAAAATCCATTCTAGGGTATGAGGACGCCAAGCCGGAACAGGCGGCTCTGGGCAGTGCCATTTACGCCAATAAACCCGGGGACGGTTCAGCCCGGGAACAGGCCGCCTCCTGCCAGCGGGTACTGGGGGCCTCGGCCAACTTCGCCCGGGAATACGCCACCAAGCGCTACCGGTCCAACCTGATCAACTGGGGCATACTGCCCTTCCTGGTTCAGGACCCTTCAGCCCTGAAAACCGGAGATTTTGTGTTTTTGCCCAGTATACGGGAAGCCCTGCTAGGTAAGGCGGATGCCATAAAGGCCTATGTATTGTCTACCGAGCCAGACCTTGCCCCCGCGGGTGGCAGAGCCCGCGGCGGCGCATCTGAAATCCGGGTATCCCTGGGTTCACTTACGGACACGGAACGGCATATACTGGCGGATGGGTGTCTGATCAATTATTATAAACACCCTGAATAGTTTTTTGTATTATTTTGCATTTTTATATGAAAAATAATAGAATTTATTAAGGAAAGGTATATACTGTAAGCAATGAAAACAGAAGCACCCTTAGAAGGCCGGAAGGTCTTTTTTCTCTACCCGCATAGCGTCATGCAGGAAGAAATGCTTGACGAACTGGTTATCAGTGGATATGAGGTTTATGTCCTCAGAGACCACCTGCGGGCGCGTCGTCTTATAGAACGGTTCCCCGGATCCATCATGTTCATCAATATTGATGAGAAGTTGGAAGAACGGGAATGGGATACCTATATCCGGGAAATTCAAGGTAATCAGGATATCAATGTCTCTTTGGGTATTTTTTCCTATAATACCGACCGGGCCCTGATGGAAAAGTACCTCATGGAAATCGGGGTGCCCTGCGGCTATGTGCAGCTGAAGCATGGCCTCCAGGATAGCACTCATATAGTGGACGAAACCCTTCGGGTTAACGAAGCCAAGGGCCGCCGGAAGAGCTTCCGGGCGATTGTTGAAGAGGGGAGCGCCGCCCTGGGATACCGGGGAGAAGCGGGGCAAGTTCAGGGAAAACTCCTGGATATCAGCTCTGACGGCTTTGCCCTGAAAGTGGCGGCTGACGGCGTCCAGGGTATAACCAAAGATACCAAACTGAAGGGGGCCCGGCTAAAACTGGGGCCCGCACAGGTTACGGCGGATTTGGCCTGCCTGGGTTCCCGTCCCAACAATAACGCAATATGGGTATTCCTCTTTGACACCAGTAATATGAGCCTGGAAACCAAACGGGCAATCCACCATTTTATCAAAGAGAGTCTCCAGCGCTATATTGATTCCCTTCAGGTGTGAGCCTGGAATATAGCAATTCTAGCGAAACACTGAATGCCTAACGGAATTCAGTGTTTTTAGTGATACCCTAAATCCTAGCGATACTCTTCCCATGCTTTGATTTCCAGCCCCTTGGTGCGGAAGTCGGCTATGGCGTCGATGAATTGGCGGGCCATTTTTATGTTGGCAAACAGGGGGATGTCGAAGTCTACTGCCATGCGGCGGATGATGTAGTCGTTTTTCAGTTCCGTTTCCCGGTTGTTCTTGGGGATGTTGATGATCATGTCCAGTTCCCGGCGCTTGATGTAGCCCGCAATATTGGGCTCCTTGGATTCCAGGGGCCAGTTCAGGGCCTGGGAGGGAACCCCGTTGGAGGCCAGGAACTTGGCGGTGCCCCGGGATGCGTAGAGTTCGTAGCCCATGGCTACCAGGGCTTTGGCGGAATCCAGGAAGTCCAGTTTGTCCTCCAGGGGGCCCGTGGAAAGGAGTATCCGCTTTTTAGGGATACGGTAGCCTACCGAAAGCAGGGCTTTGAGGAAGGCGTCGTTCATTTCTGTGCCTATGCAGCCCACTTCCCCGGTGGAGGCCATCTCCACCCCGCTCACCGGGTCTGCGCCGTGGAGCCGGGAGAAACTGAACTGGGCGGCTTTGACTCCCACCCAGTCCAGGTCCAGGGCGGATGAGGGAGTATTCCGAGCAGGGTCGGTGTTTGAAGGCTCGTCCAGCATGGCCCGGACCGCCATATCGATCATGTTTACCCGGCTCACTTTGGAACAGAAGGGGAAACTCCGGCTGGCCCGGAGGTTGCATTCGATGACCCGTACCCGGGTGCGCTGGGCCAGGAACTGGATGTTGAAGGGCCCGGTGATGTCCAGGGCCCGGGCAATCTCGGAGCTGATCTTGCGGATCTTCCGGACCGTCTGGAGGTAGAGCCGTTGTGCGGGCAGTACTACTGTGGCGTCCCCGGAATGGATCCCTGCATTTTCCACGTGTTCCGTGATGGCGTGGTAGAGTATCTCTCCCCGTTTTGCCACTGCGTCGATTTCGATTTCCTTGGAATTTTCGATAAACTTGGAGATCACCACCGGGTGTTCCGCCGACACATCCGCTGCAAGGCCCAGGAATTCTTCCAAGGTTTCGTCGCTCCAGGCCACGTTCATGGCGGCGCCGGAGAGCACATAACTGGGCCGGATAAGCACCGGATAGCCTACCTGTGCGGCAAAGGCTTTAGCTGATGGGAGATCGGTGAGTTCCTTCCATTCGGGCTGCTCAATACCCAGTTTGTCCAGGAGGGCGGAAAATTTGTTCCGGTCCTCCGCCATATCTATTGATGCAGGAGTGGTGCCGTAGATCAGCACCCCGGAATCGTAGAGCTTGGTAGCAAGGTTGTTGGGTATCTGGCCGCCCATGGAGAGTATTACTCCCTCGGGCCGTTCCCGTTCATAGATATCCAGCACCCGTTCTAGGGTAAGTTCTTCAAAGTAGAGCCGGTCGCACATATCGTAATCTGTGGACACAGTTTCAGGATTGCAGTTCACCATGATGGAATAGCGCCCCAGTTTTCGTGCGGTCTCCACGGCGTTGACGCAGCACCAGTCAAATTCAACGCTGCTCCCGATCCGGTAAGCCCCTGAACCCAGGACCATCACCCCCCGCCCTGAAGGCGCCACATCATCACTGGCCCCGCTTCCCGGAGCCGAACTGCCGTAGCTCATGTACAGGTAGTTGGTTTTTGCGGGGTATTCCGCAGCTAAGGTGTCGATCTGTTTAATCTGGGGCCGTATCCTAAATCCTTCCCGTATGGTCCGGATCTGCATTTCCGATAGCCCGAGAAATTCACCGATCCTGAAATCTGAAAACCCGAGGCCTTTGGCCCGGGCAAGGAGGTTCCGGTTCAGGGACGCACCTTTACTGCCCGCTTCTTTATCCAGTTTCCCTGCTTCCCGCAGTTCCTTCTCCGTATTCAAAGCATTGGCGATTTTGTAGAGGAACCACTTGTCAATTTTAGTAAGCCTGTGGATCCGTTCCACGGTCCAGCCGTCCAGTAAGGCCCGGTAAATGATGAAGATGCGCCGGTCCGTGGGCTTGACCAGGGCGTCCCGGATATTGCTGAGACCCCCGCCGCAGAGGGCGTCATCGGCGGAAAGCCCGGGCGCCCCGATGCCGGTCATACGCAGGGCCTTTTGCAGGGCTTCTTCAAAACTGCGGCCTATGGACATCACCTCCCCTACGGACTTCATCTCAGAACCGATGCGGAGGTCTACATTTTTAAACTTGCTCAGGTCCCAGCGGGGTACCTTTACTACGCAGTAGTCCAGGGCGGGTTCAAAGCAGGATTTGGTAACCCTGGTAATGCGGTTTTCTATATCCACCAGGGAATAGCCCAGGGCGAGTTTTGCCGCCACAAAAGCTAAGGGGTAGCCTGTGGCCTTGGAAGCCAGGGCGGAACTTCGGGAAAGCCGGGCGTTCACTTCGATGATGCGGTAGTCTTCCGATTCCGGGTCCAGGGCGTACTGGACATTACATTCCCCCACGATGCCCAGGTGGCGGATCACCTCAATGGCAATACGCCTGAGTTTGTGGTACTCAGAATCGGTGAGTGTTTGTGAAGGGGCAATAACGATACTCTCTCCGGTATGTATGCCCAGGGGGTCAAAATTTTCCATATTACAAACGGTGATACAGTTATCAAACCTGTCCCGCACCACTTCGTACTCAATTTCCTTCCAGCCCCCCAGCCATTCCTCCACCAGCACCTGGGTTGTATGGGCAAAGGCCCGGTCGCAGCGGCGGCGTATGTCTCCTTCATTGCGGCAGATCCCCGAACCGGCCCCTCCCAGGGCATAGGCGATACGGACCATCACGGGGTAGCCTATCTTTTCAGCCGCCGCTGCCGCAGCATCAGTGTTTGTAGCAGCGATACTGCGGGGTGTCAGCGCCCCGATCTCATTGAGCCGGTTTACGAACAGCTCCCGGTCCTCGGTATCTTCGATAGCCTTAACCGGCGTGCCCAGCACCTTGACCCCGTACTTATACAGGGTCCCGTCCCGGTCCAGCTCAACCCCGCAGTTCAGGGCGGTCTGTCCCCCAAAGGAGAGGAGGAGGCCGTTGGGCTTTTCCTTTTCGATCACCTGCCTGACATACTCGGGAGTTACGGGCAGAAAGTAGGTGGAATCCGCCATGCCCTCGCTGGTCTGGATGGTAGCGATATTGGGGTTGATAAGAACAGTTTTAATGCCCTCTTCCCGCAGTGCCTTGAGGGCCTGGGACCCGGAGTAATCAAACTCCCCGGCTTGGCCTATCTTCAAGCCCCCGGAACCAAGGACCAGGACTTTTTTTATCGTGTCTTTTATTGACTTGTTCATATTCTTTCCTTCACCTGTTCCAGGAAGCGGTCGATGAGGTACTCCGTGTCCCGGGGCCCAGGGCAGCCTTCGGGGTGGAACTGTACTGCTGAGAAGGGGTGTCCCGTGGATCGTATCCCTTCAATGGTATTGTCATTGGCGTTGATGAACCAGGGTTCCCAGCCCTTGGGGAGGGTTTCTCCACGGACCGCATAGCCGTGGTTCTGGCTGGTGATGTAACAGCGGTTAGTTTCTGTGTCGATGCAGGGCTGGTTCTGGCCCCGGTGGCCGTAGGGGAGTTTGTAGGTGTCGGCCCCGGCGGCTAGGGCCATGATCTGGTTGCCCAGGCAGATGCCGAAGATGGGCTTGCTCTGGTCAAAGGCCCGGCGGAGGGTGGCGATAGTTTTATTGCACGCCTTGGGGTCCCCGGGTCCGTTGGAGAGGAAGAGGCCGTCGTATTCGATGTCTTTTAGATCTGTGTCCCAGGGCAGGCAGATAAGTTCTACTTTTCGGGCAAGGAAACAGCGGAGTATATTCGCCTTGGCCCCGCAGTCTACCAGGGCGATCCGGGGGAGTTTTTCCCCTTGGGGGATTCCTGCTGGGCGGTATCGCCTGATTTCCCGGGGGGAAACTTCCGCTACCGGGTGGGCAATGATCCCGGAGTCCATGGTCACGTCCCGGGTCCCTTCCACCAGGATCTTCCCCTGCATGACTCCGTGTTCCCGGAGCCGCTCGGTGAGGGAGCGGGTGTCGATGCCGTAAATGCCCGGCACATTGTTTTTTTCCAGCCAGACCGAAAGGGAGGCGCCGGAAGCAAAATGGCTGGGTTCCTCGCAGGCCTCGGCCACCACAAAGCCCGAGACTTGGACCATGGAGGATTCAAAATGGGTGGGTATGCCCAGTTCGTCGTAAAAAGGCTCGGCAGTTTTGGGCTTCACCGGGACCCCGTAGTTTCCCATCAGGGGATAGGTGGCCACCAGTATCTGCCCCCGGAAGCTGGGGTCCGTCAATGACTGGGGGTAGCCGGTCATGCCGGTGGTAAAGACCACTTCCCCCGCCTGGGAACGCCCTTTCCCGAAGGACCACCCCGCAAATTCCGACCCGTCCTCCAAGACCAATCGCGCCTGTTTTTTCATACCCGCCTCCGGTCTCAATAATACGCGGTTTTTCGCAAAATATACAAGTAATTTTGAAAAATAAAGAACGAAAAATTAAAAAACATCCAAAATTCACTTTCATCCAGGGAAAATACCTTTAAAATCACATTTTTGATTCCTAATTTCACCTTTTTACCCAGTGATTCCATTCTTTGATAAAATACTATTCTTTTTATATTTTTTGTAGTATACTTCGAATGAAAAGGATCTGTTATGGAAAGCGAAGACCTAGTTAAATGGGAAGACCGTTATTCGGTAGGGATTCAGCTCATGGATGATCAGCATAAAGAGCTTATCAGACTGACCAATGAGCTTTACAAGAGCTGCCTGGCAAGTGATGAGGCTGCCCGGGCATATTTTACGACCACCATAAAGGCCACGGTGGACTATGTAAAGTACCATTTTGCCGCAGAGGAAAAGCTCCTGGAAAATATCAAATACCCTGATATAGGGAACCATAAAAAATGGCATGAAAGTTTTGTCAAACAGGTCCTGGAGGATGCCCAAAATTTTGAGGACGGAAAAAAATTTGTCCCCAACACCTTTGTCCGGTTTCTCAAAGACTGGATACTTTCCCATATCGCCGTGGAGGACCAAAACTACGCTCTATATATACAGAACCTCAAGAAGCAGGGGGTTCTGGCTGAGACTATTGGGATGTAGCCTATGATGGACGGCGGATTGGGGTAATGATCGGGGCGGGTGGGCAATTCCCCTGCTCCCTAACCTGTAGAATTCCCCTCCGTCAGCCCCTGCGGGTCTGCTACGGGGAGGAATTCCAGAGACGGGAGCAGGGGAATCGCCCACCCGCCCCTGCCTTATCTCAGTTGCAGATATTATAGCCACCATAGCCCCACAAAAGGGTGGGGGGACTTGGACTCGGCGTGTCTCGGTGGTGGTTACCAAGGTGGATGCTCTTTCGTTGGAAGGGGCGCTGCAATCGTCCGCCTGATAGGTTATGATGTCGCTACTGTGACAACGGCAGGGACGGGCGGGATATTCCCCTGACCCCCGTCTTTGGAATTCCCTGCCGTAGCAGACCTGCGAAGCGGGGCTGACGGAGGCAGACTCTACAAGTTAGGGGGGCAGGGGAATATCCTGCCCGCCCCGGTCATTACCCCAATAAGTCCACACACCCCATGAATCCAATAGAATGACTTGACATATCCTGACATATAGTGTAAAGTGTTAGCACTTAATTCCCTTTAATGAACCCGAGGAGTGCTGATGATTGACGATGATATACTTACCATAGATGAGGTGGCTAAGTACTTGCGGGTTTCCGAGCGGACCGTTTACGACTGGGCCCAGAAGGGGGATATCCCGGCGGGAAAGATAGGGACTGTCTGGCGTTTTAAGAAATCGGAGATCGAAAAATGGGTGAATGATCGGCTTTCCACCCATACCATGACCCCTCTTATGGAAGGCATAGCGGCGGAGACCTTCATTTCCCCGGACCGGGTTCTTTTTCTCAATTTTTCTACCAAGCGGGAAGCCCTTATTGCACTGGCGAATAATCTTGCCACGGCCCCCCAGGTCAAGAACCCCAAGGAACTGGTTCAGGAGATCCTCAAGCGGGAGGAGCTGATGACCACTGCCATGGGCCGGGGTATCGCCATTCCCCATGTGCGGCTCGCCTCGGTGACCGACATGGTAATTTCCGTGGGGATCAGCCGTATCGATATCGTTGACTTCCAGCCCTTGGACGATGAGCCGGTGAAGCTTCTCTTCATGATCGCCGCTGCCCATAACCAGCACGCCTACTATTTACAGACCATAGCCTTCTTCAGTGCCCGGCTGAAAAACACCGGCCTCCGGGATGCACTACTCGGTGCGGAAAATACCCAGGATGCCTACGCCCTTCTGGTGAACAGAGCCTGATCGGGGCAAAAAAAATCCCGTCCTGAGACGGGATTTTTTTAAAAAGGTTTATTTTTATTCGTGTTGAGGGGTTTAATACCCCGCCCTTTAGGGCGTTTTAAAGGGTATTAAACCCCGAATACAAATACCTTATCAGAACAACATACCTCGTCCCTTTAGGGCGAGGTTGTTGATTTAGCCGGTCGTACGTTTGCCATGCCCTGGGGGTCGATGATCCCGCCGAGATCCGAGGGGTAAACCTCAAATCCGACATATTTTGTGTTGTGGGGATAGGCAAAATGCTGCACGAAGATAGGAATGGCGATACATTCGGCTGCCATGGCTTCTTCAAACTGATGGATGCCGACCACTATCTGATCATAGGTTCCCGCTTCTTTTATAGTCAAAAGGGATGCATCGATATCAGCAAATGGAATGCCATAGTAATACATTGCCGAGTTTGATTCATACACCACATTCATATCGCCGTTCAGGACTTCCATGATACCCCAGTTTCCAAGCCAGGAATCAAAATCCTTGACCTTGAGCTTTTCAGTATAGGTGGTTTTTTCCATTGGGAGAAGTTTGAGATCTATGCCGATATCTTTGTAATTCTGATAGACAATATCGGAACTGTTCTTTACCACAATATCGTTACCGTCGTACATCATACTGAAAGAGACATTCTTGCCGCCTCTGGGGGCATTCAGGATACCGTCGCCGTCAGTATCCCGATAGCCTGCGTCGGCGAGTATCTGTTTTGCCGTATTGGGATTATAGGTGGGATATTTCGCCGCCGGGGATTTGCTGGGCAGATCTCCAAAAACCGGAGAAATGATGCTGTCCATTACTTCTCCTTCATTTTTAATGGCAAACTGTATGATAGTTTTTTTGTCGATAGCCGCTGCCAGGGCCCTCCGCAGATTGACATCCCTCAGGAATTCGCTGGAGGCGTTAAAGGAGGTGTGGGTATACCCCAGGCTTTCGTTGCTTTCGATAATAAAGCCCTGGGATTTGAGCGCCTCAGCGGAGTCAAAGGGAATTTCTTTGGCGGTAAAATCAATTTCGCCACTTTGCACGGCAATAACCATGGCGTTGATATCCGGATAAACCCGGAAGACAAGTTCATCCACCGCAGGTTTTCCGGCGCCGGGCGCCTGGAACCAGCTATCCACCGCCTTGTAGATATAGTATTCGCCCCGTTTGGCCTCTGTCATAAGGAACGGGCCCATGGCGACTACATTCGTATCGTTCAGATAGGTTCCGGGATCGCTGATTTTTTCCCACACATGCTTGGGGATTATCTTCATCCAGGGGCCGATGCTTCCCACAAACACGTAGGAAGGGGTACTCAGCTTAAAGATGATGGTATGATCATCCGGCGTCAGCGTTTCTGTTACTATATCAAAACTGCTGGCAAAATTGGCGAGCCTGAGATCCCCGACTAGGTACTTTGTGTACGCCACATCGGCTGAGGTAAAGGGGGTTCCATCGGACCATTTAAGATCCTTTCTGAGGTTAAAAGTCACCTCAAGCCCATCGGGGCTGATAGAAAAACTGTCGGCGCCATAGGGCTGCATGGAAGCGTCAGTACCCCTCTTTAAAAGAGTTGGGTACTGGATACAGCCAAGCCAGTTGCCTGCCCGATCGCGGGAAACGATGGGATTTAAGGTGTCAGGATCCGCGGTGATGCCCACGGATAGCCGCACTTTTCCTGAGGAGCCGGAAGCCTTTCCGCTTCCGCCGCAGGAACCGAGGGTGAGAATCAGGGCCATGCCCAGTAGAATTCCCAGGGTGAATTTCTTGTTCGTACTCATATAAAGTTCTCCTCATTATAACTTTTTCGTTGAAATGCGGGGGTAACCGAAGTTTACGCCCATACTTCCTTTAATACCCGGAGGACATTTCCTCCGACCGCTTTTGCAATGTCCGTATCGGAATAATTTTTCATCACCAGATAGCGGACGATATTCTTGGAGGCCTCGGTGGGATTCTCAAATCCCCGGACATAGGGCATTTTTGGATGCTGGACCCCGCTGGATGTCTGTTTAATCGAAAGATGCTGGGCAAAGGCGTCATGGAGTCCCACGTGGTCTCCATAAAGGGTGTCCGGTCCAAAGGTCACATGATCAATGCCCACCAGGTTTTTCACATATTCAAAATGTTCCATTACCGATTCCACACAATGTTCCGCGTTATTATTCTTGGTAATGGTGGTGTGAGGGGCCGCTTCAATGCCGATGACGCCTCCCTTGTCGGCGCAGGCTTTGATAACATCATCCGGAGCCAGGCGGTTAATATCCCAGAGCGCCCGGGCGCCGCAGTGGGTGATAAAAATAGGTTTCTTGCTGACCCGGATAGTGTCCAGGGTGGTTTTTACGCCCACATGGGAACAGTCAATGGCCATACCGACTTTGTTCATCCGTTCAACTGCTTTTTCACCAAAAATGGTGAGTCCACCGTCATTCTTTTCCTTGATTCCGCTGCCCAATTGGTTTCCTTCCGAATAGGTTACCCCCAAGAGGCGGATTCCAAGGCCATAGAGTATGTCGATGCGATCCAGTTCGTTCTCAATGGGGGCCGCTCCTTCGATGGCGCCAACCCAGGCGAGTTTGCCCTCCCGGTGAGCCCGTTCAATATCCTCAACTTTTTCGGCCTTGATAAGGAATTTCTGGTGGGCAAGATCGCAAAGGCGGATCCCGATATCGGCAATGATGTCCGACCATTTCCAGCCGCCCTTGGATGTGATGGTACAGGTCCCGTCCATCATGTTATCGAAAACCGCGTCCAGATATGACTGGGAAAGCGCTTCATAAGCGCAAGCTTCCCGGCCTTCCCGGTTATAGGCGAAGACCTGGTTCATGTCCTTTGGGAAGAGGCAGGGGTGATCATGGAGGGAGATAATAATATTATCCGCCGCTATTTTTTCTACCCGTTTCTCTTGATCTGCGGTCAGTGGGAAATAAAAAGGTTTCATTCCCGGCCAGAGACCATTGGTGTCGATCATCCCGAAGTCCTGGTAGTCATCCCCGGGGGTCAGATATCCCCAGGCTTTATACCCATCGTATTTTTTGTTTAGTCCCATTACTTTTCCTCCTTAGATTTTGGGCTAAATTTATAAAATCCTGCCATTGGGGCCGAGGGTCATCCCGGAACCAGAGGACAAGTATTTTTTGTTTTTTAAGGCGAACGTTCCGTTGATCAACACATGGTATACGCCCTTGGCCATGGCCAGGGGATTGTTGTAGTCCACTTCCTGGTTGTCCGGGAAACGGTATTCCTCTCTGTTCATCACGAAGATATCCGCGGCATAACCCGGCAGGAGCAGCCCTCTGCCTGATAATCGGAACTGCTGGGCCGGCAGGGATGTTACGTGGCGGATTACTTCCTCCAGGGAAACTCCGCAGCCGGTCATATTGTTGATAAAATTAGGCATGGAGCCGGGCCTGAAAAGCTCGTACCAGGAATAGGGATCATCGGCGTCTCCGAAGATACGATCGCTGCCGGCCATAATTACCGGATTCCCCCATACTTCAGGATCGTAGGGCTTGCCGGAAAAATCATTGCGGTTAAGCCCGCCGGTCCAGATAAGACAGTCGATCGTATCATTACAGATAATGTCCAGGAGCATTTCCGCAGGATCCCGACCTTCCTTTTTAGCCAGATCATCAATGCTTTGATTTTCGTATTCCGGAACGGAGGTTCGGATTAAACGGATATTAGGATCGTTAAAGAGTACGCTGGACAGGGTAAGTTTTCTTCCTTCCGGGGTTTGCGCAGCCTTCCGGAATTCATCGTCGGTCATGTTGAACATTTCCGAGACCGTGGCGCAGACAAAACGGATGAAGCGATCTTTTTTCATACAATGGCCGCTGGATTTTGGGATGGTATCCACGGCGATTTCTATGCCTTCTTTGCGGGCTTCGGCTATGGCCCGGTAGCTTTCCAGGCTGGTGGGAGTCAGGTGGGATATTTGTACCCGCACCCCTGTATCCCGGCCCAGGTCAATACATTCCCTGACGGCGTTGAGATGGCCGATTTCGTAACGGATGTGGGAGGCGTACACTCCGTCGTATTTGGCGACAATCTCACATACCTTTCGGAGTTCTTCGTAATCAGCGTAGCGGCAGGGAATATACGCGAGCCCGGTGGATATTCCCGCGGCGCCCTGTTTCATCCCTTCCTCAATGACTTCGAAAATTTGGCGTTCCTCCTCGGCGGTGGGGCGCCGGTCCTTGGAACCTCCCATGACGGTCCAGCGAATAGTTCCATACCCCAAAAGCAGAGAGGAGTTAAGGGGAGGTTTTTTTGCGTTCAGGGCCTTGCAGTAGCCTGAAAAATCGCTCCATGGGGTGAGGGCATGGATCAGTTTTTTATAGCCTGTCTCGTTTTGAAGGCCATTTTCGTACATATAGCGAAGGATGCTGTCGTGTTTGCCCGGAGTTATCGAATGGCCGCAGTTCCCGTTTACCACAGTGGCGATACCCTCGCGGATGTAGGTTTCCATGGAGGTCCCGTCCAGGAGAGGCAGTTCCTCGTGCAAATGGGGATCCACAAGACCCGGACACACCGTAAGCCCCCGGACATCCAGGGTCTCCCGGGCCTCCGCGCCCTGGGGCAGTTTTCCTACAATGGCGATCTTTCCGTCCTGTACCGCCACATCAGTAAAAATGCCGGGGTTACCGGAACCGTTTATTACAAAACCGTTTTTTAATATCACATCGTACATATATGCCCCCTTTAAAATTCACTCTCCGGTTCTGCAGCTCAGTAGATAAGTTCTTCCAATTCCCTAGTGACGCTGGATAGTAATTCATTGCCCGTTTCGGTGATCAACACCGTATCGGAGTGACGGAAGCCGGCGAAGCCGTCAATATAGAGTCCCGGCTCGGCGGAAACTACCATACCCGGCGCCAGCGCCGTAGGGTCCCCGCTTTCTATCCAGGGCGCCTCATGTTCCTCGAGCCCCTTGCCGTGTCCTACCCGGTGTTTCAGCGCATCACTATATCCTTTGTCGCGGATAAAGTCCAGAACTGTATTGTCAATATCCCGGCATCCGGCGCCGGGTTTCATCAGGCTTACAGCCATCTTCTGCGCCTGGGCCATGAGTAGGAACGCTTCCCGGTGTCGCGCCGAAGGCTGTCCCAGGAAGAAGGTGCGTTCGCATTCAATCCGATACCCCTCAACATTAGCGCCGCAGCTCAGGATCATGTTTTCCCCCTGATTGATTATCCGCGCGCTGGGCAGGGCATGGGGCAGGGCAGTGCGGTCCCCACTGGGAACCAAGCCGCCTGCGGGGCCGCCGGGGACGTAGATTATCTCATCCAGCTCCTGGACCATTTTACTAATCGTCTTCTGTTCTATGATAGAGAGGAGTTCCATTTCAGTCATGCCGGGTTTTGCAATTTTAAATCCTTCAGTGACAATAAAATTTGCGTAAACCGCAGCTTTTTTAAGAAGGCCAATCTCATAGGGGGATTTAATAAGCCGCATCTTTTCTACCGCGTCAGAGAGGCCCACATCCTGAAAGCGTTTCTGTAAGTCCTGGTACCGGCCCAGGGAAAGGCTGTCCGCCCGGGCTTTGATATTCCCATCCCGGGCAAGGGACGCAAAAAAATCTCCCAATATATCGCCGGTTCCGGGGAATTCGAAATAACCCTTTACCGAATCCACTACAGGCAATTTTCGCGCTTCCCCTTCCTCCAGGGCGGGGGAGAGTATGTGCGCTTTTCCATCGGCGGTCATGGCATAGACCAGGGGGCGCTCAGTGGAAACATGAAAAAAACGGGTCAGGTAAAACAGGTTATAAGGGTTGAATACAAAAAATACATCAATCCCTTGTTCCTTTATGTAGTTCCCCAGCAGTTTTTTTCTATTCTGAAATTCGGCCCATTCAACCATAATTTAGCCTCCAGAATTTATTGCTTACATTTCCCTGAGTTTGGGGTTTAACGCTTCCCTGAATCCTATTCCTAAAAAACTGAAGGACAGCACAAAAAAGATAATTGCGATGCTCGGAAAAAGCGAACACCACCAGGCTTTGACGAATATGCCGTTAAGCTGGGCGTTCTGCAGGATCTTGCCCCAGCTCCATGCCAGGGGATCCCCCAAGCCCAGAAAACTGATCCCCGACTCGGTCAGGATCGCAGTGGCCATAAGCATGGTCATTTCCACCAGGATAAAAGAGCCTGCGTAAAGCATCACATGTTTGGTGATGATGACCCTGGTAGGGATACCCAGGCATTTCGCCGCCTCAATGTACTGCATCCCCATTACCTCCAGGGCTGATGCCCGGGTTACCTTGGCGATGCGGGGCCAGGACAGTATGCCTATGACAAAGGCCACGTTAGAAATACTGGCCCCCATGATAGCAGCCATGATAATCATCAAGGGCAGCATAGGGAGGGTTAAAAACAGATCCGTTACGGCCATAATAAGGCCGTCCAGCTTTCCGCCGAAATAACCCGCCAGGAGACCCAGGGGAACCCCAATAAGGGACGAGTACAGCGCCACCATTATCCCAACCCGAATGGAAGTTCTGGCGCCCCAGATAACCTCGCTAAAAACATCCAGGCCCATGGCATCGGTTCCAAAGGCGTATTTACCCCCCGGCGATTTTACCACATCCTCATAGGCGCCGTAGCCCTGGGGCAGGGGAGTTATCGCAGGCGCCAGCAGGGCGACCAGCAGGATGACGAGTACCCCGATAAAACCTGCGACCCCCAGCTTGTGGCGAAAAAAGGTATAAAATATGCTCTTAGGCTTGGGAAGTTTCTCATAGCTGTCCTCCGAAAAATCCGGAGCGTCTCCTGTGGCCCTTTGAGAGGGCAGTGGTTTTTGAAGCTCGAATTCACTATTGGGCACCGTTTTCTCCCTTAACTCAGGTTTATCCTGGGATCCAGCGTAATGTATAGTATATCTACCACTACTCCCAGGAGGATAACTACAAATGAGAGCATCAGGAACGCCCCCTGGAGTACAGGAAAATCAAGCCGTTGAACGGCTTCATAAATCAGCCTGCCAACCCCGGGGTAGGAGTAAACGGTCTCGGTCAGAATGGAACCGCCCACCATTGCGCCCATGAGAAGCCCGGTCATGGTTACTGTGGGGATCAAAGCGTTCCTGACGCCGTGGCGCCACACAGCGCGGTTTTCCGTCATTCCTTTGCTTCTGGCTGTGCGCATATAATCCTCATTCAGTATTTCTATCATTGAAGCCCGCATATACCACACATAATTAGCCAGGTTCACAAAAGTCAATGTAAAAATCGGGAGGATCATGTGCCGGACAACGTCTATCACATAGGCGACCCCGGTAACCCCCGGCGTATGGGTACCGCCTATTGGCAGGATTGGAAACTTGAGGCCAAAAAGATAGAGCAGGGATACTCCCAGGGATGGTACGAATATGGAAGTTCCAATGACGGTGAACACATTTATGAATCGATCCAGCCAGGTATTGCGCCGCTTTGCCGCAACAACCCCAATGGGTATGCCCCAGATAAAACAGTTAATAATAACGCAGACCATAAGGAGCAGGGTCCAGGGTATACGTTCCATGAGCATCTTTCCTACGGGCGCCCTGGTGGAGAAAGAGAGGCCCAGGTCACCATGGAGCATATTCTTGAGATAATATGCGTACTGAACCGGAACCGGCCTGTCCAGGCCAAAATTGTGGAGCATCAGATCCCTGTCCAACTGGCTCATCCGGGGATCCATCATAATCGTGGCCGGGTCGCTGGGCATAAGGCGCAGGATCAAAAAAGTAATCGTGGCGGCGATAAAAAACGTTATAACACCCCGGACAAGGCGGCCCAATAAATATTTACCCAAGTTTACACCCCTTTTTATGGTCCTAGTGATACAAATGGCAAAGCGTCTTATGCCCGTTTTTTTCAAAGGGTTTAGGACGTTCATCCCTGCAAAGGACTGTACAGAATCGGCATCGGCTGTAAAACCGGCAGCCCTTAGGTACATCTATGGGGCTGGGTATATCCCCGGTAAGGATTATCCGGCTTCGTTTTTTTAAAGGGTTTGGCTCAGGAATAGCGCTGATAAGCGCCTGGGTGTATGGATGCAGAGGGTTTTTAAACAGTTCATGTTTTTCCGCAATTTCCACAATTTCCCCCAGGTACATGACTGCGATACGGTTACTGATATGTTTAACCACACTGAGATCGTGGGCGATGAAAATATAGGTAAACTTATGCACGTACTGAAGATCCATGAAGAGGTTGAGAATTTGAGCCTGCACAGAAACGTCCAGCGCCGATACGGGCTCATCAGCAATGATCAGCCGGGGTTGCAGGGACAGCGCCCGGGCGATGCCAATTCGCTGCCGTTGCCCCCCGGAAAACTGGAAAGGGAACCGGGCATGATAATCCGGGTGAAGCCCCACCTCCCTAAGGAGGCTCATGACCTTTTCTTTCCTGTCCGTATGATCGTCGAAGCCATGGTATTTCATGGGTTCTTCAATAATTTCGCCAATGGTGAGCCGGGGATTCAGGGAGGCGTAGGGATCCTGGAAGATCATCTGGGCGTTCTTGCGGAATTTGCGCAGGGTTTCCCCCTGGAGCTTCATGATATCCTGGCCGTCGAAAATTACTTCCCCCCCGGTAGGCTCAATGAGCCGCAGGATGGTCCTGGCGGCGGTGGATTTTCCGGAACCGCTTTCGCCAACTATCCCCAGGGTTTCCCCCTCGGCTACCTCAAAACTGATGCCGTCCAGGGCTCGCAGGCGTTTTTTACCGGCAAAAAACAAACGGTGAGAAACGGGAAAATGCTTGGTAAGGTTTTTTACCGTCAATAAGGGGCTCATGCCACGGCCCCTTGGCCTTTTATCAGATGACAGCAAGCATGGTGGGTTTCGCTGATTCGTATCATGACAGGTTTGACAGTCTTACATTCTTCCCGGGCATAACCGCAACGGGGGGCGAAACGACAGGCGGTTTTATCAAAGCTCTGGGGAGCGGGTACGCTTCCGGGAATGGCGTCAAGCCTGGTTCGTTCATCGTCAAGCCGGGGAAGGGAAGCCATAAGGCCAATTGTATAGGGATGTTTGGGGTTCTGGAAAAGCTCTTTTACTTCCGCTTCCTCCACCACCTGGCCGGCATACATGACCGTCACCCGATCGCACATTTCCGCCACCATCCCCAGGTTATGGGTGATCAGCATAATTCCCGCCTGGGTTTTTTCACGGAGTTCCAGCATCAGGTCTAAGATTTGGGCCTGGATGGTCACATCCAGGGCAGTGGTGGGCTCATCGGCGATGAGGAGCTTTGGGTTGTTGGCCATGGCCATGGCGATCATCACCCTCTGGCGCATGCCCCCCGATAACTGATGGGGATACCGGAGCAGCACATCCTCGGGGGATGAAATCGCCACCAAATTGAGCCGTTCCAAGGCTTCGCGCATGGCTTCCCGTTTGCTCATTTGCCGGTGGAGGGTCAACATTTCGGCAATCTGCCAGCCTATAGTATAAACAGGGTTCAGGGAGGTCATGGGTTCCTGGAAAATCATGGCAATCCGGTCCCCCCGAACCTTGATCATCCGATCTTCATCCAGGTCCCGCAGGTTTTGCCCCTCAAAGAGTATTTCTCCCCCGGTTTGGAACATTTTTGCAGGGTGCAGGTTCATTATAGAAAGGGCGGTGATGCTTTTACCGCAGCCCGATTCGCCTACAACCCCTACTATTTCTCCCCTATCAATAGAAAGATCCACCCGATCTATCAGGCGCAGGTTATTTTTGCTGACCGTAAGAGAAAAATTTTTTATACAAAGCAGTTGTTCCGGCATAAGCACCTTTAATCGGAATTTCTTTTTGTATAAAACAAATCAAACCAAGTGTCAATTAGTTTTGAAAAAAACGGAGTCTAAAACACAACCCCCAGCCAGTGGGCGGGATCGCTCACATTTTGCCCGATGAGTCCCAGGGAAACCTTCGCTGTGGTTTCCGCAACCAGCCAGCGCTTTCCTTCCCAATCAAAGCGGGCTCCGGGCCCTGCAAGATCGATGAGCCCCATGGCGTGGCCGTAGTCTGCGGAAACCATGATAGCCGCAGGGATGTTCGCCTGTTCCATGATGATAGCCCAGAGCATGGCGCGGCTGTCGCAGTCACCCCGGCCCTGGACGGCGGCGCTGATCAGGTTTATAAAGTCACTGCCCAAAAGATTCCGCTCATAGTTAAAGGATTGTACCCAAGCCAGGGCCTTCCCTGCGGTAACCAGGGCTTCAGCTTCGGATGGGCCCGTTCCTGCCGGCACATCCCAGTACCGTTCCAGGGCAAAGGCGGCTTCACCCAGACGGCTGAAGGAGTCCCGGTATATAGCCCGGTAGAAACGGGTCCAGGCCTGCTTCCACCGGGGGGTGGAGGCTGAAAGTTGCAGCACTTCGAATTCCCGGTCCACCAAATACTGGGCGCCCTCTTCATCAAACTCGCCGACCTGGGCCTTCACCCCCAGGCCCGCCAGGCTAACCTGTACCAGGTTTCCCCGGGGATAGGAAAAATCCGTAACCGGCCCGGGAACCCGCCGGTCGGCATTGGTTGGGGCAATGGAATCCAGGGCGGAAAGATGGAGTATTTCCAGGGCCGCATTCCCCGCATCCCCGTATGCCAGGGCAAGGAGTATGGGAACCCCGTTTGCTCGGGCGTCCATTTCCACACAAAGCCCCCATCCTTTCAGGGGAGTATTCTTTCCCGTGTTTCTGCCCCCGGTCTGAGCGGCGGGGATTGAAAAATCAAGCTCTATCAGAGCGGCCTTTTTATCCTGATAGGTAAAAAAGCTTATCTCCCCCTTATTATTAAGCCTCTTCTGGGTATCCTGGGCCAGGGCTTCCAGGGACTGGGCCTGTTGCGAGCCCGGAGGGTACACCACCATTTCAAAGTTTGCGCCTTCGGTTGATCGGAAAGAAAACTTGTCCTTCCCATCGCCGCTCAGGTACTGGTACTCTTCGGGCAAATCCAGACGAAATCCCCAGGTGGGTGAGACCAGGGGCTCCGCGAAAACGGGTATGGAAAGCAGGGCCCCTAGCAAGGCTGCCATCAGAGAGTTCCGTAGGGGTGGGATAAACATTTTTTGCTTGATCATGGTACTATGATAATCGGTATATTGGGAAAACTCCTCTTGTTTTTTTTCGTTGATAAAAAGGGTGTATTTCAATTGAAGCATATTGACCTTGTTTTTGAAAATGAACTCTGCATGGTCCTGAACAAACCTGCGGGCCTGGCGGTGCAGGGCGGGGAAGGGGTAGGGGTGTCCCTGGACTCCCTCCTGGCTGCGGAATTCAGCCCCCGGCCCCTCCTAGTCCACCGCCTGGACAAGGACACCTCAGGGCTCATCCTTGTTGCCAAAAGCAAAGAGGCGGCGGCCCTTTTTTCAGGCATCTTCGCACGATCCGTGCCAGGTACCGTTTTAAAGCTGTACCTGGCGGTTTGCTCAGGCTGCCCTAAGCCTGAGTCGGGGACCATAGAAACGGACCTGGAAATCCGGGGGGCATCCCGGAAAGCTAAAACCACTTACCGCTGCATTAATGGTGACAGTCACCTTTTGGACTTCTCCTTGCTGGAACTGGAGCTGGGCACTGGGCGTATGCACCAGATACGCCGACACTTGGCGTCCATCGGGAACCCCATCCTGGGGGACGATAAGTACGGCGACTTTCCCCTGAACAAAAAGCTCCGCAAAGAACAGGGGCTTAAGCGGCTGCTGCTCCATTCCAGCCGGCTGCTTATACCGGAAAGCCTCTGCGGGTTTGCGCTGGATCTGAGTGCACCCCTGCCTGATTACTTTGGGCCGTTTCTGTAGTGAAGAATTACCCTTTCGGCTTCTTATCCCGCTTTGCAAAAGCGGTTTCCACCGCCTCTTCAACCATCTGCCGTATTTCAGTAACAAGTGTCCGGCGAAGTTTCTCCAGTTCCTCTTTAGGAGAATGGGAAACCACAAATAGTTCATAGATTTCGATGTCCAGAACGGCAGCAAGGCGTTCAATAATTTCTGATGTAGGAAAATTACGGGCAAGTTCTATCATGGCGATATAATGAGTAGATACTTCGGCCATTTCGGCCAGTTTTTCTTGGGAAAACCCACATTTTTTACGGTTTTCTTTCAAGTTATTTGCAAAAATTTCACGAAGCCGTGCCATTTTTTCAGCCTGCTTATCTGTAAGGTAATAATATAGACTTATCTTTTTCTGATAACTATCTATTGGATATTTATTATTACTTGACAGATAATATTTTGCATGATATTTTGAAATTCGAGGGTGAAATTTAGAAAATTTTGCCTGTTTTACCGGAAAACGCCGGGTAGTCTCATGGGGGACGCACTGGTGTTTTCTCCACCAGAAAGGGTGGGGAACCCGGTTCAGTGCCAGATGGCAAAGGGGATGCGATTATGAAAAAACATGGTTTTTTTGTGGGAATGCTGGCTATTTTACTGGTATTCGGAATAGTTTTTGTTGGCTGTGGTGATAGCAATTCAGGTGACCCCACTAGCCCCCCCAGTGGCAGTTATACCAATCTTTTTGTGGGGACTTGGACCAGCGGAACAGGCGATCAGGCACTGACATTAACCTTTCCTTCTGTCGGTACCTGGGCTGTAAGCGGCGGCTTCTCTGGTACCGGAGCCTATACCATTTTGGGTAATACCGCGACATTAACAGAAAGCGGCAAAATATACGGTACCGCCATCATTTCAGGGACAAATCTGACGGTTACTCCGGCTAACGGTAGTACGCCTATGACTTTTACCAAAAGCACAACTAGTGATGACAAGGATGACAAGGATGACAAGGATGATGATGATGGTGAATTTGTCGCAGTTACGAATATTACCGGAGTCACCACTAAGGCTACTGCGGGAACCAATATTACTCTGAGCGGTACGGTTGTTCCGACCGGTGCCACGAACAAAACTATCAAGTGGAGTGTAAATTCAGCAGGAACCACCGGGGCTTCTATTTCCGGAACTACGCTCAGCACCACAAAAGCGGGTACAGTAACGGTTACGGCAACTATCACCAATGGTACTGCTTCTGGTAATTACACAAAGAATTTTACTATTACTGTTGGTGCGAAAGACGGTGATGGTGATGATCAAAGTGGTGGTGACAATAAAGGTGGTGACGACGATGATGAATTTGTTGCAGTAACCGGTATCACCGGCGTCCCTACTAAGGCTACTGCGGGAACCAATCTTACCCTGACTGGTACGGTTGCACCGGTTGGCGCCACGAACAAAACCATCAAATGGAGTGTAAGTGCCGCAGGAACTACCGGGGCTTCTATTTCCGGTAGTACCCTCAGCACCACAAAGGCGGGCACGGTAACGGTTACGGCAACTATCACCAATGGAGCCACTGCTTCTTCTGACTACACAAAGGATTTTAGTATTACGGTGAGCGCTGCGGAAGAAAAAATCGAATATAGAATTGATCAAGCGCTCTTCACCATCAGCACTACAAAAAAAAGCGGCAACGATCTGGTTTTTAACTGGACGCTTAAAACATCGGGAAAGACTCCCAATGGCTTATACACTTATAAAGCGCCTGATAACATTGTGATTTCAATACAGTCAGATGGTGTGTATTTAGATGGTGCTACTCTTGCAGGGAGTGCAAAAACGTACACCCTTAAAAATTATGCAAGTTATGTTGAGGAAGATAGATTATACCTCCGGTTAAAATGTACAAGCACAGACGGTGACAAAATTTCGTATATTGTTTATCGTCCTTCTATCGATACATTTACCACTAATTATCCGTAAATATTGTTACGGCTTTGAGGGACTGCAAAAGACCAGCGGTGGTACACTGAATTTCTTCGGCCCGGTTTAGCAATAAGCCGGGCCTTTCTTTTGCCAGTGGCGCCAGGCGCCTTTGCGTTACCTCTCTTTTCTTTCACCTTCCCCTTGTTTTTGCGGTAAATTAAAAATGACATTGTAATTCATGATTTGTAGTCAGCATTCTCCATCAATAAAAAGTCCGGCAGGTAGATATGCTGTACCCCTTCAACGGAACTCGTTCGGTTTTTATCCAGGCTGACTACATATTTTGGAAATTGATCCTTTATTTTTAAAAGATTGCCAAATTCTCGTTCAATAATCTTTAGATCGTTATTAATAATGTAGGTAACCTGAATATACATTTTTTCATTTTGTTTCGTGCATACAAAATCAATTTCCTTATCATTAAGCTGTCCGGTGAATACCTCCCATCCCTTGCGCCTAAGTTCATTGTATACAATGTTCTCCATAATTCCGGCAATTCTGTTATCATCGTACCCTAACAGGGCATGGATGAAAGAGACATCGGACACAAAATATTTTTCCTGAAGGTTCAGTAATTTTTTGCCCTTAATATCATAACGGTGGACCTTTTCAATAATATAGGCCCTTTCAAGGGCCGTAATATAATCTAAAATCGTATCCACGCTTAATTTTCGTCCATGGCTGGTAAAATAACCTGATATGCTCCGGGCCGAAAACAGCTTGCCCACATTGTCAAAAACAAATCGTACCACCCGTTCCAACATATCAGTATTTCGCAGGCCATTCCTTTGCATCACATCTTTTAGAACAACCGTAGAATAGATATCGGAAACTGCTTTGTAAATCAGGGCACTGTTCATTTCTTTGAAATAGTGAATTGTAGGAAATCCTCCCAGTTTAATATAATCCCAAATATGGGCCGTAGGATCACTAATGGAACTATTTCTGATATCCCGGATAAAAGTGAGGTACTCCGCAAAAGAAAGTGGTCGTATGGTAAATTGCACATATCGTCCTGATAACAGGGTTGCTAACTCTGATGAAAGAAGGGTGGAGTTTGAGCCGGTAATAAATATGTCGGCGTTCTTTGCAGCAAAAAATGAATTTATCACCCGTTCCCAACCGGAAAGCAATTGTACCTCATCCAACAGAAGGTATATCTTAGGACTGATTTCCAGGCGCTCGGTTATTTCCTTCACCAATTTTTCCGGGATCAGGATGTCCTCTATACTATACAATTCAAGATTGATGTGGACCACCGCTTTTTCATTTATACCCGAGGCGATAAGCTCATCTTTTAGCAATTCTAAAATTGTCGATTTCCCGCAGCGCCTGATACCGGTTAAAACTTTGATGAACGGGGTATTTATAAAGGGCCTGATTTGGGACAAGTATGATTCCCTTTCAATTTTCATAGTATAATAATACTCAATTAATCGGCTTTTATCAAGTAAATCGTCGAATATAATCGACATATATGTGAAAAATGATATAAATATCGACTATAATCGAATGATATGCGGACGGTCTATGGACCTCCTGCGGCGGGCTTTGCATTATGGGATTGTAAAATCCCCTTCCTTTTACTATAGTTGACTCTTATGAAGCGACGATTAATTACCTCTGCACTTCCTTATGTAAACAATGTTCCCCATCTGGGTAACTTGATTCAGGTTCTTTCCGCCGATGCCTTTGCCCGGTTCTGCCGGCTCAGGGGTTACGACACCCTCTACATCTGCGGCACCGACGAATACGGCACCGCCACGGAAACCCGGGCCGCCGAGGAGGGGATTGGTCCCCAGGAACTATGCGACCGGTACTATACCATCCATGCGGAGATTTACCGCTGGTTCAATATCGGGTTTGACAAATTCGGGCGCACTTCCACCCCAATTCAGACCGAGGTTACCCAGGATATTTTCAAAAAACTGGATGCCAACGGGTTTATCACCGAACATACCATCGAGCAGCTTCATTGCAGCCATTGTGACCGGTTCCTGGCGGACCGCTATGTCCGGGGGACCTGCCCCCATTGCGGCTATGCCGACGCCCGGGGGGACCAATGCGAATCTTGCGGTAAGCTCCTGGACCCTACGGAGCTTAAAGAGCCTCGCTGTGCAAGCTGTGGTTCCACCCCGGCCTTAAAATCCACCAAACACCTCTACCTGGATCTCCCCAAGCTCCGGGATAAGTTTGATCCCTGGATACAGGAAGCTTCAGTAAAGGGCTTTTGGTCAAAAAATGCCGTACAGATGACCCAGGCCTGGCTCAGGGACGGCCTGCGGGAACGGGCCATTACCCGGGACCTTAAATGGGGGATCCCGGTGCCCAAAGAAGGGTATGAAAATAAAGTTTTTTACGTGTGGTTTGACGCCTGCATCGGCTATATTTCCATTACCGGGAACCTGGGTGCGGAGACTGCCAAGGGACTTAAGACCCAGAGTTGGCATGCCTTCCTGGATGACTGGTGGAAAAACCCCGATGAGGTGGAACTGTTCCAGTTTATCGGGAAGGACAATATCCCCTTCCACACGGTGATCTTCCCTTCCAGCCTTTTAGGGTCCGGGGATAACTGGACCATGCTTCATCACATGTCCAGCACGGAATACCTGAACTACGAAAGCGGCAAGTTTTCCAAGACCAGAGGGGTGGGGGTCTTTGGAACCGATGTGATGGAGACCGGCATTGCGGCGGATATTTGGCGTTTCTACATTTTCTACAACCGGCCGGAAAAGGCGGATGCCCTCTTTACCTGGAAAGATTTTCAGGAAAAGGTGAATGGGGAACTGATCGGTAACCTGGGCAACTTGGTAAATAGGACCCTGTCCTTTGTGACCCGCTACTATGACGGGAAAATTCCCGGTACCGGGATTCTGGCCCCCGGGGGTATCCTGCTTCCCGAAAATACCGGCCTCTGGGAAACCGTGCGGGACTTTGAGGCGGATATTGCGGAAAAGCTGGAGCGCTCTGACCTGCGGGATGCGTTTCGGGCGATCTTTGAACTTTCTTCATTTGCCAATAAGACCTTCCAGGACGGCGAACCCTGGCGGACCCGAAAGGATGACCCCCCGGCTGCGGAAGCCCTGATTCGGGACCTCTGCCATGTGGTCCGGGATATTGCGGTAATGATCGAGCCCTATATGCCCCAGGCGGCAGAAAAAATTGCCTCCTTCTTCGGCCTTTCCATTGGGAAGAAGAAGGAGGGAATAAAATTGCCGGGACTCAGGATAGCGGGGCACAATATCCCTGAGATCAAGATTGCTGCGATAGACAAGGTTATTACCTGGGACGATATAGGCCGGGACAAGGGGCTCCACGAGGTGGTAAAAAGCGAGGTCCTTTTCACCAAGTTGGAGGATGAGCAAATAGCGGAACTGCGGGAACGTTATTCCGGAAGCCAGAAGGAACGGGCCGACCGGGATGCTGCCGACAAGACAGCCGTCGCTCAAACTGCTGCCGGGGACGCCGCCGCTAACAAAGCTGTCGCTAGTCAAGGGTCCGGCCAGGCCGGGGCACCGAAGCCGGCTGCTCCTGCAAAGCCGGAGAGCGCCCCGATTCCTGAGGCGGAGCTTCCCGCAGCTTTTGCGCTTACCCTGGATCTCCGGGTTGCAGAAATTGTAAAGATAGAGCGGCACCCCAAAGCGGACAAACTCTACATAGAAACCCTGAATATCACCAATACTGAGGGCGTTTTGGAAGAACGGATCATTGTTTCCGGGCTGGTTCCCTTTTATAAAGAAGAGGAGCTGCTCCACAAGCGCATTATCGTTGCGTACAATCTCAAGGCCGCCAAGCTCCGGGGGGTTGAAAGCCGGGGTATGCTCCTGGCCGCTTCGGATAGGGATGCTGAGGGCAACGAGCGGGTAGAGGTGCTGGACGCCGGGGAACTGCCTACGGGAACCCGTGTGGGCATTGAGGGGCAGGAGCTTCGGGATGCCGGGGAAATAAGCATCGACACATTTTTTACCATCCCCATACTGGTGAAGGATCACCAGGTTACTGTTGGGGGTAAAGCTCTGAACGCCGGCGGCATTCCGCTTAAAACAAAAATTATTTCCACAGGAGAAGTTCACTGATGAGCGCCCCCGGAAAATCCCCCTACGGGATCCGGGGGATAGTTCTCGCGGATCTTGCCGCCTGTAATGGGGCCGCCTCTTTCCTGCAATCAGGGTTTTGGGGCAGCTTTAAGGCGCGGTTCGGGTGGACTGCCCGATCCTTCCTGATCAGCTGGTATGCAGATGCCGGGACCGGCCCCCGGGGCCCGGTTGCCATGCCTCTTCTGGTGATACGCCGGCGCCTGGCCTTTGGGGCTTCCTTCGCTTATGTGCCTTGGGGGCCCGAACTGCCCCCGGGATTTTTCCCCGATGATGAGGGAAAGAGCCGGATCCTCCTGGAACTTGCCCGGGCCCTGCAACCCCTGCTGCCTGAAAATACCGCCTTTATCCGTTTCGATCCCCCCTGGTATACCGAGGGCGCGGAAACTCCCCCGCCGCAGATCTACCCGCCTTTTTCCCGGGCCGCAGCATCGGTGCAGCCCCCGGACACGGCCCTGGTGGACCTTGTTCCGTCTGAGGAGGATATCCTCAAGCAGATGAAACCCAAGTGGCGCTACAACATAGGGTTGGCGAAAAAGAAGGGAGTAACCGTACGATTTACAGGGGCGGAGGAACTGGGTACCTTTTATGCCCTTTTCCAGGAGACCGCAAAACGGGACGGCATCAGCATTCATGACATTTCCTATTATGAAACCCTGTTTTCCCATTGCGGGGAGTATCCCGCCGATTCCGGCCAGGAACTGCGGCTCTATATTGCAGAATACCAGGGGAGGGCGCTGGCTGCCAATATCGTGCTTTTCAGGAAAACTGAGGCGACCTATCTCTACGGCGCTACCTCAAACCAGGACCGTAACCTCATGGCGGCTTATGCCCTCCAGTGGAAGGCCATGGAGGATGCCAAGGCTGCGGGGTGTAGGGTGTATGATCTTTTCGGTATACCTCCGTCCGCCGATCCGGGCCATCCCATGGCAGGGCTTTACCTTTTTAAAACCGGCTTTGGAGGGCGGATCATTCACCGCCCGGGAACCTGGGACTATACCTATAAACCCCTCATACGGAACCTTTTTTCTATCGCAGAAGCCCTGCGGAAAGTCTTATGGAATCTTAGGAAAAAGAAAAAGGGGAAGAAACCATCGTGATAGCAATACTGTTATGCGGGAAACTTCGTTGCAAATTACGCTTCATTCAGCCCAGGGCTCGCTTCTTTACCTGTTTGGTAGCTTTTCTGTTTCTGGGTGGGGTAAGCCTTTTCCCTCAGTCCTTTTCCGGGGAGCAGGAACTCCCCGGGGACCCTGCCCAGCCCATAGGGCTTACCCTTAGCTTGGTGTATGCCCGCTACGGGGTTCCCGAATCGGTATATACGATCCGAGGAGCTGAGGAGTGGCAGGACGATGTGGTTTTTGTGTATAATGACCGGGATATGTATGTTTTTAAAGACCGGGTATGGCAGGTTTCGGTAAGAACCGCCTACGGTATTACCCTGGGCGATCCCGGGGGGGTGGTTTCTCTGATCCTGGGGGATGGGGTACAAAGCTTCAGCGGGTACCTGCTCTATGCTCTGCCTTCCCGATCCTGGCCCCTGCAATTGCGGGTGAACCTGGATAACGCCGGACGGGTGGAGTCGATTTTTATTTATCGTTCCGATTTTTAAGGCTTGATTTCTATCTGCGATTTATGAGGAGTTGTTATGGCGAAGATATGTCTCTGCCTCACCGGAAAAACCATTGCCAAAGATCTGGAGGTTTTGGAAAAACACCGGAAGTATGTTGATATGGCGGAGCTGCGGGTTGACCATCTGGAGCCGGATGAACGCCTGCTGATCCGTCGTTTCCCCGAACAGGCGGGCTTGCCGGTGCTGTTAACCATACGCAGAAAAATGGACGGCGGCAAGTTTGCCGGCGGTGAAGGCGCCCGGATTAGCCTCTTTTCCAAAGGCCTGGCCTTTGCGGAGGCGGACCGGCGGCATAATTTTGCCTATGTGGATCTGGAGGAAGACCTCAATGTCCCTAGCCTTGAAGAAGCGGCCCGCACCTTTGGTACCCGGATCATCCGGTCTTACCATAACCTTCAGGGGGTGGATGAGGATTTGCCCGGAAAGATCCGGGGACTGCTTCATGTGGGGGATGAAATTGCAAAAGTAGCGGTGATGCCCCACGGTTTTGATGATGTGCTTCGGGTGTACCGGGCCGCTAAAGATACTGCGGGTATCGAAAAGATACTGCTCTGTATGGGACACATGGGGACCAGCACCCGTATTCTGGCGGAATATCTGGGCAGCCACCTGAGTTATGCCTCCGCCGAGGGCACGGAGCAGGATTCCGATTTCCCCCCGGCCGCTCCGGGTCAAATCTCCCCACGGGAACTGGTGGAGCTGTACCGTTTCAGGGAACTCACTTCCCAGACCAGGCTTTTCGGCATCCTGGGCTATCCCCTTAAGGTAAGCTCCAGTCCTGCTTTTTTCAACGCAGTCTTTACTTCGGAAAATACCGACGCAGTATATGTACCTTTCCCTTCGGATTCGGTGGACCCCTTCATGCAGCTTGCCGCTGAGATCAAGCTCCAGGGCGTGTCGGTAACCATTCCTTATAAGGAGAAGGTCATTCCTTATTTGAATAAGAAGTTAGGCGATGTAGAAACATTGGGCGCCTGTAATACCCTCATAGCAGAAGAAGATGGCTGGACCGGAGCTAATACCGATGCCCGGGGCTTTTCGGATTCCCTCCTGGATTTTATCGGAAAGACAAATTTCAAGGGCTGCCGGATCACCATCATTGGCGCAGGCGGGGTGTCCAAGGCAGTGGCGGCGGAAATATTCCGCCTTAAGGGAAAGGCCCTGATTCTGAACCGTACCGTACCACGGGCCCGGGAAGAAGCGGCCCCCTACCGCTTCGCCTGGGGCAGCTTGGACACACATGGCGCCGAGCTGATGAACGCTTACAGCGATATTATTGTGCAGACCACTTCAGTGGGTATGGACCCGGATATTGAGGGAGACCCTCTGGAGATCTACGCATTTAAGGGAACAGAAGTGGTGATGGACCTCATCTACAAGCCCGAGCGTACCCGGTTCCTGATCCGGGCCGCTGCAGCAGGCTGTCGTGTTATGAACGGGCATGATATGCTTATCCGTCAGGCTAAGTATCAGTATTCCTATTATCTTGGAAAAGAGTATCCTTCCAAGCTCGTATCCCGGGCAAGGTCGGGTTAAAAGGAGGCTTTATGGCAGAAGAGAAGATCGAGATTGCCGCCCGTATGCGGGTATTGCGGGAAATAGAGGGGATCAGTGCGGAAGCCCTGGCCGATGAATTGGGTTTTGATACCCCGGAGTACAAAAAATGGGAGTCCGGTGAAGCGGAAATTTCCGTGGGCGCCCTGGTGGAAATAGCAAACCATTTCGGTGTGGATCTGACCGAATTGGTCATGGGCAAGCCGTCCCGGCTCAGGACTTTTTGCCTGACCCGTGCGGCTCAAGGCACTGAAGTGATCCGGCGCCCCATGTATACCCACTGGAACCTGGCCCACAATTTTCACCACAAAAAGGGGGAACCCTTCTTGGTGGAAGCAGCCGCAGACACAGAGCAGAAACCCCTGAGCTTCAACACCCATCCGGGGCAGGAATTTGACTATGTCCTGGAGGGTCGGCTCTTGATTTCTGTCGGGGGTCATGAAATGGAACTGGGTCCCGGTGACAGTATCTACTATGATTCCGGCGAGCCCCACGGTATGAAAGCCCTGGGAGGGCAGCGCGCCCGTTTTCTCGCCATGGTTCTTTAACAACTTTTCTAAAAGGAGGCTTTTCCGATGCTGGAGAAATATTTATCCCGGGATACCTTTGATTCCTATGAGGATTATTACAACAATTATTCTGTGAACATACCGGAAAATTTTAACTTTGCCTGGGATGTGATGGATACCATTGCTGCTGAGCGAGGAAATGATCGGGCTCTGGTATGGCGTGACGAAAAAGGCGCCGAAGCGGAATTTACCTACGGCGATATAAAACGGCTCTCGGATAAGGCGGCCCAGGTGTTCCTGGATGCGGGCATAGGCAAGGGAGACCCGGTGATGATTATCCTCAAGCGCCGCCATGAATACTGGCCCACGCTCCTGGCCCTCCACAAAATCGGCGCCATTGCCATTCCTGCGACCCATCTCCTGACCGTCAAGGATATTGTTTACAGGGTTGAGGCTGCGGACATAGCCGGGATTGTCTGCGTGGACGATGAACAGGTGATGAATCGTGTTGATGAGGCTCTGGCAAAAATGCATAGTAATACTGCGAGAAAAGTATCCCTGCGCTACAAGGCCTTTGTGCGATCCGTCCATTCCCCTAAAGAGGCACAGCCCGGAAAAGCAGCCAAGTCGCCATGGGCTGATTTTAATTTTCTTGTGGAAAAAGCTCCGGATAATTTTACCCGCCCTCCAAAGGTGAACACCAATAATGACACCATGCTCCTCTACTTTACCTCGGGCACCACGGGGATGCCCAAGATGGTGCAGCATGACTTTGCCTATCCCCTGGGGCACATTGCCACCGCAAAATACTGGCACCAGGTGGTCCCCGGGGGACTCCACCTTACCGTTTCAGACACCGGCTGGGCCAAGGCCGCCTGGGGCAAAATTTACGGGCAGTGGCTCTGCGGGACCGCAATATTTGTGTACGATTACGATCGCTTTGATCCCCCGGCGATGCTGGAAATTATTTCCAAAAACCGGCTTACCACCTTTTGCGCCCCCCCTACGGTGTATCGCTTCTTTATCAAGGAAGATCTGAAAAAATACGATTTTTCTTCCCTGAAACACTGTACCGTTGCGGGGGAACCCCTGAACCCGGAGATATTCGAGCAGTTTCTCGCGGGTACGGGGCTCAAGCTCCACGAATGTTACGGCCAGACCGAACTCACGGTTACAATGGTTACCTTACAATGGATGGAACCTAAGCCCGGCTCCATGGGTAGGCCCTCCCCGGGCTATGACGTGGACCTCCTCCGGGAAGATGGCAGCTCCTGCGATATGGGGGAAGAAGGCCAGCTGGTGGTCCGCACAGACCGGCGTAGGCCCATAGGAATGTTTCACGGCTATTACCGGGATGAAGCGCTCACTAAAAGTGTGTGGCACGATGATGTCTACCATACCGGTGATGTTGCCTGGCGGGATGAAGACGGTTACTACTGGTTTGTGGGCCGTTCCGACGATGTGATCAAAAGCTCAGGCTACCGCATTGGCCCTTTTGAAGTGGAAAGCGCCCTCATGGAACATCCAGCAGTCCTGGAATGCGCCATCACCGGTGTCCCCGATGCAGACCGGGGCACAGTGGTCAAAGCCACAGTAATCCTCGCCAAGGGCTGGTCCGCTTCGGAGGAACTGAAGCTGGAGCTCCAGAACCATGTGAAGAAGACTACCGCACCCTATAAGTACCCCCGGATAATAGAGTTTGTAAGCGAACTTCCCAAGACCATCAGCGGTAAAATTCGCCGGGTACAGATCCGGGCGGAAGATACGGGAAGCGCGGATACCGGCGGGCCAGGGCTTTCCCCGGATTAATGGAGAAAATACATAAGAAGATTTACCACAGAGTCGCAGAGGAAGAACACAGAGTACACGGAGGAAGGGGGAGGAAGTTTTCTGCCCTTTTCTTCTCTCTGCGCCTCTGTGGTTATTCCTGTTTTTTCTATATATCAAGTCTCCCCAGATAATCCTCGTACTCTTTCTGCGCGGCCTGTGCAGTTTTCCTGGCTTCGTCAACACTGGCGGAAAGTGCATCGATTTCTGTATCCATGGCGACCAGCCGTTTAAGGTACTCCTGCCCCTGGGGCGTCTGGTTTCCCGCCGCTTCCAGGTTGCGCCGGATACGGTCCTGTTCGGCTGTGCGGTAAGTCCGCTGCCCCTCAATTTCAAGCTGCGCCGCCTTTGCGGTGTCTGCGGCCTTCTTCAGTTCTATAGCCTGCTGGAGGGCTGCCCGGGCATTGGCGGGTATTTCCTGGTTTGTGGCGTAGGCCGCAAAATTCTCCGCCAGGAGCTGGGTCAGGACTATTCGTTCCTCCAGGGGGAGTTCTTCGCGGATAGTAATGGTAAGTTCCCGTTCAGCAGAAAGGTTCATGCTGAAACGATAGAGAGTATCTGTGCGCTCGTCGAATTCTGCGGGCATCACCAATGCTGTTCCCGCAGTTATGGGGTGCTCCAGGATCAGTTGTTTCCGTTCACCGGAAGCGTTATTGATGGTGTAGGATCGTTCAAAGCTGATCCTCCGTGCTATTACCATGACCCCACCGCTTATGGTAACTGTTCTGACCACCGGGGTTGATGAGGCAATGACCGCCCCGGATACGGAAAGATCCTCTCCGTATGAGATGAGCCGCTTTTCCCCGGTAGGAAAGAATCCCAGCAGCGCGTCCCCGGCATAGGAACCGCCGTCAAAAACCGTGACCGGCCCTGCGGGGAGCTTCATGCCCGTGGTGTTGGTCAGCTCCGCGCTGATAGCCGGGTGGATGATCCCCTCTTGAGCAGCCCGTTCCCCGCTGAACACTAACGTTTTTTTCACCCCCACGGTCCCCTCCACCAGGGGGAACATGGCGCTCTGCTGCCGCGCCAGGGTGACCGGATCTTTCAGGGTGAATTCAAACTGGTCCCCCAGTTCCCGGCCTGAGGCGCTTTCGGCGCCCCCCGCAAGGCTTTGCATGGCGGAGTTATAAGCAGCCCCGTCTCGGGGAGGCGCGGGTACCGGTGCCCGGCTCAAGGACTTTGCCTGGGGGGCATACTCACGGGTCTCCATAAGTGCCTCGGCGTCAGCCGCGCCACCCCAGCCTGAGTCGTAGCTCCGCGCTTCGGCAGCCCCTGCAATGGCCAGGGGAAGGGTAGGGCGGTCAAGGTAATAGGGGGGGTAGAGATTCTGAATAAAGGAAACAGGCCGGCCTGTTACCAGGGAAAGTTCAACCCGGTTCCAGTCGGTGTCACCATCGTTGTCCACGATAGCCCAGCCCTGGAGCAGGGGCTGTTCCCTGCTGAGATCAAGGCGGTAGGAAACCTTCCATACCGGCGCGGGGATTACGTAGCTCAGGGATACTGTGCGGCGATCCTGGGCAGGCAAGACAACCCTGAGAGTCCGGGTCTCGGCTTGCCGGGATTCCATGATTAGGTCCAGGGCCCTTTGGATGTCCCCATTAAGGGAAGGGTCGGTAAAGGAAAAAGAAACCATATCCTTAACTGCCATAACCCGTATGCCCTGGGAAGTCACCAGGGAAAGCCAGGCTTCCCGGACCGGTTCGCCCCCGTAGATTCCGCTTCCCGGTGTGCTCCGGTATTCGATACCCAGAATGCGGCCGCTCACAGGCGGCGTGGCATTGACCAGTATCTCTGCGCCCCGCAATCCTTGCAGTATTTCTGCGGCCCCGGGATTCCCCGACAGATCGATGCGGAGGCTCCGCAGGGTGCGGTACAGGGTCTGTTCCGAAGGGTACTGCACAGAAGGGGAGTGGGAACCGGAGTCGTTGATCACCAGGGATTTTAACGCGTCATTGACCGCGCCGGCATTGAAGGGGAGGGGAATTTCGGCGGAACCCGAAAGCTCCCCGGCATGTTCAAAGTAAGCCACCCCGGAGGAAAAAAGGGAAACCCTGCGCAGGGGCAGTTCCCCTTCCGCTGCGGGGCCTGAGTTTGCCGGGCCGCCTGATCCGCCCCGTGTTCCCGGGGGCTCCCGGTCCTGCATGGACTGGGCAAAAAAACCTGTCCCATTCAGGGAGAAGGCCAGGGTAAGCAGCAGGGGATACATCAAATAGTTTTTTCGCATTATAATTAATCCTTTCATTACGTATAGTATGAATTTTATGATATACGTTAATGGACGATTACGCAATTCAACTTTATGGAGGATTTGATATGGATATGGATGAACTTTTCCTGGCCGCCCGCAAAGCCGCCGATGCGGCCTATGCCCCCTATTCAAAATTCCGGGTAGGTGCCGCGCTCCTAGGGGATGACGGGACGGTCTATACGGGCTGTAATGTGGAAAACCGTTCCTTCGGCCTCGCTATTTGCGCCGAGCGGAGCGCCGTTGTTTCTGCGGTAAGCCGGGGGCAGCGCTCCTTCACTGCCCTGGCAATTTCCACCCCGGATTCCCGGGACCCCGTAGGTCCCTGTGGCGCCTGCCGACAGGTTCTGAGCGAATTCATGGCCCCAGAAGCCCAGGTCCGTTTCCGGGGTAGCGGGGATAAAACGGTGGATATCACCCTGGGCGCCTTGCTGCCCTTTGACTCCCTCCACGATTTGGCAACCTAATGGGGGATAACGAAAAGAGCGAAGCTCTGCAAAACTTGCTTGTCTTTATTTATGGCGATAAGCCGGGCCGGGAGACCCATGCAAAACTGCTTTCGATACTGGAAGGAGTCGAACATGGCCCGGGCCTGCAGGGATTTACCCACCGGGATGCCTTTCTGATCAGCTACGGGGATATGCTGGCCCCTGCAGGTGGGGACCGGGGAAGTGCGGCGGAAGATCCAAGCGGGGAAGCTGTGGCTGAACTCCCGGGGTCGGCTTTAGCCGACACGTTCCCTGCGGAAACCGGCCTGTCCTGGCTGGGAAACTTCCTGGAACGCCGCAACGAAGGTGCTTTCACCTACCTCCACCTGCTCCCCTTTCACCCCTATAGTTCCGATGACGGCTTTTCCGTGGTGGATTACCGGGAGGTGGACCCCCGTTTTGGAACCTGGGAGGACATCGCCGCCCTGGGCAAGGGCTTTAAGCTGGCCTTTGATTTTGTGGTGAACCACGGCAGCGTAAAAAGCCCCTGGTTTCAGGGCTTCCTGGCCGGGGACAAACGCTATGAGGGCTGGTACACCACCCGGCCTAAGGACTATGACTATTCCGCCGTGACCCGTCCCCGGACCCACCCCTTGCTGACCCCCTTTACACGTAAGGATGGTTCAGAAGTATACGTATGGACCACTTTCAGCGCCGATCAAGTTGATTATGACTTCAGCAACCCGGAAGTGCTTCTGGAATTTATCAGGATCTTTCTGGAATTTGCCAAAAGGGGCGCACGGATAATTCGCCTTGACGCCATCGGCTACCTTTGGAAGGAGGATGGCCACCCCTGCATCCACCATGCCAAGACCCATGCTGTGGTAAAACTCTTCCGGGCCATCGCCGAAACCCTGGGCCTGGACCTGCTTTTACTCACGGAAACCAACGTGCCCCACCTCCAGAATGTGGCCTACTTTGGTACTGGGGACGAGGCCCACATGGTGTACAACTTTGCCCTGCCGCCCCTGGTCCTCCACAGCCTGCTTTCCGCTGACAGCGGCCCCCTGCGCAGCTGGGCCAAAACCCTGCCCCCCTATTCGGAAAAAGGCTGGCTTTTCCTCAACTACCTGGCAAGCCACGATGGTGTAGGCTTGGGCCCCGCCAAGGGCCTGGTGGATGATGCTGCCTTTGCCCTTTCCATAGAAGAAGCCCAGCGACGCGGCGCCCTGGTCAGCTACAAGGCTACTCCCGAGGGCCCCATCCCCTACGAACTGAACTGTTCCTATGTAAGCCTGGCCGCCCCCCCGTCCTTGGGCTCAGCGGAAATCCGCGCCCGGGCCTTTCTGGCCTCCCAGGGTGTGCTCCTCTCCCTGGCAGGGCTCCCGGCGGTGTACTTCCACAGCTGGATAGGCTCCGAAGCCTGGACAGAAGGGCCGGAACTTCTGGGCTATAACCGGGCTATAAACCGGGAACGCCCCCCAATAGATCGGGTTGATCGTGAACTGGATGATCCCCACTCCCTGCGCTCCCTGATATACCGGGGGATCAAGGGCTTCCTCCAATTTAGAAAGGCCGAGGAAGCCTTTTCCCCGGAGATTCCCCAGCGCATACTTGACGCAGATGGGGCGGTTTTCGCCGTGCTGCGGGGTCCCGTGGGGGGATTTCCCGCTAAAGCCAAGGCCGGCAGCGCCGGGATCTCAAGCCGTTATGTACTCTGCGCCCAGAACCTGGGGGCTAAGCCTGCGACACTGCGGCTCCGAGAGAATGGCATTCCCCTTGAAGGTATTGCGGGGGAAGAACTGGCCCTGGCGCCCTGGGAAACCCGGTGGATCGCCTACGGGGGTGGAGAAAAGCGGGAATTATCGACATGAATGCGTTGACACACCTGTCTTTTTTGTGATAAAGTCTTTTCTACTAGTGTGTATGCACTTGTTCGGGTAATAGCGCAGTTGGTTAGCGTACAAGTCTGGGGGACTTGGGGTCCCCGGTTCGAATCCGGGTTGCCCGATTAAGGGGTCTTGGCCCTGTGAGCCGTAAATCTTTGTAATACAAGGATTTACGGCTTTTTTACGGTGTTGTCCTAAAACAAAAGCAAGTTTTGGTTTCCCATTAGCCGTGCCAACAGTTTATGACCGGCATTTTGGGTGAGCCCTATATAACGAAATAAACAATCGATCCCTTGGTCTAAAATCGAAACCAAAACACCAGCCAGGGTACCGCAGAAATCCGGGTTACTTCAAACTATAAAAATCATGAGCCCATGGGGTACTAATTATTCCTCAGCATCGGACTTGGCTGTATCAACGCGCCAGTATTATTGACAGATCGTTAACATTTGTGCCGGTAGGGCCGGTTAGTACCAGGCTGTCTACTGTCTTAAGGCCGTTGTAAGCATCGTTATTATCAAGGATATCCAGGGGTTTGAGCCCCTTTGCCTTAAGTTTTGCAGCGGTGGATCCATCCACAATTCCCCCCGCAGCATCGGTGGGGCCATCGGTCCCATCGGAACCTACTGAAAATATAGTCAGATTAGCTATGCCTGCAATACCTTCCGCGGCGGCCAGGGCGATTTCCTGGTTGCGGCCTCCCTTGCCTTTTCCTTTTAGGTGCACGATGGTTTCACCTCCCAGGATGATAGCGCAAGGACGGGAAGGGGAGTACTGCCCGCCGGCAATTTGCCGGGCTATGGCAGCCATAAGAATCCCTACCTCACGGGCTTCACCGTTCATGTCGGAACAGAGAATCTGCGGGGCATAGCCCAGTTCTTTTGCGATTTCTGCAGCGCTGGCACAGAGGGTACGGACGCTGCCGGTGATCACGGTTTCTACATTGTCCAACTGCTTTGGGGTTTCTTTGGCGAGATATTCCAGGATGGTGTCGCTTAGTTTTAATTTGTACCGCGCTGCTACAGCCAGGGCTTCTTCTGCGGTGGACCTGTCAGGCGCGGCGGGCCCTGAGGCTATGGAGTCCAGCCGGTCCCCCAACACATCGGATAATACCACAGTAAAGACCTTGGCGGGGGCGCAGGCCTGGGCGAAGCGGCCGCCCTTGACGCAGGAAAGCCGTTTGCGGATCATGTTTATTTCCACGATATCCGCCCCCGAGGCAAGCAACTGGTTATTAACAGTAACAATGTCCGCCAAACTGAGGCCGGGGAGGGGTTTTTCAAAAAGGGCGGACCCGCCGCCTGAAATAAGAAAGAGCAGTTCATCACCCGCCCCAAGGCTTTCCGCCAGGGCCAAAGCTTTTTCTGTGCCCTTGATGGTATTCTCATCCGACAGGGGATGCCCGGCTTCGATGATTTCCATACCCGGAATTGAACCCTGGGAATGTTCGTACTTGGTTATAACAATTCCCCTTGCAATGCGGTTCCCCAGTTCTTCATGGGCAGCCTGAGCCATGGTCCATGCTGCTTTTCCTATGGCTATCACTGAAAGCTGCCCGGAAAAATGGTGGGCGCCCAGGGCCTTTTTCACGGCAATGCCGGGCAGGTTCGCCGCAATGGAACGGGTAATAAGCGTATTGGCGTCAATGTTTATCTTATCCATAATGACAGAAATTATAGTGCATTATTCAGTTTTTGTATATGGCGGAAACAGGACTTTGAAAAAAAATTGTGAGCGTATGTGGCGCCAATTCTCCTCCGGCATTGGCCCCGGTTGGATTGCCTGTAGAAAATACGATACGCCCCGGGGCCGTAAACCCTGAGGGTGCGCTCCCTTCTGCATAAATTGCTGTGAGGGTTTCATTCTCCCCGGAAAACACCCAATAGTGGAAACCTTCTTCTTCGCGGTATTCAATAATATTATTCCGGATAATAGGGGCGTATTTTTTTCTAAACCCCATAAGGGCTTTAAAAAATTCTTTCAGCTCCAAATCCTGTTTGTTTTCATCCCACACCATGGGCCTGCGGCAGTCAGGATCGTTGCCCCCTTCCATGCCAATTTCGGTGCCGTAATAAATGCAGGGTGAGCCTGGGAGCAGAGACAGCATGGTAAAGGCATTGCGGAGGGCTTGCTTGTCACCCCTGGCCCTGGTCAGGGCGCGGTCAGTGTCGTGAGAGTCCAGGAGGTTAAAGGCTTCGCGGTTGTGAATATCACTGTACCGGGAAAGGACGGCGAACAGTTTTTCTGTGAATTGAAGTGCATCAATTTTTTTTTCAAGGAAAAAATCGGACACAGCCGAATTCAGGGGGTAGTTCATGGCGGCGTCAAAGCAGCCGCTGTGTATCCAGGTGGAGGCATTGAACCAGACTTCGCCTACAATGTAAAAATCTTCTTTCAGGGAACGTACAGAACGGGAAAAATCTTTCCAGAAATCCAGGGATACCTCGTTGGCCACGTCAAGACGCCAGCCGTCGATGTCCGCTTCCCGTATCCAGTAAGCGGCGGCCTCAAGCAGGTATTTGCGGACAGCAGGGTTTTCGGTGTTCCACTTGGGCATGTTGGGGTAAAAGCCGAAGGCGTCAAAGTCCATGGCGTATTTTTCACTGTAGGAACTTTTTACGGGAAAGCGGTGAATGTGAAAATAATCTCTGTAAGGGGACTGTTCCTGGTTCTTCAGCACATCCTGCCAGAAGGGGTGGCTTTCCCCGGCGTGGTTAAATACCGCATCCAGCATGACCCGGATCCCCCGTTCATGGGCCTCGGCAATCAGGGCTTTCAGTTCCCCTAAATCGCCGAACTGTTCATCCACAGCGTAGTAATCCTGAATGTTATACTTGTGGTTTGAGGGAGAAGGAAATATTGGGGTCAGATAGATGCCGTTTATCCCGAGATCCGAAAGATAGGGTAATTCGCTGCGTATTCCAGCCAGATCCCCGCCAAAAAAATTGTTCAGTTCCGGCTTTCCGGTTTCCCAGTCTTCGGACCCGGCGGGTGAGATGGCGGGGTTCCCATTGCGAAAACGCTCGGGAAATATTTCGTACCAAACCGTGTCCTGTGCCCAGGAGGGAATATTCGGTGAATCCAGAGTATGGATAAAGGGGTAGGAAAAGTGGTTGTAGGGGATACGGTTCACCGCATCCTGAGTATAGGCCTGGACACCGTTTTCGGAATAGTAAAACTGCCCGTATACGGTTTTCAGCCGGAAACCGTATTTGAGGCGCCGGTATTTAGGTACCGGAATAGCAGTCCGCCAGATAACAGTATCGCTTCCTGAAAACTGATGTCCCATGACCTGTTCGGCGAAGTTCCAGCGGGTGGGGCCTGATCCGGGATTGCTCGGGCCGGTCCAGTCGTAGGGGTCCCCATACAGTAGAGTCACCTCATCCACGTCCACCGATGCCTGGATACGCAGAGTTACTATGGATTCGTATTTATCATGCCAGCGCCAGGGAAGGGCGGAGTGGTGGAACACTAGGGGCATTTTTTCTTTCAGAATTGATTTCTTTTCAGGCAACAGAACTGGCGCTTTCTTTCATTTCAAAGATATACCCGGTTTTAAGGCAGGTATCAAAAAGCCGGTTGTCCAGAAATTCGTCCGCTGTTTTTTCATATCCGTTGCTTGTCCTGGTTATGCGGACCCGGTATCCCTCGGCAGTCTGTTCAAGAATATCAAAATACGCAGTCTGGTTTAATCCGCATTTTATATAGTAACGTTTTATCATCATCATCCTCCGAAAAATTTTTAGAACCTCCTTCAATTATCGGTAATTCCGGTGGAATGTTTAGACGATTAACATGGCGTCGCCATAGCTGAAAAAGCGGTAGCCCTGATCTGCCGCCTCCCGGTAGGAATCCAGGATAAAATTCCTGTCAGCAAAAGCCGATACCAGCATCAGCAGTGTCGATTCGGGGGTGTGGAAGTTGGTGAACAGGGCGTCCACCACCTTAAAAGTATAGCCTGGGTAGATGAAGATCGATGTCGCCCCTTCGCCCCGGCAAAGCTTCCCTGCATTGCTGTCCCAGGCGGACTCCAGGGTGCGGACGCTGGTGGTGCCCACGGCGATAACCCTGCGCTTCTCAGCTTTTGCCCGTTCGATCCTGGCGGCGTTTTCTTCGTCAATAGAATAGTTTTCCTCGTGCATCAAGTGGTCCTCAATGGTTTCGCTGCGCACCGGAAGGAAAGTGCCAAGCCCCACATGGAGAGTGACAAAGGCGCTTTCTATGCCCCGCTCAGTAAGGTGTGCGAGGAGTTCTTCGGTAAAGTGAAGCCCTGCTGTAGGCGCTGCTGCGGAGCCCGGGACGGCGGCGTAAACGGTCTGGTAGCGCTCACTGTCCGCCGGGCTGTCCTCGCGCCTGATGTAGGGGGGCAGGGGAATGTGTCCGTGCCGGTCCAGCCATGCCTCATCAATTGGGCGGTCAAAGCGGAGCAAACGGAGCTCCCCCTCTTCGCCAATGATTTCAGCTTCCAGGGCATCATCAAAAATATAGCGGGTCCCCATGCGGCGGCGTTTTGTCCGCTGGGCCATGACGGTCCAGGTTTGGGGATCCTGCTGTTTCAGGAGCAGAAATTCTACCCTGCCGCCGCCTGCCCCGGTCCCGTAGATCCGGGCTTTCCTCACCTTGGAATTATTGAAGACCAGAAGGTCTCCCGGTTCAAGCAGGGACGGAAGATCCGCTATATGGTGATGGGATCGACTGCGCTGCATACGGTCCAGAACCAAAAGCCTGCTCTGCCCCCGCTGTTCCGGCGGAAACTGGGCAATCAGGTTTTGGGGGAGATCAAAAGAGAAGTCCGTTAGTTTCATTGATGCCCTTGGGAAGTTTGAGGTGTTCGTAGGCCTGGGCGGTGGCCATACGGCCCCGGGGAGTGCGCTGGAGCAGCCCCGCCTGGATCAGGTAGGGTTCGTAGTAATCCTCCAGGGTGTCCACCCCTTCACCCATGGAGATCGCCAGGGTTTCTGCGCCCACAGGGCCCCCGTTGTAGCGCTTGATGATCATGGCCAGGATTTCCCGGTCCTGTTTTTCCAGGCCCAGGTGATCTATTTCCAGCCGGCGCAGTCCTTCTGCTACCACTTTTTTTGTGATTGAAGCCGCCCCGGCCACCTGGGCAAAGTCCCGCATGCGCCGCAGGAGCCGGTTCGCCACCCGGGGAGTGCCCCGGGCCGAGGCCGCCAACAGGGCTGCCGCGTCATCGTCGATCTTTGTCTCCAGTATCCCTGCGGATCGACGGACTATGGCCTCCATGTCTGCGTGTTCATAAAAGGAAAACCGGCAGGGTATGCCGAAGCGGCTCACCAGGGGGCTGGAAACATTCCCCGCCTTGGTGGTGGCCCCGATCAGGGTAAAGGGCTTGATGGGGATCCGCAGGGTCCGCGCCCCGGGCCCCTGGCCGATGATCCAGTCGATCCCGTAGTCCTCCATTGCGATATAGAGCATTTCCTCGATAGCCGGTTTGAGCCGGTGAATTTCGTCGATAAAAAAGACGTTCCGTTCTTTCAGGCTGGTGAGTATCCCTACCAGGTCCTTGGGCTTTTCCAGGGCCGGCGCTGAAGTCTGGACGATTTCGGTTTCCAGTTCGTTGGCTATTACCTGGGCAAGGGTGGTTTTGCCCAGTCCCGGGGGGCCTATCAAAAACAGGTGATCCAGGTTTTCCTTCCGTTCCTTGGCTGCGCGGATGAAAACTTCCAGGTTTTCCTTCATAGCCGCCTGGCCCAGGAATTCCTTCAGGCTCCGGGGGCGAAGGGAGTAGTCCCGGGTATCCTCTTCCATGGCCTCGGGGTGGAGCAGGCCGGGGGGTAAAGTCCCCGGGGGGATATCATCTTCGGGAAGCACGGGGTTGTCGGGTTTACGTTTGCCCATGGGGGTATTATAAGCCGGGAAGGCTTGTTTTCACAAGGGATCATACTCGGTGGATATTACCCACATTGATGCATTTATGTTGACAGTGTCGTTATAAAGTGCTATATTGTTCCTTAAGGAGATAAGCTATGACTAACGCAAAGTCAAACGTAAACGTCAAGATTGATAAGAGCATAAAGGCTCAGGCCGTTGATTTACTTTCAAGGATGGGGATTGACCAGACGACAGCAATCGAGATGTTCTATCGTAAAATTATTGTAGAACGCCGTTTACCCTTTCAGCCCGAACCTTTACCGACCCCCGACGAAAAACTAATCAAAGCCTTACAAAACAGGAAAATGCAAATAGTTGAACTTGAATCAGACGGTAAGGGCAATATCATTATCGATAAAGAGAAAACCCCCGAACTTTACGACTGGGGAGTAAATGGCTAATGAAGCCCTTCGATATTTTTGTTGCGTATATTTCCTGGAAAACCGGAGGGAAACGCCGCCCGGTTTTGATGATTTCGACTGGCGATAACAACGGACCTACTGCATCCGCCGCATACGGTTTTGGGATCACAACACAATACGCTAATAAAAGCGAAACGATAAAGGCAAAATATTACAAAATAGTCGATTGGAAACTGGCAGGACTTGAAAAGCAATCTTATGTTGATACAGTTAGACTGCTAAAGTTACCTCCGGACGTTGTAAGCAAGGCCAAACCTATAGGAAAATTGACACAAGAGGACATAGAGTTTTTGATTGCATTTTTAGAAAAGTAGTCACCTCCTCTGTATTATCTCCCCAAGCAGTATTATCGCGCTTATCTTTTCATCATTCTCTATACACAATCCATTTTCTTTCAAAAAGATTGGTTTTTCTGAAACGAAAGCCCTGCTCTGCATCATCAAAAATATCCGGTACGGAAGTATTGCCCACTGCATGAGCGGATACATTTCCACCGGACCTACTGTGTCCGCAGATAGTATTTATAATAACTTGTGCGCACCTGGCCATGGTCTGTTGAATTTCTCCCTCAGTATAGAAAAATTCATAGCTCCCCAGATTGGGAGTATCCAAGGCGCCATTCGGGTGATCCCATTTTTTCGCAAAGGGCCTCCTGCTTATAAAACCATCTTTGGTCCTGGTAAATAGTGCAAAGGATTTACGGCTGCCCCCAAAAACTTGATGGCTAAGGCCCACGTTAATCTCGTTATTTTCATACATGTCCACAAAATAGTCCGTATATTCCCTGGGCAGATTACTGATAAACGTAATATCCAGACAAACCATGTGCTGCAAATTAGCCGCGTTTGGCGGAACATAACCGGTCCACGGGGTATCTATTACCTGGTACTTAAAATATACATACCCCAGCTCTTCTTTTGCGAAGACGGCGGACACAGCAGGTCCGAAACCGCAGACAAAGAACAAACAAACCACAACTATATTTTTCATCCCATTGTCCTTGCGGAACTTACAATACGGAAACCGGCGCCGTTTGTGGGATTGCTCCAGTTCCGAAAAGCCGAACGGAGGTATTCGCCCCAGGATAGATAATCGCCGCCGCGCTCGGCGCGCTGCATGCCCTTAGCATCCCAGCACCACTCCCATACATTCCCGTGCATATCGTAGAACCCCCAGGGATTCGGCGCGAAGCTCCCCACGGGCATCCGCCCCCATAATCCGGCCTTGCGTCGTCCGTATTCTCCGTTATAATTCGCCTGACTTTCGGAAATTGAGGCGCCGAAGCTGTACGCTGTGGTAGTCCCGGCCCGGCAGGCGTATTCCCATTCCGCTTCTGTGGGTAGCCGGAAGCCGTCGGCATTTTGGTTCCAGGTGACGTTGTCCCGGTTTATCGTATACGCCGGTCTCCGTCCGGTCATCTCACTAAGCCAGTTACAATACCGTACCGCATCAAACCAGTTTACGGAAACGGGCACATCATCACTGTTATGATTATCCGCTCCCCTGCGCCCGGTGGCGCTTAAGAAAGTATTGTATTCTCCTTCCGTTACCTCGTACTTCCCCATGTAAAAACCTGCTACGGTTTCCCGGCGCCGGGGCTGTTCGTCCTTTTCCGTGCCTCCCATCATAAAGGTCCCGCCACTGACACTTTTCATGTTGAGCTGCTGCTCAAGAATACGGGCGTAATTGGTTTCCGTTAAAATGTGTACCCCATTTTCCCGCGCCGCAGTTTCCGCGCTCCTCCCGTTGAGCCGTGCAATTCTGATGCTAAGTTTGCCGGTGATTTTTTGTGCGTCCACGTAGGGAAAGGTGACGGTTTTAGCGGTTTGGGTACTTTTTGCAACCACCCGGGGAAATAGGTAGTCGCTTGCGCTTGCGACTTCTGCATGTTCCGCATACTGGCTGCCGATTCCGGTCTTCCAGCCCGCTGTGAGGGATACCGACTGATTTCCTATCACCTGTCCGCTCTCATTTACCAGTTCAATGGCAGTGAGGTATTCGCGTTTTACTTCCGCCCTGGCAGGAGACTCGCCCCCTGCAGCGGTCTTTCCCGGCCAGAGAAGCTCCCAGGCTGAAGCCTTGCCTGTGGCGGCAAGCCCTGCGTAAACCTCGTTCACCGCCCTCTGTATGGGTGCGGCCCAGTTTTTGTCAGGATACAAGGCTATCCTGAAACTGAGGGCGCGAGTTTCCCGGTCCCAGTCAATTTCGCCCATCCCCAGCTCGGTAGAGTACACCAGGTAGGTAGGCAGCGGCGTGTTCTGTATATAATTTGCCACGTAATTATCGCACTGGTTGAGCTTTTCCACCCACTCCCTGCGCCCGGCGATTTCGTTCCTGGTGTCCACTCCGATACCCAAAGTGTCGCCGCTCCCTGCAAGGTTGCGGGAGGTCGTTTGGTAAGGCGCCGCGTTTCCTGCCCATTCGGCATAGTTCGCAGGCGTTGAGTAGTCCCCCTGGCCGCCGCCCCACATAACACCGGGATACCAGGCGGTCAATATGCCCGCAGTTAAAAAGATAGCGAAAGTTTTTTTTGCCATTTATTGCTCCTTATTAAAGGGATGAGATATTTTTCACCCAATGGGTGATTTTTTTGGGGATCTTCAATCTGTGGCTGTTGTGGGTTTTATTTTCAATGATTCTCTGTCATGTTGCCAGTATAGCCTATTCACCGTGTCATATAATGACATGGTGAAAGAGAATGCTCATTGTTTTTCACCCCGGACCCCGGGGATTTTATTCTTATACCTAACTTTGCATATATTGATTCAACCATGTAATCATTTCGGTTTCAGCATTTCTAATTTCATTGGTTTTACTTTCATCCCATCCATTCAATTTTTTTGTTAGTATCGCCATTATTTGAAGTTTCAAACTCTGTGACGCGAATATATGCTGCCATTGATTAAGTTTCGCCGGGGGATAGAGATTTCCAAAAGCAGAATTTTGACTTGCTACGACATTACACAAGTTGCCAAATGAATGCAATAAGTCATCATTCATTTTGTTGTAACCAACATTTTCGTCCGGATTTTGCGGATACCAATGTTCAATCGAACGCCTGTATGTAAATTCAAAATCATTAAAATTAACTTCTTTGTACATTGGTCTTAAGTTGCTTCTTTTTTTCCACAAAACATAATCCATCAAGTTAAATGCAAATATCGGAACCCCATTGTTATACCTAAGTTTGCTTTTGTCTGTCTGCCCAGCTTCATTGCAAATTCTTTTTTTTGCATATTGTTTTGATAATTTTTCCAGAAATCCATGGAAATTATGTGAAAAAGCAGGGCTATTCAAATTTTTGGCATTTTCATATAAGTATTTCACTGTTGAAAAAAGCCACCTCGTATCTTTGTAAGCCGTAAAGGTTACAGCAAACATACTCTGTAACATTATTATTTCATCATTTCGTTCGTCAAAAGAAATTTTATCAAATTGGGTTTGAACATAAAGATGTCCCCTTGTTTTTTCGTTTTTATCGATTCTATGCGCCTTACGTAAAAACCATTGTCCTTCTTTTAAGCCATGCGTATTTTCTAATGAAGTTCGGATAATAAAACTGTCAAAAATGAATTTAATCTTTAGAAGGTTTTCACCAAATTTTAATATCCATTCACTGTTTCGCGAAGAAACTTTAAATGATTTTTGTAATTTTTTATCATCAAGTTGGACTTCGTCCACTTCCTTGCCATCAGAAATATATAAGACATAATATAATAAGGTATCAAAGTTTATGATACATCGGTATCTGTCTGTTTCATCGTTTGTTGCTGATTCATTCCCATCATTTACCGTATCGATAGCATGAGGGTCGATGCCGTTTTCCAGTACACTCAATATGGATTTTTTATTCTCATTATTTACGTGAATATTTTTGTAAACATCAGCAATATCATAACCATAGCGCCAGCTGTTGCTGCCAGGCGTATAGTCATCCCATTGACAATTGAATACTTTTTCGCGTTCGTCATTGGGATCGGCGCCCTTTATTTTCTTTCTAAAGAATTTTATGCACGGAGTTTCAAGCTCTGAACAAGCGTCCCAAATTTTGGCAAATTTTTGAATGGTCAACATGTCCGTCTTTTCGTCAACAAGCTTTTGCATAAGCTCGGCTTTGATTATTTCATGGGATTCTAATTGTTCGCCCCGGGAGTTGAATCGCTCAAAATACAAATTTACATTCGTATTTTCCGGCATTTCGTTAATAAATATTGTCACTTTATGAAACAAATAATTATAAAAATCTTTCATATTGATATTGACGTAATCATCTTTTCCGACAAATTCTTTCAATGCATCCAATGTATCCTGATAACCTCTTAATAACTCGTTATCTTTGGTATCGTTAACTATTTCATTGACAAGTAGCTTTTTAATCGTTAAATCTGATTTTTGCCTTGCTTCAAAGGAAAGATTGATTTTTTCAACAAATTTTTCAATATTAGAATATTTATTTTGTATTGCCAAAGAAATTAATAATATAGCAGTAAATCTTTGTTGGCCATCAATAATTGAAAATTTATCACCATTTTTACAAATTACTAATGTGCCTATATAATATTGCTTCCTTTCTTCTTTTATGGAATCGAGAATATCAATTAGTAGCTGCGATATCTCACGATCTGTCCAGGAAAAATTTCTTTGGTAAAGTGGAATACTGTATTTTATGCTGTCATTACACAGTAACTCAAATATGGATAAAGGATTTTTCATTTTTTGTCTCCTTCCATAAGCTTTTGAATAATTCCATCAGCAGTAAAATTATTTAAGATATCTGTATTAATATTTGCTACAAACCCTCGCGGGGTTACCGCCGACATAAGAACCTGAAACATCTTTTGATATCCTGGCTTGCGCTGGAACATCCCTCCGGATGCATAGTTGGCGATTGTAGAATCATATATTAATTTTGCTATTACCCTGGGGTAAAATGCCCAAACAAAAGTTATTTCGGAAACCTCTTTGTCAACATATTGTTCACCGAATCTATCGATGAACAATGTGAGTAAATTGACATAAAGGTTAATATTCCTTGTAAATTTATTATTGCCGCTTTCAAAAATATGGTTTCTTATGTTATCGCTTAATTTATCACAAAGTTTATTGCGTTTATAAAAATTTTCATAAAACAAACTGTACGCATATTCAATATACCTGAAAAATGCTTCACCGTCAATAATAGGCATATTTAATGAATTTGGGAAGTCAATATTATTTTCTTTTAGTTTCTCATATAGGTATAGATAAGGATATGATTCATTGACAAGAGAAACCCCTTTAAAATCGTCAATAAACCGTTCGCTAAACCTTAACTCACTGCCATGCTTTTTCCTGGTTATTCCTGTATCGCCGTTTGACCAGTGTCTGATCCTGAATAAATGCTTATTAAATAATTCTTTTAGAGGAAAAATTTCATCATTTATAAATAGTTCCCACTTTTTAATTGTCTGTTCACTCGGGCGATTTATTGATCTTAGATGGTAAGCCTTTAATAAATCATGCGGATCAAGTGATTTGCCCCGGTTGTTTTGAGAATCAAAAAGCTGGAACGCTTCGGATAGATTATTGCCAGGCATTTCTATTACTGAAACCTTACAATTATTTTTAATGTAGGAAAAAAGATGCTTTTGTTCATTGGCTTTAATTAAATCACACAATGATTTCCATTCATTGAAATTTTCCTTTGCATGTAAAAGCGAAATTTCAACAAACTGATTACTCAAAAGGTTGGCTACTCCCTGTGGTAAAGATTTTTTTTCATTAAGATAAAAATATAATAACGATATTGACAATAGTCGCTGCTGTCCATCAACAATTTCAAGATTGTTCTTGTCTTTGGCGTGCAGAATTATTGAACCAATTCTGTATTCATTGATACCTTTGCTAATCGTTTCTCTGATATCATAAAAAAGGTTGCGAATATGACTACGTTCCCATTTATATGGTCTTTGATAATCAGGTATTTTTAAATTACGTTCTTGTAAAATCTCATCTATTGATTTAATGCTGACTGTAACTTCTGTTTTTGTTTCCATATAAATATTACCCCCATTCCTCTGGTTTTAGTTCAAAGCTTGTCAGGTCCGTTGCTTACCTGGCTCGCAATTACTTTACAGGTATATCCGTTATATTGACATTAAACGCAGGACGTTGAAATTTGCTCCAAATATTATTTTGTAGATTGGTGAATTGTTGTTCGGATAATTGTTTATCAGGATTAATTTCAAAAGCTATTCCTTGCTGATAACTTAAATCACGATGGACACCAAATTTGAATCCTATAGTTCGCCATTCTGTATCTGTTATAGGAATGCTATTTTTTGCTTGATTATTAGTCATCCCAATTACTTTCACCCATCTTCCCGGCCCGCCGTCATCTGAATAAGGATTTTGAATTACCTCGTCGGCGATAGGGGTAACCAAATGGGTGAAACATTTAACGGTTTGATTATTTAAATATTGATAAAGGAGAATAAGCTCTCCAAAGTGGACTGAATTCAAGGATTTTTTAAAGCTTGGTGTATTTACCTGAAGGCAAAAAAACACACCATTCGGATTTATAATAACCCTTTTGTCCGGACGTAAATACGCACTACTTGTTTTTTCATCATTTACATTTTTTACCCATCTAATATCAGAAGCTCCAAATTGTTTGGTCTTGTAGTTTTTAGAAATTTCAGGAACATCTACGATTGCCATTGTTTTTTCTCCTGTAATGTTATTTCTTCCCGTATTATATCATATGCAAATTGCGTGTTTTTCAGCGTGTAATTTGCAAATGTTTTAACGAGTATTTTCAACCTCATATATCTTACCGATAACCGGCATATGTATCAAGGCAGCCAGCACCTTCTTCCCTGTCCCGGTTTCCATAGCCGCAGCCTCAACTGCACGGCGGTAAGCGGCAAGCTGGGGGGCATACTCGCGGGCTTTTTCCTCAGCATTAGCGCCCGGAAAGGTCTTGTGATCAAGGATTACAAAGCCATTATCCAGCTCAAGGAGCATATCAATAAAGCCCTGCATTAGGCGGTTATCCCTTTCACGAAGGCTGATAGGCCATTCACGGCGAATCTTTGCCCCCGGATAGGTATTCGTTATAAATTGAGTTACTCTTTTATGTATTTCAACCATGTCGGCAGGATGTATAACAGAGAGGATGCCATAGCGTTCCAATAGCCGATGTGCCGTATTTTCCCATTCCGCTGCGTTTCGTTTTCCCTGTTCTACCGCAAGAAAGTTGTGAACTGCGGTGCCGAAAAGGTTATAATCCGGCGTTCCTTTTACTGCTATTCTATTTCCTAAACTGTACCGTTCACTCACTGTGATTTTAGACAGTGCTTCTGCTTCCCATTCCAAAGCGCTTGGGGAGTATCGGGCTGGCGGGTACAGCGGCAGGTCGGCAGGAACCAGGGGACGGCGTTTGCTCAACTCTGGCCGTGTCAACTGTAGGGCTTGCGTTTTTTCGGTATATTCCTTGATTGTTATGGGGATTTGTGTTCCACCAATATTGAGGAGGTGCTTGCCGGTGGCACTCACCGGCAGGGTGATAAGCGGCTCATGGTCGGCATCGGTCAATTCATCAAGCCATGCGGTCATCAATTTGGCGCCGGCATTGGTCGTTTTTCTGTGCACCGCAAGAATCAGGCTGTCTCGGGCCCTGGTAAAACCAACATATAACAAGCGTTGCCTTTCTTTAATCTCCCGGTCTATTGCTTCCTGTTGTTCCGGGCAATCGAGCAGTAAGGATTCCAACTCATCTGACGTTTGATTTCCCGGCAAGGGGTCGGGCCAGAAATGGAGTATTCTGTTATTCAGAGGATTTTGCGGATCAAATGCTCCTTCTGTTTTGGCAGAAAGATTGAATGCGCTGCCTTTAAGCCCGTCATCAAGGTTAAAGAGAATGACTACCTTCCATTCCAGGCCTTTGGCTTTATGATAGGTGAGCACTTGAATAGCCTGGTCATCAGAGCCTTCTGATTCTTTAATATCATTCTCAGTTAAATAGGACAAATATCCCGAGAGGCTTCCGGAATCATGCCGGGCCCTGCACAAATCCAGATATTTCACACAGCTAAGGCGCAGTTTATCAAGGTTTGCCAGCGCCAATGGGGTGTTCGGCCAGGACGCTGCCGCTTCCAATACACCGGAGGCATCAATGGCATACTCAAGGGCCTCTAAGGGGGTTAAGCGGCGTAATTCGTCACGCCGGGCATCCAGGTTTTGGAATACCGGGTTTGATTTTAATTCATCCAGGTAAGCATCCCTGTCATTCACCAGTTTTGCAAGCCAGTCTTTGTATTCCCCATGATTTCCCAGGAAGTTAATCACTTCAATCATCGCGAGGGTATCTTTTTTATCCGCAAGATAACGCAGGGCCGCTAAAACTAAACGGCAAGCCGGTGTTTTTACAAGTGATCCCCGGGCCGTGGATGCCCGGAGCCCGATACTCTCCAGGGCATTTGCAAGGTCATCGCAATCATCGTTTTTACGGCACAGAACAGCGATGTCTCCGGGTTTGGCGCCGGTGTCACCCAAAAGCGTTTGGATTGCAATAGCAAGGCGAATGGCAGTATCCGATTTATTTTGGGCATCCAAAAGCCATGCTTCGATATTCCCACCTTTGGCATCTTTTTCCCGTTGAGAGGGAATATTCAGGGTAACCTTGTTTTCCGGCATTTCATGGAACACATTCTTAAAAACAGCGTTTGAAAAATCAACGAGCAGTTTTTGTGAACGCCATGAATCTGACAGGGGTTTATTGAGGCGGGGATCCGCAATTTTACTAAAGTGATCCGCGGCGACATTCATTAAAACAGGGTCTGAGCCCCGAAATCCATAAATAGATTGTTTGGGGTCCCCAACCCAGAATGAAGAGCCGCATAATTGGTTAAGTTCAAGAAAAATTGCCAGTTGTATAGGGCTGGTGTCCTGAAATTCGTCGACCAATAGCAATGAAAGCCGATTTTTTAGGGAATCCTGAAAAAACTGGCTTTCTGTTCCTTCAAACAAATCCAGTACACCGGATTCCTGATCGGTAAAATCCATCAAGCCATGCTGCTTCTTGTAGGTCTGAAAATGTTCAACCGCCAGGGCGGCGCAGTAAAAGGCTCCGTCAATCATGGTTTTAACATCCTCATGGAAACGGCGATTTTTTAACCACTCGCCGGCCAGTCCCTGAACTTCAGCTACCGCGTCTTTACCGTCCTTTGGGGTTGATAATTTTGCAAGTTTTGCCCAGGTACTCCAGGGCAGCCTTTCTGGATCGGATGCAGTTTTTTTAATTTCTTCCAGTGCCTCCAATGCGACTTGTGAGCCCTTTGACAGTTTTGCTAATTTGCTGAGTGCATCAATCGCCGATTGGATGGCCTGTACCAGGGCCGCTGTATCGCACTGAATGGTATTAGGCAAGAGGGTACTAAAGGATTCCCATGATTTTTTGGCGCTCTGTTCAATGGCGCCTGAATCCAAGCGGTTATCCCGGGCCATCTTGGCTATGTCCTTTACATCATTGCGCCAATCGCCTTGGCGGTAAGCGCCATACCGGCTTAGCCGCCGGGCAACCGGTTCCAGCTTGTCTGCCTGTTCGGCGATAGCTTCTTCTACGGCCATGTTAAAAATTTTACCCGTGTCCTCTTCAGGTATAACGTCAAGGGCGGGGGATAAACCGGCGTCAATGGCGTATTCGGTGAGCAAACGGGCGCACACACTGTTTACCGTTCCGACAAACCCATCGGATAGTAAATTTACCTCTTCTTCCTTGCCATCAGACAGAAGCCGCTGGCGCAGGCGTTCTACCAGCTCTGCGGCCGCTTTTTTTGTAAAGGTTGTGGCAAAAAGGCGATTCGCACTTATGCCGTTCACTACATTCTCACCGGCCAATTTGGTAAGCCAATAGGTCTTTCCGGAACCGGCGCTGGCATTGATAATATTGATAGTGCTCATTGTGCGTTCCTTTCGTCTATTTCACATAAACCTTTATACTGGCAAAAACCGCAGGGCGCACTTAGCTTAAAGGGTGCGGTGGAGCTTTCATCATCATTTTCGTCATTTATATCATGCCCCTTCGCAACAAGGCCCTCCGCCAGTATATTTAATTCCCCTTGCCATGCTTTTGCTGCATTTTGAAAGACCTGCCGCAGATTCTTTTGATTATCCGGCAGCCAGCTATTTTCGGGCATGATAAAATAACCGGCATTTATTTCTGCGCCCGGTTCTTTTTCTTCTATAAGCCAAGCATAAGATGCCAACTGCAAATCAAGCCCATCTTTAATTTCCTGGCGTTTGTATTTTCCTGACCGGGTCCATTTTAAATCAATCACAAGGGGGTTATTTTTTTTATCCCGGAGGAGCAGATCCACAAATCCGTTAAAAGGCACTTCACAAAGGGTGCCGGAGAATTTGGCTTCAGCCTCCTCAACTGTGAAATCTTCCTTCTGCAATAATTCACCCAAACCATAAACAGCTCTGCCTATGTCCTGCCGGTAACGGGCTCTTTCGATTTTCTTGCCTTCTGCGCAGAGTTCAATAACCATGGATTCGACTTTTTTGTCAAAAAGCCGTTCAGCTTCTTTTTGAGCATCTGCGGGGGTCCAGGAACGTTTGGAGAGTGCAACTTGCAACGTAGTTCCCCGCGCATAGATATCCTGAATAATAGAATGGCATAGTGTTCCAATGCTTTGATTTATGTCAGGGATTGACGCAGCATCGGATGGCCGAATTTTGACGACTTTTTCCATCACCCACTTTAAGGGGCAGCCAATAAGGGTGCTCATATCACTGTAGGAAGTTGATTTTGGAATCGTAATAAGTTTTTTGGAGATAGAGTATTCATTCTGCCCCTGGGGTAATACAAACTGCGGCGCCCCTATTGTCGTACCTTTTCTGCCAAAAAGTTCCCATTTTTCATTGGTGAAGAATACATCGGTACTGTTTTGAATAAAAATTTTTACTGTTTTTTCATCCCATTTCTTCTCCGCAGATGATGTAATCATATCCCATAATGGATGCCCTGTAGTATCCTCGCCCCGCAGCTTTTTTGGGCGGATCAGGATGACCTTTTCCTCTGCTTTTAGAAAAGCGTTTTTCCATGCAAAAACTTCACGTTTCTGGGCCATACCGTTCTCATCCGGGTATATACCGGCTTTGTTTAATGCTTCCAGTTCCGCCGGATTCCAATAGCTTGCTGCGGGCCCTGGCTGATTGATAAAGTTCCACCAGATAAGAACAGGGCGTGAAGCAGTTACTCCCCCGGGGTGGGTTGAAATATTCCATGGACTAGCCTCGGCTTTAATATCAAGAGATTCCTCAGTTACCAGTAAATCGATCATCCGCTCCAATTCGATCCGGCCTATTGTCTTGCGCCCGGTTACCAATTGTTTCAATGCCATTGCATGGCCTATTGGTTTATTGAGAAAATCATTGTCTTTACATTGGGGGGTTAAACTTTTGATTATCCAGTTGCAGCGTTCTATGATGGCGCCTTCGGGAATACCCCCGGAAGGGTAACGATCCGAAACCAGCATTTCATCAATCTTTTTGAGTATTTCGTCAACTTCTTTCTCTGTTTTCGCTTTGTATTTTGGATCCTTGGGTTCAGCATATTGTTTTTTGATTTCTTCCAATGCATGGTCCCATTCTTTGCCCTTGACTCCGGCTTCATCTTTCAATGCCCGCAAAAGCCAGTATCTGACATCCGATGGAACCGGACTGATTGGAAGTGTTAACAGGGCCACCAATGCCCCAAGTTCAATCGGCTGCCATGCGTTGGCAAACACCAGGGGAAGGATCTGCAAATGGGCCCGCCATTTTGATGATTCCCTGCTGCCGGTTCGCGGAAGACCCAGGCGGTGCAAGGCCGTCCCCAATACGCCGGATGCATCAGAAACAATCATGTTCACGTTTTTGTTTGCATCTTTGTCTGCGGCTAACCACATGGCAAGCGCCTCTGCGGCTTCCCATTCAGTATCAGATTCCAACAGAATAAGTGAATCATCAGAGAAGTCAATTGATCCTTGGGGCGGCGGTTCTTTTATTGATACACCTGATTCACCAAGTTTGTTGAAAAGAAGCTGCCAGAGATGGGGGAGCAGTTCCAGTGGTTCGGCTAACTGAATTGATTGAATACAGGAAGTATCAAGATACTCAAGTTCATCCATTAGTTCATGCAATTTATCCGCAAAGCCCTGAGCCAATGGTTCGGTTCTGCTCTCAATGGCTGATAATGCGGCCAAACGCTTTGAATTAGTGGCAGGAAGGGCTGCACGGTTCCATCCGGCAAGAATCAACTCATCCCGCCAGCTCAAAAGCTGTTTGGCAGTAGACCATGGATCAAGTTCAAAGGATTTCTGAAACCACGGATCACCGGAAGCTGCGCCTGCACCTGCAGAAATCACCGCTGCCAGGCGCTTCCGGTATTGGTCAATACGCACCACAGCAGAGCAGTCGGTACCGCCTAATCCAAGCTTTGTTTGCAGGAAAGACAGCATCCCTTCGGGACCAAGGTGAATTTCACCTGAAGCTGCCTGCTTTTCTGACCAATCCGCGTTATTTTGATTCAAGCCGAAGGTAATTTTCATGCCGTTTATCACCCCTTTTCACTAATGCCGTATTTCCGCGAAAAAGGGCGAATGACGCCCCTCATTAAATCAGGCCCCACAATCATCGACACGGTATCGAAAATTTCCCCCGGTATCTCGCCGTAAAAAGCTTCGGCTATGGCCCCCGATATGCAGGCAATAGTATCGCTGTCGCCGCCTATGGATACCGCAAGCCTTACGGCGCTTTTATAATCGGAACTTTCCAGAAATGCAATAATGGCTTCGGGAACCGACTTCTGACAGCTTACTTCAAATTTATAGTCCGGCCGTATTTCATCCAGGGTTCTGTCAAGATTGTAGTCAAAGGTTTTGGTAATAAACTCCTTGATTTCCCCCTTTGTTTTTCCTGTGCGCGCCAAAAAGACTGCGGCGGCAACAGCCTGGGCGCCCTTAATTCCTTCCGGGTGATTATGGGAAACTTCCGCGCTCTTTTTTGCTTCCTCCATAACGGCCTGGATACTTTTACAATACCAGCCTATGGGACTGGCGCGCATTGCCGAACCATTACCCCAACTGTTATAGGGCTGGGGATTATCTTCGTAAAGCCAGTCTTCGAAATTACCGCCGTAACCCCGTTTTGAATAGATCCTGCCGTATTTTTGATAGGTTTCGGTGTAATTCAATTTATTGAGCAGTACGTCCATGGCGGCTATGGTCATAACACTGTCGTCGGTAAAATAGGTTTCCCTGGTGAACAGTTCGAAATCCGTACTTTTGACATTACTGAACTCGTAGGTAGAGCCGATAACATCTCCCGCAATGGCGCCCAAAATTGCCTGCTGCTTTTGCATGGTTCATCTCCTTTTTCTTTTCAATCTACAGTACGTCCGTACCTCATTATTTTACCTCATTTTTAAATATTCGATCAAAAAATTCTTTTTCAGACACAATAGTAATAATTTGATCATCTTTAAACGGCCCTATCAGAAGAGCAATTTCGGAATCCTTATTAAAACAACTATTACAATTATCAATTTCTATATGTGGGAGATCATTATTATCTGCAATTCTAATCAACTCTCTTATAACTTTATAAAGATCCATCTTAAATACAATTTTATCATAATTTTCATTGTACCAATCCGGTTCATCTGCATCCGTTGCCCAAGCTGTTTCATAAGAATATATTGGGTTTAAAATATTTTTATCGGATTCATCATTAAGTTCTTTCAAAAATTCTTTAAGGGATCCATTTAAAATATGTTCTGAAATCTTATTGGGAGTTTTTTGAATAAAAACAAGATATTTCATACCTGACGGCGCCTGCCCAGCTCAGCGATTATAGTATCGACACATTCGTTAAATTTGCCGATGGTAAGCGTATCGTACCATTCAAAGACTGCTTTCGGGTCATCCTTATCCCCGGGCTTTTCTTTTGCATTTCTTCCCTGAGCATCATAGAAAATTGAATCAATAGTCTTATAGCCGCATGCACGGCACGCATCCGCTATCGCCTGATTAACGTTACCAATCAAGCGTTTGAGCTGGCTTCCTTTTTCATAAGGCCTCGTACCCGCATAGACATCTGACCATTCTATTGACAGCTTTGGCATAGGGGCATTAAGGTCTCTCCTCATGTTTACTTCCTTACGGTAGTTTTTGAGCCCCTCAATAGCTACTTCAAACCTTTCGACGTCTTCCCAATGTCCCATGTGTTATCCTCCAAATACCGTTGTGTTATATTACGCCAATAGCGTATTTTCAAGCTCGTTTTAATCCACATTTTCCAGAAGTATTCCGCCTTCTGAAATTTCCTGATGAACCGATTCTAGTGTAATGATTCTGTTATACAGGCACGCAAGTTTTAAATTTGGCGAAACCTTGTCTTCGTGATAATGTCCACAAATCCACGCGTTATAATTTATCACCGTAAGTATTTCTTCTAACATCTTTGATACAGGATCGTTTATCTTATTCCCTTTATCAAAAAGTTTTTTTACAAAGCTTTGAGGCGCGGCATGTGTTAAAATATAGTCAAACCGTTCATGTCCTGCTATTTCAAGGAGTTGATGAAATTCTTCATCGGTTGGTATTTCCTGGGGCCACCAGCTTCTGCCGGGTATTCGGTATGCTTTATCAACGCTTAAACCGCCGCCAAACACAAGAAATCTTTTTCCGGCAATGGTGTATGTATGGCTGTTCAATAGGAAGAATACATTATCGCTCACCTGCCGTACTTCCCCGTTTACCAGGGGAAGGCTTATGACAGGAAATTCATCGGTATAAATCCTGCCATAATTTTCATGGTTGCCTAGTACCCAGAGAAAAGTTGCCTTTTTTTGGGCATACCGCTTTAAAAGTTTTTCCTCATCTCTGTTTTTTCCGCCATACCAGACAATACCTGCGTCTCCGCAGCCAATTACTATATCAGATGAATCAAGGGGTTTTTTGTCCTTTTCAAGTGTTTTTTGGAGGGTATCAAATTTGGTAAAATCTATTTCTCCGTGCCCATCGCCGGTTATAAAAATCCTGTTCAACTAAATACCTCCAATAAGTTGTTTGTACCCGATCTCCCGGTAATTCAATTCTCATTCATTACAACAATATATCCAGCAGCACTCTTATTTTGTCACTCATATCATCTACATAGTCGTCCATCAAACCTTCTACAATCATTCGCATCTTATAATTTTTCTGTACCTCTTTTTCATATTTCTCCCGATACGATTCAAATGAACAAGAGGATTTAAAATCATTCCCTTCATACTTATTCAGTAATTCAGAATGCTTTTTTAGTTCTTCATATGCTGTATCGGAAATCTCGATTTCCTTTGGGGAACTGAAATTCTCGGAAGCATTACGTAATAGACTATCTTCATTTTCAATTTCCTTTACAACTTTGTCTATTACGTCTTTGTGAATTTCATAAATAAAATCGTCTTCCAACAGTTGAAAATACCTTTCTTTTTCAAGTTTCATTGGTTATTCCCCCTAGTTACTGCTTCCTTCGCTGAGTTTTTGTTTTGCATCTTCCAAGTGCTTTTTATAGTCGTCCTCATGCGGCCTACGCCTGATAGCTTCCGTGTATGGCGCAATGCAAGGTCATTTTTTTCTTTGGAAAGCCTGTCAGCCATATCATTCCCCCCTTATTTACCAAACTCCAGATTAACCATTTTGTCAAAAAGATCAATATGGTTACATGCCCAGTCTCCGTACGGTTTGCGAACAGGGCTGATGGTGATAAGCCCCTTTTTTACGGACCACCAATAGAACATCCATGATTCTTCCATCTTATACAAATCCTATGTGATGTGTCTCCCTGCCGGGCTGTTCTTCCTCGCAGAGGGCGGTAATGTCCGCGGAAGAAAGAGCTTTCCCCCTGATAAGGCTCGCTACGGTGGCCTTGCGGGCCACATTCTCTATCTGGCCGCCGGAAAAATCAAAGCGACCCGCAAGGACGCTCAGATCCATCTCATTGTCTTCCTGCTGAGACAGTATGTTTTTCCAGATGGCGGTTTTTGCCTCCAGATCCGGCTTCTCGAATTTGATTTTATACAGGAAGCGCCGTTCAAAGGCTGCGTCAAAGTTATCCGCCATATTGGTGGTGGCGATGAGAATGCCCCCATCCAGATTTTCGATCTCCTGCAGCAGGATGTTCTGTATGGTGTTTTCAGTCTGGGCGGGACCGCGCCGTTCGGCGCCGATTTCCTGGCGTTTTCCCAGGATCGCGTCTGCTTCGTTAAAGAGCAGTATCGGCGCCAGCTTAGCCTGTTTGACCATACCGTTGTAACGGGTAAACAGGGACTTTATCTTTTTTTCGCTTTCCCCAAACCACATACTTTTGGTCTCGCTGATGTCTACAAAGAAAATGTCCCGGCCCGTGGCCCGGGCGATCTGGTATGCAGTTTCGGTCTTGCCGGTTCCCGGGGAGCCTGAAAAAAGGCAGGCAAAGCCTGTTTTCATGTTGCTTTCCCTGAGACGCTTCACAATAGCGGAAAAATGCTCTTCCTGTAAAAGACGGCCCAGTTCATCAATCTGAACAGATACCTTTGGCGGATAGTAGAGCTGCTTTTCCGCAATGCTGCCGGAATGGATGATATTGTTCCCCTTGATGTTTTTATTTTCCTTCAGATCAAGATCCTCCAAAAAGCTGTCCCGGGCTTTGTTGGTAAGGCGGTATTCATCGGTGTCGGCCAGGCCATTGTCACAGACATGCTCAATGAGCTCTGATGTGAAAAGATCGTTTTTGCCATTCATAAAAGAGCGCTTCGCCTCCTGGCTGTTTCTTCTGCCAAAAAGAAAGCGGATATGGGAAAACCGCAGCGTTTCGTTATTGTCTTCCACAAGAGATGCGCAGAAATAGAGGAGCGCCATATCGAGGGTGAAGCTGAAATTGCAGGATTTTATTTTTTGTACAAACATTATATCCGGGTTACCGCTAAAGAGGTATTTTATTTCGGAAAGAAACTGCTTGGAGCTTAATTCTCTTTTGCTAAAAGCTGATAAAATACGGTCCGCCGCGGTAAAAAATTCTTCCGGAGAGAGTCCGCGGTAAATAGCGTAATGGTATTCCCGTCCGGCTTCAAGGGCCAGGAAAACATCCCGGGGAACAATATAGGTACACGAGTCCTGGCTCTGGCGCTTTTTGAGGAACGAGGGCCGGGAACTAAAAATATTATCATCCTCAGTATCAAAGGCGACGATTAAATGCTTAAGCTCCAGGGCTTCAAGGTCGCCGGAGTATCGCAGGGCCTGTATCTTGCCGCAGTGCAGGGCCTGGGCAATGCCCGAAAGGCACGCCTCGGGGGCGCCCGACTTTTCCAGCAGCAGGGCAAACAACGCTGCCTGGACCGGGGTAACTTTTAGCACCCCACAGACAGCGTCCAGATCTTCCTTCGCACTGTTAAAAAACTCGGGACCCAGCCCGTGTTTTTCCACGAGCTGCTTAATCTGATCCAGATTGTTCAGCAGATCCGGAGTGGAACTTCGGCTTGCGGTTCCGGGGGAGTTTACCGGCTGCCTTGCGTTACAAGTTTCGCGCTCTTTGAGCGCTTTGAGCGCCCGGTCCTTGGCGGTCACAGGCGACTCGCAGTCTTCATACCTGTATTTCCGGCCTTCCCGGACAGCGGTGATCACATCCATGGGGATCACGTAGATCGGATTGAAATTCCGGGAAGGGCTTTCAAAAGTGTCGTTGCCCGAGTAGGGGCGGATGAGCCCTTTTTTCTCCAGATTCTCAAAGGACTCCATGTATTTGAGAAACTGGATATAATTGCAGTTGATCCTTTTGGCAATTACCCCTGCGGAAACCGGTTCTTCCCCTGAGGATGCAAGTATCAGGGCAAAGAGCGCCGATTCCTGGGCGCTGATATCGAAAAATTTCCCGGTGTCCCTCAGGGCGGGCCACACCTCTTTAAAGAAAGGGCCGTTGATGCCCTTGTGTTTATCTACAGCGGCTACGATTTGTTCAAATTCGTTCAAAAGCCGGGGGCTTTTCCGGTATTTCTGGTCTTCCATAGGGTCTCCTTCGTAAAAACAGACGATACAACCCCCAAAATGGTCAATTTTGGGGGTTCCCATGCGGTGAATGTAATGTAAATTTACAGGATGTATGCTTTCAATTTCCGGCTTCGATGGGGCTGGCGAAGATGCCGCAGTCCCATGCCTTCAATCTGGCGTATCCGTTCCCGGGAAAGACCTTCACGCTTCCCAACTTCTTTCAGGCTCAGGGGACAGCCATCATTCAGCCCAAAACGCAGTTCCAATACCCGCTGCTCACGGGCAGGGAGTGTGGAGAGCGCAGTGTACAGATCTTCCTTAAGGAAGGTACGTATAGCCGTATCCGCCGGATCAGAGACCTTTTCATCTTCAATAAAATCGATCAGGGACCCGGCCCCTTCTTCATCTCCAATCGGCGTATCAAAGGAGACAGCGTCCCGGGAAAAACCCTTTACCACCCTGAGCTGTTTACTTGTCCATCCCAGGTGTTCGGCAATTTCCTCATCTTCGGGATTTCGCCCAAGAAATTCCTGAAGTTGGGATGACCCCTTCTTCATTTTATTGATCCGGGTGATAACATGGGAGGGCAGGCGAATTGTTCTTGTCTTCTCCGCTATCGCTTTGGTAAAACCCTGGTATATCCACCAGCCGGCGTAGGCGGAGAATCTGAATCCTTTCCGGTAATCAAATTTTTCGACAGCCCTCATGAGGCCAATGTTTCCTTCCTGAACCAGCTCAGAAAGGGAAAGGCCGCAATTCCGGTATTTTTTTGCCATGAAAACAACCAGGCGCAGGTTTGCCCTGATCATTTTATCTTTGGCGGTTTTATTGCCCTCCGCTACCTCTTTGGCAAGCTCAAGTTCCTGTTCCGCCGTCAGGAGCTTTTCGCTCCCCATACCTTTGAAGTAGATCCCCAGGGAATCCTCCTCAAAGGATACACCGGAGATTGTCTTACTCGTTTTGTTTTGATTTACGGCCCTTAGTTTCATTTTTCCTCCTGTCTGCTAAAAGAAGACACCATATCCGGCGGCGCCAAGCATACGGATGGCAGCGCTAAATACAGAGACGTCAGACGCAATGGCGTCCGTTTTCTTTACCGCAATGCGGCATAGGGGGAATTCAGGAGAAAATGATCCACCCAGTTTAAGTCGTACCTTTTTTTCGGGTACGCTATTATTATAGCATACTCACCGTGTCATAGAGTGATATGGTGAGCAAAAGATGAACGAAATTTTACTTTTTTTTAGAAAAATTATCAATTTGACTCCGCTTTCTGGATTTTTTTCGGGCATGCTGTCAGTATAACACATTCACCGTGTCATAGAGTGGCATACTATTCTTCCGCCCGTTTCGCCATGGCGCGTACCGTTTGTTTCCACTGTTCCACCAGCTCCCTGGGGGCAATTGGCCGGGCGCGGGGCCCCTGTGCCAGGATCCATTCCAATGTTTTTTGCAGCTGGTTGGTGGTGAAGGTGAGTTCGATCCCCTCCGCTTTTTCCTTGATACGCTGATCCGGCGCCCATTCGCGCTCCCTGATCCATTCGGCGTCTCCGTCGATTTCAATGGTAACCCTGTGGGTTTTGCTTCCCGAAAAAATGCCTAAGTAACTCATGCCTTCCTGGGTGCGGTAGTCAAACTTTTCGGGAATTTTAAAAAAAGCGCCGGTCCGGTTTATGTCCTGTACCCTGGACAGGGAGAACATACGCATGGCGCTTTTATCCTCATCATAGGCGTACAGAAACCATGATGTTCTGTCGAAAAGAAGCTGGTAAGGCCGGACACGCCGCAGTTCCCTGGAAACTTTGCCGGTAGCCGGCGCCACAGTGCCGTCCTTCTCCAGTGGCGAATTACCCCTCCGGTATTGAAAGGTGACCACAGCGTTTTCCCGCATCGCTGCAACCAGATCATTCCACACCGCTTTGTTCATCGGCGCGGCTGCGGCCTGGGGGATCACGATGCGTTCCTTGAACCATTCGCTGTCCATACTTTTAAAAGGGGCAGAAATACTTTCAAGCAAATTCAGTGCCGCCTCATGAATCGGTGTGCCCTCGTAGAGCTCAAGAAGCTCCTTGGCCATGCCCAGAGCCAGAATGTCATCCGCCCTGGCAAACCCCGCCGGGCCTACGCCCACGGTCAGCCGGAATGTCGGATCGGTATAGTAAAAACCCTTCTTGAAAAAATCGTACTCAATCGGCGCATGGAACATGTCCCGCATATAGGCAATATCCCGGTTGATGCTGGAAAGGCTCGTCTCGTATTGCCGCGCCAGGGCCGGCCCATTTGGATACTTAAGGGACGCTATTTCTTTGTCAATGAAATAAATGCGCGGCAACGCGGTTTTTGGCAGCTTTTTTCTTGGCATGATATAAATAATATCTCACAGGAATGAATAAATCCAGCTTCCCGCAATTGGGTCTCAGAAGCGTTAGACTCCGCTTAAATACAGTATAGCCTGTTTGAACAGAAACTTTTCCTGCTCCCCGCCGCTCAGCCCCTCAGGCAGCCGGGCCTCTGCTTTTTCCAGGGCTTCTGCGGCCGAGCGCTGGTCGTAGCCCATTTCCGTGAGGGCGGTTACTAATTCAGAGTGGGGGGAGGCGATATTGGGGCGCCCGCTCCCGCTTGCAAGTTTGCCCTTGAGGGTGAGGATCATTTTTTGTGCAGTTTTTTTCCCCAGCCCGGGTACCGCTTCCAGGCGGCCCACATCTTCAGTGTCCAGGGCGCGTTGCAGTTCCTCCTGGCCTATGCCCCCCATGATTTTGATCGCCTGCCGGGGGCCTATGCCGTCAACTTTGTTGAGTTCCAGGAAGGTCTCCCGCCTGACCTCGTCGGCAAAGCCGAAGAGCCGCATCTGGTCCTCCCGGTGGTAGAGCCAGGTAAAGACCCGGCCTTCTTCGCCGGGAGCAGGAAGATTCGCTGCGTCGCTTTTGGGCAAAATGATTTCCCATTCAACACCCCCGGTGAGGATGTGCAGGGTATCCTCAAATTTTTCCGTAATGGTTCCACGGATACTGTTAAACATGCATACGCCTTATAACCCTGAGTCGGATCATCTCTCAGGTATTTTCGCTGTTGAGGTCTTTGTTCCGGTAGACTATGTCTTCCCGGATGGGGTAGCCGCAGGCCTTGAGGAAACGGTTTCCCCCCACATTGGTTTTCATGGATATCAGAGCAGATTTGTTGATCCCCTCCTGGATGAGGGCTTTTTCTGTTGCCTCCAGCAGGGACTTCCCAATGCCCTGGTCACGGAAACTCGCCTTTACCGCCACATGGTATATATAGCCCCGGCGTCCGTCATTGCCCCCCAGTATGGTTCCCACTAGTTCCCCATTTTCCTCCGCCGCAAAACAAGTGTGGGGGTTCCGTTCCAGAAATTTTCTGATCCCGGTTTCGGAATCATCCAGGGTCCGCAAACCTATGCCCTGGGAAGACTTCCACAGGGAGTAGGCAGCGTCATAATCTTCAATGGTCAGAATCCGTATATTCATGGGATCCTCCGTATTTTTTCAGCTTTTCCAGCAGCCGTTCCCGGCGGCAGTTCATTTCGCCCCTTATACTATCCTGTATTTCTTCTAACGCCAAGAACGTGTCAACATACCCCAATGCCGCGTCGTAATCCTTCCGTTTCCACTCAGCGTCAATGGCCAGTTTCCGGTAATAGGCATGGGCCGCCCGGGGATGGCCCGCTTCCGCCGCCCGGGCTAAGAGGGCTTCCCCGGTCTCTGCGGCCCCTTCCCCAAAAGCCGCCTCCCCGTGAAGCCGGACCATACGCCGCCACCACAGGGCCAGGTTCTCGCTGTCGTGGCGAAGGGTTTCGCCCCGGGGATCAGTGGCTAAGCGGGTCAGGGCGATGAAAAGGGAAGCCAGTCCCCGTATATCTCGGAGATTGTGGTCGCAGATGCCCAAAAGATCCCCGGTTTCCCCGTTTTTTAAAAAAGAAAACCAGATATCCGGCGCCAGGGCCCCGGGAATGTCCCCGCTCCGGTCCAGGCCCAGGACGGAACTTTCGATTTCACCCTGGGAGCAGGAGGGGAGCAGCCGTTTCCAGAGCCGCCGGGCCGGGTGAAGCAAGTCGGCCTGGTGGAGTTCCAGGGGTATCAGGCCGTTCATGAGGCAGCGGTTCCGTAAAATCTGGGAGTCAAAACTTTTGCCGTTATAGCTGACCACCAGGGGCGGCTTTCCGGTTTTTTTATTGAAACCGGTTTCATTATTGGTGCGGCCGTCATGGGTGGTATGAGCCTGGTTGGCCCCTATTTCTCCCAAAACCGCTTCCAGGAACTCCGGCTCCCCGGGGTAGTCCAGGAGCAGGTACTGGGTTGTTACCAGGCTGTAAACGGCGCCGGTTTTAACGAAGCGCCCGAATGCCGCAAGAAAAGCCACCGTACCGGCACCCCCGGAGAGGCCCGTGGTTTCCAGGTCGAAGAAAAGGAGGTTCTCGGGGGCGGGCATGTCTATTCCGGCGGCGCCTCCGGTAAGGGCGGCGTATCTGAGCAGGTCCGGCGCCAGGATTCCCAGGGCCCGGGGCAGATCAGAAGGCAAGGCCGGCAGGTCCTGGGTGACTGTTCGCATGAGGGTTTGATAGCCGGCGCTTGTCCAGCCGGGTAGGGCAGGGGAGTCCGGCTGGGCAAGGGCGCCCAGCGTAGCGGCTGGGTCCCCGGAAGCCGCACTGGGGCCTGCTGTGGCGGCGGCAACTGCTTCCTTGCCACCAGCAGCACCGGGCTTTACAGGGCGGCTTTCCCGGATAAGCCGGAGCCGGTTTTTCAGATTAGGAGCCACGTTTTTCCTGAATGAGGGCGTCCAGGAACACCTTGGTCCCCTCTTTGTTACCGCCGGGGCCTACACAGGCGGGGCAGCCGGTTTTGCAGGGGCAGCGGGACAGGGTTTCCGCTGCGGATTGGAATAGGTCCCCGGCGCGTCGGGACAGGGCTTCTGCCAGACCGGTGCCCCCGGGGTACTTGTCGTAGATAAACAGGGCGGGTATGCCGAAGTGGGGGTCCCGGACCCGTTCAGCCACCCCGATGTCCCGGCTGTCGCAGAGGATGAAGATCGGGGCTATATGCTTGATCAGGGTTCCCGCGCCGGAGAGTATCGATCCCACTTCCTCCTCGGCGAAACCTGCCAGGACTTCTCCGGCGCCGGTGTCTTTCCCAAAAAGCAGGGCCAGGGACCGGGTCTGCATTTCTTCTTCGGGCAGATCAATTTCCCCGTAACCGATATTTTCATGAGTGTGGAAGCGTATCTTCTTGAACCGCGCTACCTGGGAGCGGACCAGGATATCGCATAAAATGCCCCGGGCAGCGCTTTTGCCGGAAATGGTGACTGTCACCTCTTCGTCCTCCGTGAGGACCTTGATGTCTGTTTTTACCAGGCCGTCGGTAAAGTAGTTTACATCCGCTTCCCGGACCAGGGCCTTGCGGTTTTCTATGTCCAGGGATTCCACCAGGTACTGTCGGCCCCGGTGTATGTACACCGCGTTTTTGAAGAGCATCTCCTTGGCACTGGGCCGGTCCATCTCGCCTATCACCTGGTTCCGCCCCTGGGTCACATCCAGGATTACCACATTGTCCGCCAGGGCTGAGCGGAGGCTTACTCCCTCGGCGGGGAAAGAGCGGTCCGCCCAATGCCAGCGTCCCTGGCGGCGCTCCCGGTCGGCGTCAGCGGCGGCCGCGCTCTCGGCAGAAACTGCGCTCTCAGCGGAAGCCGCTCCTTCAGCGGAAACCGCGCCCCCGGTATGGCGGACCACCCCTTCTTCTTCCAGAAAGGCGAGCACCTCCCCTACATCTTTTCCAAAGGGTTCCTCGCCCTGCGCTATGGCCTCATCCCGGAAGGGGAGCTCAAAGGCGGCGCATTTAACGTGGTCCGTGAGTATGTAGGGATTGTCCGGGTCTATGCGGGCCTCTTCGGCGCTTTTCCTGAAAAACCATTCCGGGTCGTTCATGATGAACTGGTCCAGGGGAGAGGCGGAGGCCACAAAGACCGATACCGAGGTCCCGCCGCGCCGGCCTGCCCGACCGGACTGCTGCCAGAAACTGTTGAAGGAGCCGGGGAACCCCGCTACTACCGAAGCGTCCAGGCCGCCAATGTCGATCCCCAGTTCCAGGGCATTGGTGGACACCACCCCCTGTATGCTGCCCTCCCGTAAGCCCTTTTCAATTTCCCGGCGCTCGTTGGGGAGCAGGCCCCCCCGATAGGCTTCCACCCGGATACGGCTGTTGTCGGTAAAAAAATTCGCCAGGTCCTCGTTCACGTAGGAGGCGGCCACCTCAGTTTTTATCCGGGAATGGGCAAAGAGTATGGTCTTGATGCCCTCCTTGAGGAAGGCAAGCATCCAGCGCCGGCTTTCGGTCACCACGCTGCGCCGTATGCCCTGGACCGCATCAACCAGGGGCGGGTTGTAGAGGATGATCCGCTTTTCGCCCCTGGGCGCCCCGTTATTGTCGATTAGGGTGACCTCGTCGCCAATCAGGGCTTCCGCCAGCTCCCGGGGGTTGGCAATAGTGGCAGAACAGAGGATGAACCGGGGCTTTGAGCCGTAAAACGCGGCAATACGCCTGAGCCGGCGCAGCACATCCGCCACATGGCTCCCCAGGACGCCCCGGTAGGCGTGGGCCTCGTCAATTACCACGTATTTGAGGTTGGAAAAAAACTTGATCCACCGGGGGTGGTTGGGCAAAATCCCTGCGTGGAGCATATCCGGGTTGGAAATGATGATGCGCCCGGTGTCCCTGGCCGCCACCCGCAGCGATTCCGGGGTGTCCCCGTCATAAGTGGAAACTTTTATGGGGATAGGCCCCCCTGGCGGCCCCTCATCCGGCGCACCGGGACCATCCTTGGTTGGTGAGCCAATAAGTTCGTTGAGTTCCGACTGCTGATCCTGGGAAAGGGCCTTGGTGGGGAAGAGGTACAGGGCCCGGGCCTTATCGTCCCGGAGCAGGGCCTGGAGGGTGGGCAGGTTGTAGCAGAGGGTTTTCCCCGATGCCGTGGGGGTCACCACTACCGCATTGCGGCCCTGCTGAACCGCCTCCCAGACCGCCCCTTGGTGGGTGTAGATTTCCACGATGCCCCGGGCCCGCAGCCGCTCCACGATACGGTTGTCCAGATCAGGGGGGAAGGGGACAAAGGCGCCTTCAGTGGCGGGCAAAAGCCGCTCTTCCGCAATGTAGGGGGCAAAGCCCGGGTCTTTAAGGATTTTTTCCAGTTTTTCAGCAGAATTTTCCATTGTTTTTATATTATCCCCAAGAAAGAATAAACGTAAAGTATCGACAGAACATCAATTCCCTTCTATACTAAATATAGGTGTTTTTTCTCGATTACAAACAAGGGGGTTTCTATGGCTGAAGTTTTGTCTATAGTATTAGGCGGCGGAAAGGGGACCCGGTTATTTCCATTGACCCAGGCCAGGGCCAAACCGGCAGTACCTTTCGGTGGCAAATTTCGCCTGGTTGATATCCCCATCTCGAACTGCATCAACGCCAATTTCAGGCAGATCTACATCCTCACCCAGTTCAACTCCGCATCTCTGCACCTGCACCTTGCCAAGGCCTATACCTTCGATTCCTTTTCCAAGGGCTTCGTGGAGATCCTCGCTGCGGAGCAGACCTTTGAACATTCGGGCTGGTACGAAGGCACCGCCGATGCGGTGCGGAAGAATTTTGTCCATTTCAGGACCCAGAACCCGGACTACTACCTCATACTTTCCGGGGATCAGCTCTACCGCATGGACCTCCAGGACTTTTTGCAGAAGCACAAGGAATCCGGGGCAGCCATAACCATTGCCTGCACCCCGGTGGTCCGGGACGAAGCCAGCCAGCTTGGGATTTTGCAGGCAAACAAGAACAAAGAAATCACGGAATTTATGGAAAAACCCGGCCCCACCAAGGATATTAGCGATTTCAAGGTCCCGGCGGAACTGAAAAAGGACAAAACCACTAAAAACGACGAGTACCTGGCCTCCATGGGCATTTACATTTTCAATGCCTCAGCCATGGAAAGCTGCCTGGACAATGACTATACGGACTTTGGCAAGGAGATCATCCCCGCAGCCATCCATAACCTCAAGGTAAACGCCTATGTGTTCAACGGCTACTGGGAAGACATCGGAACCATACGGAATTTTTACGAGGCGAACCTGGAACTGACCACCCTGAAACCCCGGTTCGACTTTTACGACGAGGACCGGCCCATCTATACCCATATACGGAACCTGCCCCCTTCAAAGATGAATTTCAGCAACATGAACCAGTCCATAGCCGCTGAAGGCTGCATCATCACCAACGCCTCCATAGCCAATTCCATAGTCGGGGTCCGTACCATCATCGAATCCGGGGCCAGCCTCAACGGGGTGATTTGCATGGGCGCGGACTTCTACGAAACAGAAGCCCAGAAGCAGCAGAACGCCGAAGCTCGGGTCCCCAATGTGGGCATAGGCAAGGGCGTCATCGTCAAGGGGGCCATCATCGACAAAAACGCCTCCATCGGCGAAGGCTGCCGCATCGGCATCGACGACCAGACCCGCGTGGACGGCAACTACGGCAACTACTACATCGTGGACGGGATCATCGTTATTCCGAAAAATACCGTGCTGTACCCGGGAACGGTGATTTAGGAATTTAGTGTGGCTGTGAGGTTCTCACCTGGTCACAGGCAGCACATCCTCTGTTACCATCTGCCCGCCGCCGGCTTTTGCTGCGGGCCTGAGGCTTATCTTGCCATCCTGAGCATCCGCTACAAACAGTGAGCCGAAGGGGTAGTTCCCTTCCAACAGCAATAGTGACAAGGGGTCCTCCAGCTCTTTCTGGATGGCCCGGCGCATGGGACGGCCCCCGTATTTGGGGTCCCAGCCCTGTTCAATCAGAATTTTTTTTGCCTCAGGCAGCACTTCTATTCCGTAGCCCTGTTCCCCAAGCCGCTGGGAAAGTTCCCCTACCTGCAAGTCCAGGATGGCCGCCACCTGTTCCTCTGTCAGGGAGTGAAAGACCACCACATCATCCACCCGGTTGATAAATTCCGGGTTGAAAAGCCGGCGCAATTCAGCCAGGGCGGCGCTCTGGATCTCCTCAATGCTCATGATCCCGGTCTCCGAGGCAAAGCCCAGCTGGGAATCCCGGGAAATCTCCCGCACCCCGGCATTGCTGGTCATGATGATCACGGTGTTCCGGAAATTTACCGTATGCCCCAGGTGGTCCTTGAGTTCCCCTTCTTCCAGCACCTGCAAAAGCAGGTTGAACACATCGTGATGGGCCTTTTCAATTTCGTCAAAGAGTACCACCCGGTAGGGGTTGCGGCGTATGCGCTCGGTCAGGGCGCCCCCTTCCTCGTAGCCCACATAGCCCGGGGGCGCCCCCACCAGCCGGGAGGCATTGTGTTTTTCCATATAATCCGACATATCGATGCGGACCAGGGAATCCTCGTTGCCGAAGAGGTATTCGGAAAGCCGTTTTGCCAGGAGGGTTTTGCCCACCCCCGTGGGGCCCAGGAAGATGAAGGATCCCATGGGCCGCTTGGGTGAGGAAATCCCCGCCCGGGAACGGCGTATGGATGAGGCGATGCGCTTTACCGCTTCGTCCTGGCCCACCACTTCCTTGTGAAGCTCCTCCTCGATACGCAGGAGCCGCCTGGACTCCTGCTCTTCCATCCTGGTCAGGGGTATCCCGGTGGTTTCAGCAACTACCCGCCTCATATCCCCTTCGTCCACCACCATCCGCTCTTCCCGGGAGGACCGCTCCCAGGCATCCCTGAGGGACTCCAGGCGCAGCCTGAGGCTCCGTACCCGGTCCCGGATTCCTGCGGCCCGTTCATAATCCTGGACCGAAACCAGGGCGCTTTTTTCGTTGGTAAGCTGCTGTATTTCCGTTTCGATTTCCGAAACTTCCGGGGGATGGCTTCCCGCTTCCAGTTTCCGCATGGCCCCAGCCTCGTCCATGATGTCGATTGCCTTATCGGGCATAAACCGGCCTATGATGTAGCGTTGGGCCAGGCGCACTGCGGCGGACACCGATTCGGGGGTGTAGGTCACCCGGTGATGGTCCTCGTATTTTTTCTGAATGCCCTTGAGTATCTTTAGAGTTTCATCGGTGTCCGGTTCATTCACCTGCACCGCCTGGAAACGCCGTTCCAGGGCCGCATCTTTTTCAAAGTGCTTCCGGTATTCCCCCAATGTGGTGGCGCCTATGCACTGGATATCCCCCCGGGAAAGGGCGGGCTTGAGCATATTCGAGGCGTCAATGGTTCCCTCGGCGCCCCCGGCCCCGATAATCGTATGGATCTCGTCAATAAAGAGGATCACATTCCGGGCGGCAGCGATTTCCTTCATGATTTTTTTGAGCCGTTCCTCAAATTCCCCCCGGTACTTGGTTCCCGCAACCACGGAGCCCAGGTCCAGGGAGAGGATCCGTTTTCCCGCCAGAGCTTCCGGGATATCCTCCCCGGAAAAGAGCTGGGCCAGGCCTTCCACGATGGCGGTTTTTCCCACCCCGGGTTCACCCACCAGGACCGGGTTGTTTTTGGTCCGCCGGGCCAGGATACGCACCGACCGGTCGATTTCCTTCCGCCTACCGATCACCGGATCCAGTTTGCCCAGTTTTGCCAAAGCGGTCAGGTCCCGGGAGTATTCATCCAGGGTAGGGGTGGCGCTGAGGGGAGGGTAGTTTACCGGTTTCACCCGGTCCGGCCGGGAACGCCTGGCTTCCTCACCGGGTTTCGGCGGAAAGCCCCCGGAGCCCCGGCTGTGGAGGAAGGGGGACTGGTACCCTTCAGGCGCCCCGGACATCTTGCCCGGGGGGAGAAAATCATCCTCCGGTCCGCTGCCGTGGCTAAAGGTGGTCTGTACCACCACCCGCAGCATATCTGTATCCACCGCCCGCTGGTTCAGGTACAGCTGCACCGGTGAATCCTGTTCACGCATGGCGGCAAAGAGGATGTGTTCCGTGCCAATATAATCATTGCCCATGGTCCGGGCTTCTTCGGCGGCATTTTCCAGCAAGGCCCTGGTTCGTTTGGAAGGAGGAACGTCCCCGTACACCAGAAGCCCGCTCATCCGGGTAATTTCATTTTCTAGGGTATGCCGGAATTCCTGTAAATCGATTCTGAGGAACATCAGGGCTTTGCAGCCTATACCCGCCCCTTCTTTGAGCAGGGCAATTACCACATGTTCCGGCAGGAGCTGATCCGAATTAAAGTGACGCGCCTCTTCCTGAGCGTCGATGGTCAATATACGATGGGCCCGCTGGGTTAAACCTTTTGACAAAAGAAGCCTCCCGATTTTGGTAAGAACCATGAGTCCCTTTCAAAACCGGAGATTTGGAAAGCGCTTCTCATGTCTGCTGTATTAATAATAACACAATGGGGGCGCTCAAGCTATAGTTCCGGGGAAAAATAGGGGAGGCTTATTCGCCGGGAGGGGTGGGGATGGCCCCTGCCCCTAACCTGTAGAATTCCCCTTCGTCAGCTATGTATAACAACTGTTTAATGCCCCCCACCCATGTGAATAGCAATCGCTTAGGGTAACTATACCGAGATAAAGGCAGGGGAGGGAGGGAAATTCGCCCCTCCCCCGTCTCTGGAATTCCCTGCCGGAGCAGACCCGCAAAGCGGGGCTGACGAAGGCAGACTCTACAGGTTAGGGGGAGGGGCGAATTTCCCTCCCTCCCCGGTCACTACCCCAGCACAGTTAATCATAAACCTAAGATGGCTCTTCACCGCTAGACGCTAATCTTCGCCAGGGAGATGGCCGCCTCATGCAGTTCCTGTATCCCCCGGGTTCCCAGGCGTATCCTGACCAGGGTAATGTTTTCCGAGCTTCCATTGCGCTCGACCCGGTAGGTTTCGTGGACGAGCCCGGTGTTGCTTTGGGGGCGCAGTTCCAGTAGTTCCTGGTTGTCCAGCATAAAGAAGGCGTATTTTCCCCGCTTCTGAATGGCGCCGCCGGAATACAGGGTGTAGCTGCCATCGGAGGAAAAGGCCATTCTGCCGATGGATCCGTCAAAGGAGGCGTCGATATAGGGGAGGGTCAAATTTTCCGTCTTGACCGCGGCGGTGTCCATGGAGCCGGCTTTCCGGTAAGAGCCGTCCCAGGGGGCAGTGACGTAGATCTTCAGCCGCACATCTTCAAAGACCTTTACCCGTATGCTGTCCAGGGATTCTAGTTCAATATCCAGGAAACGCCTGAGGGTGGTGACCGAAATATTCTGACTGGAAACATAGAGCCCGTGCCGGGTGGCGCTGGAATTCTGCCAGGTAAAGACCTGCTGTATTTCTTCGCCGTAGAAAATGATCTCCCGGCTGGGGGGATCAAAATAGATATACTGCCTGTTGTCCAAGGTCCCTTGGGGGCTCACGTAATACCATAGTCCGGTGACGAATTTTTCAAATTCCTCTTTGCCCCCGTTTAAGAGTTCCCGTACCCGGCGTTGCTCAATCTGGGAACCAGGAATCCGGTTTACCCGTTCCTGCTCGTAAATGCCGCTGCTTGAATTAAAGGTGTAGATGGTCTCTACCTGATCCAGTATGTTGGTGGAAAACGAATCCCGGCCATAGGAGGCCAGGGTAAAACTCTGCCCCCGGGCAAGCCCGAGCTGATAAGCCTGGGTACGTTCCGCTTCCTGAACCTGAATGGATCCGTCTATCTTCAGCTCGGCGATTTTTGAGAAGATCGCCTCCTCAGGGGGTATTTCCTGGGGCATGCCGTGGAAAATTGTCAGGGTTTGCTCACCGGCGCTGTTCATGCCGCTAACCAGGATACAGAGACTGCGGTCCCCGATAAGATCCTGGGTATAGATCGATGCAGTTCCCGGACGTGTGACCGCGGTGGCGGCGCTCCAGAGTATGCGGTATCCGCCTATGGTATCGTCAAAGTCTACATAGGTAACGGTAATGGGGCTGTCCATTTCCAGGACATTCCGGTAGGCCAGGATCTGTTCATCAACCATGTCCCCATCCAAATCCTGGGTAAGGACAGCTACCATGGCTTCCCCTTCCTTCAGGGCAACCTTGGCATTCATGGTGTCTTCGTAAACCATACGCTCCACATCACTGCCCCCGTTATACCCGGCTAATTCCGGGTCCTGGGGAAGCACGATTTTGGTCTGATACTGCTTTTTACTCTGGATGTGGAAAAAGGTCTCCGGCTTTAGGTATAGGTAGGCGATCCCTATGGCGGTGAACAGAAAAATTACCAAGGTCAGGGTTTTTATAAATTTTCTGGTCATACTTTTTCTGCCGACGGTTTCTCTGACAGTTCCAGTGCGGCTTCTACCTTTCCCAGAACCTGTTCCAGGGTTTTCTCGATATTCAGATCGCTGCGGAACCCCGCTGCCAGGGCATGGCCCCCGCCGGAAAACTGCTGGGCTATTTTAGAAACGTTCACCTTTCCCTTTGACCGCAGGGAACAGCGGACCGGCCCTTCGCTGTTTTCTTTGATAAGAATGGAAACCAGGATATCCCGGCTTTTTAGGGGAATATTGATGAAGGTTTCCGCATCCTCAAAACGGGCCCCCGTGGAGTTTAGGTCCTCTTTTCTGAGTATTTGTACCGCGACCCTGCCCTGGCAAAAAAGCTCCAGGGTGGACATGACCTGCCTTTGCAGGAGCAAAGAACTGGTGGTGGCGCTTTCGTTCAGTTCCCCGTAAATCTCATAGGGTTTAACCCCCGCTTCCACCAGTGTCTTGGCTGTCGCAAAGGTACGGGCCGTGGTTTTTGAATAGGCAAAGGAACCCGAATCATAGTTGAGCCCCGCATAGGCTGCCACGGCGCTTTCCCTGTCCAGAGTAATACGGAAGGCAGTGGCGATTTCCACGACCATCTGGCAGGTTGCGGCGGCGCTGGGATCGATGTACCCTTCCATGGTTGCGTGGGGGTTCAATTCATGGTGATCGATAACCATAAACGCCTGAAAGCGGGGGATGATATCCTTCATGGCTCCAATATGGAATTCGTCAGAGGTATCAAGGATGATTAGAACCGATTTTCCGGGTAAATCCCCGTGTTTTTCCGGGTCCCAGACTTTGCTTATACCCCGGGGGTCCTGAAAACGGAAATGCTCAGGGACCGCCGAAGCGTTGATAATATGCACCTTTTTCTTGAGTTGCTTCAAAACATAGGCCAGGGCAATTTCCGCCCCAATACCGTCCGCGTCAGGGGTGTCATGGGTGGTGAGAACGAAGGATTCATTTCTATTGATAAAATCCACAATCTTTTGACACATACCTTTAGTTTATTAAAAAATATACAGTTGCGGAAGGGGGGAATGATGGAAAAAGGCTTTACTTTTTTTCAAAGATATAGGAATTTTTATAAATGGTAACTTGTAACCCAGTCCCTCCAATAAAAACAATAGACAACCCCCCTGATCTTTCCACCAGATCCGGATTTAATGCTGGGGTGCGGCATATAAAAAAGACCCTGGCAATTCTTGACGCCCTGGATGCCGGGGAACAGCTCGCTGACATACTCCCGGTGACTGGGGGGGAACCCTGGCAGACCCAGGCGATCCTGCGGACCCTGCTTATTGATAAAAGGGGTTACCAGGCGGTTTCGGCAAACCTTAACGAAGCCAGGGACCTGCAATCCCTGGCCCCGGCCCTGGCAGGGGAATTTGCCAAATGGCAGGCCGTAGAATTGACCGCCGTTTATCACCACCCTGAGCTGGGCCCCCTGGTAGTTAACCCGAAAAAGGAGGAACCCCTGGCCGCCCTGGGAGTTTTGGCAAAACACGAACTTCTGGTGATCTATGCGGGCAGTCCCGGGGCCGGGTCTGATGCCGCTGGGTCCGTCCCCGGGCTTGCCGGAACCGAAGCTACCGGGGCTGAGCCTGGGGGGGAGGATTTTCTCCTGAACGCAGCCAAAACCGCCCTTGCCCTTTTTCAGGGCAGCCTTCCGGAAATTGCCCCGGCGCTCTATCAGGGGCCGGCAAAAAAAGCGGGTGCGCGGTCCCCGAAGCGGGCGCCGGCGGTAAAAGGCGGCGGGTCGGGAAATCGATCCCCGAAACGGCTTCCGGTGGAAACAACAGCATCCCTGTTGCCGCAAAAAACCCTGAGTCCCCGGTATATAGTGACGGTAACCAACGACCTTTTCCATAATGGCAATGTGGAAGCCTGGAAACGGATCATCGCTTCTTACCGGGCCGCATACCCTGAACTGGAAGTGTACCTTTACTACGAAGATGAGCGCATCCTGGATATCAATTCCCTTTTTCAGTGGGGGAAGGTGAAACACGGGGGGGGGATCAATTTTGCTGTGGCGGGGAAGGGTATAAAAGATGTGGCTAAACTCCGGCGTTACCTGGCCGAAGGGGCAAGCCCCCGTTTCGAGCCCTTTCTCCGGGGTTCTCCCGGGACCTTACTAAAACTGTTCGGTCCAGGAGCTGATTTGTGATGGATTCAAATAGTTTTTTTAACCCCCCTGGGCTTACCCGGGAGGGGGAGGGCGGCGCCACTGGTGCGGAACAGCGTTCCCCCCAGGAGGAACTCGCCCTGATCCTGGACCGGGAAAGGCGGCACAGTATTAGTAAGGCCGAGGCGCTCAGGGCCCTGAGTCCCCATCTGCTCAATGAACTGCTCCGCCCGGCCCTGGTTCCCGCAAGCCTCAGCTCCCTTCCTTGCTGGAGCGGCGGCCTTGCCGGTTCAGCAGGGGCAGTGGTAGGCAAAGCCTATTTCAGCGCCGCCGCATTGTTGGAAGAGCGGAAGCGGGCCCTGCAAAACGGGGAAGACGGCAGGTGCATCCTGGTCCTGAACGCCGCCTTTGCCGGGGATGTGCCGGCCATTGAGGCCGCAGAGGGGGTGCTCAGCGCAGAAGGGGGCTACTCGGCCCATGCCTCGGTGCTGGCCCGTCAGTACGGCAAGCCGGCCCTGACCGCCCCGGAACTGCGGATCAACGGGACCGGAGCGGTTCTAGGGGATCTGGAATTCGCCCAGGGGGATACCATCACCCTGAACGTGCCCTATTCCGGCCCGCCTTCGGTGTACCTGGGCGAAGGGGAACTGATCCCCCGGGCTGTCACCGATGAGCTTTCGGAATACATAGCCCTGGCAAAGGGGATGCTAAAAAAGTTCCATGTCCGGGCCAATGTGGAAACCCCCCGGGAAGCCGCCCTGGCCCTGGCCCTGGGCGCCGAGGGCATCGGCCTTTGCCGCACCGAGCACATGTTCTTTGCCCCGGAACGGATCAACCTTTTCCGGGAACTCATCCTGGCTATTTCGGCGGAGGATCGGAAACTGGTTCTGGAAAAAATCCTCCCCATGCAGCGGGAGGATTTTACCGGCATACTCAGGATCATGGCCGGGAAGGAAGTGTGCATCAGGCTTCTTGACGCCCCGCTCCACGAATTTATGCCCCGCACCGGGGAAGAACTGGAATCCTACTCAGGGTACCTGCGGGCCGGAGGAAAACCCTCCCCTTCGCCCGGAGAACTCCGGGCCCGGATCGACGCGCTGCGGGAAAGCAACCCCATGTTGGGCCATAGGGGCTGCCGCATCGCCATAAGCTATCCGGAAATCTACGCCATGCAAGCCCGGGCAATTTTTGAAGCGGCCCAAGCCCTGCGGAAAGAGGGGATAGAATCCCGACTGGAAATCATGGTCCCCCTGGTGATGAACCCCCGGGAATTCAGACTCATCGCCTGGGGCAAAAAAATCGAGGGAGACCGTTTCCCCGGCATTGCGGACACTGAGGAAGCGGTACACTGGGAGCAAAATGCTGAACCTATCCCCTATAGAATCGGCGCTATGATCGAGCTGCCCGCAGCGGCCCTGGGAGCCGGGGACATTGCCGGATACGCGCAGTTTTTCAGCTTCGGTACCAACGACCTGACCCAAACCGCCCTGGGCCTTTCCCGTGACGATGCGGTCGGTTTTTTGCCCGCCTATTCCCGCTTCGATCTTTTGGAAGGCAACCCCTTTAGTGTGCTGGACGAAAGGGTAAAGGAACTCATCGTCCTGGCGGTGGATCGGGGCCGCCTTACACGCCCGGACCTGGTCTGCGGGCTCTGCGGTGAACAGGGCGCAGACCCGGCGGCGATTCGGTTTTGTATGGACACGGGGATAGATTATGTGTCATGCTCTCCATACGCGGTGCCCGCAGCCATACTGGCGGCAGCGCAAATTGCAACGCAGTTTCAGTTGGAAAAAGAATGAGGAGAAATACTGTGAAAAAATCAACAGGAGCCCTGGGCGTGATTTTAGTTTTACTTGCTGCCCTTAGCGGATGCGCCAGCAGGTTTGATAAACTACAGCCCCTTATGCCGGATTTGCAGGGAAAAGCAGATGGCGCCTACAGGGGCAGCTATAAGGCGTTCCCGGTGTCGGTTATCCTGGACGTGGAAGTAAAGGATACCGCCCTGACAAACATAACCATTATAAAACATTTTAATGGCCGGGGAAGCAAAGCCGAAAAGATCATTGAGACGGTTTTAGCAAAACAAAGTGTGGAAGTTGACACTGTGAGCGGCGCTACCGCAAGCAGCAAAGTTATTTTGAAGGCCATAGAAAACGCATTGGAATAAGCAGGTACGGAACGATAGCCTTTTTATACACCCACCTAATTGTCAACAAAAGAGCCGGCCCGGACATCAGTCCAAGCCGGCTCCCCGTTAATTTCTTTTCGTACCTTTTCTAATTACTTCGCCCGTGCCAATGTAACCGCCGAGGTTACCACGATGTCTTCCACCGAGGCGCCCCTTGAAAGGTCGCTGATGGGTTTGGCGAAACCCTGGAGGAAGGGGCCGAAGGCTTCGCCCTTGCCCAGGCGCTGTACCAGTTTGTAGCCGATGTTGCCGGAGCCCAGATCGGGGAATACCAGGGTGTTCACCTTACCGCGGATGGGGCTGCCCGGGGCTTTTTTGTCGGTCACCGAGGGGACCAGGGCTGCGTCGGCCTGGATTTCACCGTCGATTACCAGGGCCGGGGCTTTGGCCTTTACCTTTTCCAGGGCTTCCCGCACTTTGAGCACATTGGGGTGATCCCCGCCGGAACCCTTGGTTGAGAAGGAGAGCAGGGCTATCACCGCGTCAACCCCGAGGAATTCCTTGCAAGACTGGGAGGCGCTGATGGCGATATCAGCCAACTGGTCCGCCGTGGGGTCCGGGACCACCGCACAGTCCGAGAAGATCAGGGTACCGTCAACCCCCCAGGCTTTATCGGTGGTTTGCACCACAAAGCAGGAGGAGGCAGTCTTGGAGCCCGGGATGGTGCCGATAATGGCAAGCCCTGCCCGGAGCACGTCCGCGGTGGCGCTTTCCGCGCCGGCTACCATGGCGTCTGCATCACCCAGGTGGACCATCATGGCCCCCCAGCGCAGGAAGTGGCCCATCTCTTTCTTGGCCTGTTCCTCGGTCATGCCCTTGTGTTTCCGCAGTTCGTAGTATTCCTGGGCATATTTGCCCGCCAGGGGGGAAACCAGGGGGTTGATGATGTTAATCCCCCCTAAATTGACCCCTTCATTTTCGGCAACTGCCTGAATGTCCGATTCCTTGCCCACCAGGGTCACCGAAGCGGCCAGTTTTTCGTCCAAAATGATCCGGGCAGCCTTGATAGTCCGGGGCTCGGTCCCCTCGGCCAGCACCAGCCGTTTTTGCAGGGTCTTGGCCTTTTGGCGCATGTCGTTTACAAAGTTCATATGTACTCCTTTGGTTTAAATTGGTTCAAAAACGCTTATAGACCAGTTTACCCCGTAAGCGGGGAACACGCAAGGGGAAAAAAGGCTAAGTGATAGGAGTCGAAGAAGCGGTTTCTCTTAGCGCCTCAATTCCTGGGCTATTGACGGGAGGGCAATCCGCGGGTAATTATTAAGATTGGAGTATACCAATGACCGATGTGCATAATGATAGCCTCGAAGATGAGGATTTTGATACAATTTTGTCCGAGGATATTCATTTTTCCGGCACCCTGAGTTTTGAGAAGCCTTTTCTCATCCGGGGGAAACTTTCCGGGGAGATAGAAGCCCATGGGCTCCTGGTTATTGATGAAGGGGCGGTGGTGGAAGCCAATATTAACGCCCCCAGGGTGATAATCAGAGGCTCTGTTACGGGGGATATCACGGCCACGGAAAAGGTAGAGGTCGCGGTAACCGGAAAATTGAAGGGTAATGTCAGCGCCCCGGAGGTTTTTATGGAAACCGGCTGCCTGTTTAATGGGCGCTGTACCATGACAGAACGGACTAACCCGGAAAATGCGGAATAACAAGGGATGAAGGCGTTTTTTTTCAGCGGGGGACTGTTTTTAATGCTCCTTTTTACGGCAAAGACCTTTGCCCAAACCCGTCCCGATGCCCTGCTTGAGTACCGTAACCGCAATTATGAAAGCGCCGTGAGCATCTGTAAAAATGAAATCGCCGAATACCGCAACAATCTGGATGCCCATGTGGTGATTTGCTGGAGCCTTATCAGCCTGGGCAGATACGAAGAAGCTCTGAACTATGCCCGGCTGGGCTGGGATATTAGCCGTTATGATCAGCGGATAGTGGAAATTTTGGGTGAAATAAGCTATTACCAGGGTCGGAATGCCGATGGGCTTCAGTATTTTCAGGAGTACATCAACCTTGCCCCCGAGGGGGGGCGTATCGATATGGTTTACTATTTTATTGGGGAGATTTACATTCGCCTGGGCCGCTTCCGCCACGCCGACATAGCCCTTTCCACGGCGGTCCACTATATGCCGGGAAACGCCGCCTGGTGGACCCGTCTGGCTTACGCCCGGGAAAACGCCGGGGAGCTTCAGGAGGCGGTCTACGCCTATGAACAGGCCCTGGCCCTGAATGCCCAGTATTCTGATGCCCGCCGGGGCCTGGACCGTACCCGGGCAGCCATGGCCATCCGCTAAATTCATGGTATCCGTCGAAATCCACACCCTGGGCTGCAAGCTGAATCAGCTTGAAAGCGAATCCATCGCCGAATCCTTCCGCCGGGAGGGCTTCCCGGTCCACGCCGGGGATGCCGCTGCCGATGAAGCCGCCGAAGCCCAGGGTCTTCCCGCCCTAGCGCTGATCAACACCTGCACGGTTACCTCTAAGTCAGAGCAGAAAGCACGGCGCCTGATCCGAAAAGCCCTGAAGGATCACCCCCAGGGCTGTGTCATTGTCACCGGCTGCTATGCCCAGGTGGAGGCAGAAGCCATCGCCGCCCTGGAGACTGCATCTCCCCGGCGCCTCTTTGTGGTAAGCGGGGACAATAAGAGCCTTCTCCTGGACCTGCCCCGTCAATTGCGCGTAACTTGCAACGAAGTTTCCCACGACGCCTCGCCGGATCCTCTGTCCCCGGCGGAACTGTCCCGGCTTTTGGAAACTTGTCTAAAAGGGAATACTGCCGCCGCGCCGGAGCCGAGCCAGCCGGCGGCCAGCGCCGCCCCCGGAGCTGCGCCGGAGCCACCACGCTCAGCCGCTGTACCCGGCACCATCCCGGAGCCGCCGCGCCTTGCCGGCGTGCCCTGGGCCGTCCCGGATCTGCCCCTCCCGCCGGCCTTCCGGTTTAATGTAAAGGAGTTTTCGTTTCATTCCCGGCCCTTCCTGAAAATCCAGGACGGCTGTAATCACGCCTGTTCCTATTGCCGGGTTTCCATTGCCCGGGGCCCCAGCGTCAGCCTGGACCCGGAAACCGTCCTGTCCCGGCTCCGGGAACTGGAGGCTTCAGGCCATGGCGAAGCGGTACTCACCGGGGTAAACCTCAACCAGTACGAGGCGAATACAGGTTCCCAGAGTACAAGTCTGGGGGACTTGCTGGAGTACCTTCTGGCAAATACCCGGACCATCGCAATTCGCCTTTCCTCTCTTGAACCGGACTGTCTGACCGAGCCTTTTCTCCGGGTCCTGGCCCATGATCGCATACGTCCCCATTTTCACCTGTCGGTCCAGTCCGGCAGCCCCCTGGTCCTGGAGCGTATGCGCCGCCCCTACGGTCCGGAAGCCGTGGAAAGCGCCATCCGCCGCCTCCGGTCCCTGCGGGACGACCCCTTCCTGGCCTGCGACATCATCACAGGCTTTCCCGGAGAAACCCCCGCTGAATTTGAGAAAACCCGTGAACTTTGCCAAAAAGCCGACTTTGCCTGGATCCACGCCTTCCCCTATTCCCCCCGTCCCGGCACACCAGCCTACGCTTTCAAGGACCATATCCCCGAGCGGGAAGCGGTCAGCCGGGTGGAAGCCCTAATCGCCCTGGCCCGCCAAGGCCGCGCCGCCTACATCAGCCGCCAGGCCGGAAAAACCGTGGATGCCATTGTGGAGGAAAGCCCTGTCACTATGGAATCTCAAGGGTGTACTTCTTTTGTAAGCGCTTTATCAGAAAATTACTTACATTTGAAATTACCCCTGGAGGCGGATCAGCCGCCCCTTTCCCCGGGAAGCGTCCTTCGCTGCCGCATCCTGGAACCGGCGCCTCCGGATACCCACTTTGACGCGGTGGCGCTTCCAAAAATGCCGGAAAATTCCCTTTCAGAGCCTTGACTTTTACCTGTGTAACCGGGTAAAGTACTTGAACCCGGGCCGCTAGCTCAGTAGGTAGAGCAACGCCCTTTTAAGGCGTGGGTCGCCTGTTCGAATCAGGCGCGGCTCAAAGGTATTTCTAGTCCTCGTAAGCAATTACGGGGACGTTTTTTTTCAAAAAACAAAGATTGGGTGACAACTGTACGTACTTTTCTCCTCACAGAGGAATGATGGCGTTCGCCTAATGCTCCGGGTAGCATGGGCTGCGGTCAATAGAAGCGGGAATGAATAGCCAGGGGAATAGCTGGTATCATCTAAGGATCAGCCGTACTGAAGCGGGACAAGCACTGTAAAAATAATACCATAAATAAGAAACAATCCAAAAAATCAATCAAAACAAGAAAAATTCAACAAGAAAAATTCCGCTTGACAGAATGGCAGGGCTACTGTAGATTTCAGTTAGTATATTTCAAAGGAAGGGAGGTGATCGGTATTGACTGAGATTCCTCCGCTATCCCGTAACTGTGAGTGGGTTTTCCATCATTAACGGTCACTGGCCAGACTAAAATCCGACTGGGAAGGCCGATGGAAATGTCCGGTGAGTAGCCGGAGCCCATAAGCCAGGAGACTTTGATATATGGTTGCGTTTTTTTTAAGGCTCGTGGGTTAGTCTGAAAAGTTGTTTCTTTATAACAGCCTGTTTTTTGTTTTTTTCCTATCCAGGGAGGATGTGTGCATATCCATCACCATGGCTGTGCCCTGTTTTTCGGTTTTTATAGGAATGGAGTCTGGCACGGGTGGTCCGGTCGGGCAATGCAGAACGCGCAATTTCTTTGTTCCTTGGCCTCTGTCTTCTTGCATTCCTCTCCGCTTGTGGAAGGCAGAGGTTTTTTTTAAACTATTTTTTTAAAGGGGTATTATCTATGGAAGCACGTTCACCTGCTGAAATCTTAGCGTACACCAGCGATGCCGGGGTCACCAAGGTCCGACGAAACCTGTTTCAGGAACTAATCCTGGCATTCCTGGCGGGAGTCTTTATTGCATTTGCCTCCGAGGGATCCAACATGGCTGCCTTCAACCTCTTTGCGGACCCGAACACCTACGGGCTTGGTAAAGTGTTGGCCGGCGCGGTGTTCGGTACCGGGCTGATGCTGGTGGTATTGGCCGGGGGCGAATTGTTTACCGGCAACACCCTGATCGCCGTGGCTGCCCTGGACCGGAAGATCAAGGTCCGGGAACTGTTGTGCAACTGGCTGGTGGTCTACATCGGCAACCTCATCGGGAGTCTGTTCATTGCCTACATGATGAAGGAATCCGGGCTCTTTAACAGCGGTGCCAATGTTCTTGGCGGCCAGACTATCAAGATCGCCGCATATAAGACGGCTCTGCCTTTCCACTCGGCATTTTTCTTAGGGATCATGTGTAACTGGCTGGTGTGTCTGGCTGTATGGGTTTCCTACGGCTCCAAAGACCTGACCGGCAAAATCCTGGCTATCTTTTTCATCATCTGTTTGTTCATCACTTCCGGGTTCGAGCACTCGGTAGCCAATATGTATTATATTCCTGCGGGTATCTGGGCAAAAGCGAACCCGGCCTGGGTGGAAGCTTCCCATGTAGCGGCAGATGCTTTGGCAAATCTTAACTGGGGAACTTTCTTTTACAAAAACCTCCTCCCGGTAACTCTGGGCAATATCGTAGGTGGCGCAGGCATGGTGGGCTTGCTGTACTGGCTGTCACTTAAAAAAAAGGCCGCCTGAAGTTTTTTGTGCAGTGAAAATGTCCTTGTAAAAAACAACAGACATAAAAAAATATCAATATAGTTTTATTAATATATCACAAAGGAAGCGGGGTGAAACTCCCCCGTTTCCTTTGTCGCTATTACCCAATCTGCATCCATCCGGTCTTTACCTCTTTTTCGATACAGCGCCGGCATAGAGCCATGATTTGTTCTTCGCTTTCCGATATACGTACCTCGATGGACAGAGGTTCTGCACGGCCTGCGCTAAAATTGGTATACGAAAAAACAAAGGATGGATAATCCGGCGTTCCCCCTTTATTTGTACGCCATACTACATATTTTTGTACCATCATAGAGGATGATTCCTTTTTATACACCCGCCGGAACAGTACTTTTGAGGGCGCAGTTTCGGTGGGCAACGACATAACTGTTGGGGACAGCGCGGTTTGTACCGGAATTTGGGACAGGCGCAGATCAACAGGGTTTACTTTCTTGTCATCCCGGAACCGCTCAATAACTGCGGATACAAAACTATAGCCGGGGGCGGCGCCGATTTTGTTCAGGCCGCTTTTCTGTAAAGCAAGCAGGGGATTACGGATTAGCCCTGCGGCATTTTCGGTGAGTACATCATTGACAGACAGTTCTACTACCAATTCAGGTTTAACAAGGTGGAACGCCGCATGATTTGAATCAACTTCCACATAATTTGACGGAATTTTCTGCGCCATAAGGCGGCTGTAAAGGGATTTCTTCTGTTCCGTTGTCAAGCCGTTCCCGGTGCGCCCTATTATTTGATATTGATCCGCTTCGCCGTCTTCTTTTTTCATAAGCGCATAGAGTAGGCTTCGTACCGCGCCACCGCCGTCCGCCTCGGAAAAGCCTACTACTGCTGCGTCTATGGTTTGACGGGGTTTTATCTTGTAAAGGCCGGTTTTCCCGGATCGCACCACAAGCCCTTCGCTGCCTTCACCTTCAACCCATTCGGTAAATATGCTTTGCACTTCGAATTTGTTATGGCAAACCGTATGCCTGACAGGGTACACGAATTGGGTGTCAGTAAAGATGTATCCCAGTTGCACATGGGTTTGGCCGTAGTTTTCTCCCTGCCATTGAACGTCATCAAGAGACACAATATCAAAGGGGGCGAGCCGGAGGTGGTTGTGATCGCCCTTTTCCGCCAGTGCAGACAAGGCGTCCGTCACCCTTGTTCTGCCGCCCGATTCATCGGCGTAGAGTTCCGCAGCAATTATAGCGCTCTGTATTTTCGACCTGCTAAAACAAGATGCGGCCGCAGCGGCGCAGGGCAATGAGGAATCCAGGGTTTTGCCGCTTGAATTAACAATGGTGAGTTTTCCGTCCCCTGTTCCGCCGTTATTTTCCCAAAAGAGCAGGGTTAAGAGGCCATCATATTTCCTGGTAACAAAAAATTCGTTCCCATAAAGCCTGTCTTCTATTTGGGAAGGGTTAAGGGGCACAAAATTTTTCGATATATTCTTTTTGTAATCTACTGCCTGCTGTGAATATTCAGACGGCACTTGTCTGTCTTTGTCCATTTCAGGAGGCGTTAAATCCTCAACACTATTATAAACCCGGGAAAAGCGCGGTGCGTTAATCGACTTTACGATACGTTCCAGGCACGAAGGGGTGTTCGCGTCAAGTACCAGTTCGGCATTGCTAGCCCAGTGACCGAGGAAATCACGATTGCATGCCTTGCCTATTGCCACCGCCGAAATATCGGCGGCTTTCCACCAGTTGTTTGCGTGGAGTTTTACCAGGGCCGATTCGGTTTCGGCAAAGTTGCCGGAATCGGAACTTCCTGCAGAAAAAAGCACGATCACCGGCGGATAATAGCCCTGGGGGTTTTTCAAAAAAGTTTTTGTGGAAAGTTTGCCCCCCAGGGTATCGCACATTGCAGAAAATCCCCGCTCACCTTCATAGTACAGTAAATCTGTTTCAAGGCAAGTTTCGCTGCTGGTCTCAGATAAGTCTTGCAGGCAGGATTGCAGTTGGGTGATAGCAGTTTCCAGGGTGTTCCTCTTAAGATCGGGCATACAAGTATCAATAATAAGAAAAATAACCGTACTTTTGCGCGGTAATGCTTCGGCCAAATTAAGTAATGACATGGCTTATATATCCTTTAATTCCATATTGCTCAAATGCAGAATCAGGCAATACGCAGTTCCGGCGGGTTCGCCCTCTATACGCCCTTCCAAAAATCCTCGATAGGGCGTCCCGCCCAGGCTGAGCACAATAGGCTCGGCGCCGGATTTACCACCACCCACCAAAAGCAGGGTGTTTTGCGTATGTAATTGCCGTGCCATATCGAAAAGAAAGTCGTAACTCAGGCCCGAGGTATGGCGCAGCTGGTAATTGCGGGTAAACACAAAACGCCGGATAGCTTCATCCTTGGGGATCTGTTTCCCCGTCCAGCGTATGGGAATTTCGGACGCGATATTTGCCGCCTGTTTTGAAAGGTTCCGCCGTTCTATTTCCTCACCTTCTTTATTGAACAGGGTTTGCACAAGGTTAAACATATAAGCCATATCGCCGTTTGTATGCACATAGAGTTTAACCGTTTTGTGCAGAAACCGTCCCACCTGTTCAAAATCGATTTCCCTGTCCCCTGAAATGAGGGCCTCCCCCACAGCGTCAAGTGAGCCGTGTTGGGAAATGAGGGCTTCGAAACTTGTTGTTGTTTTAATAAACTGCACGCTTTGTTTTTCCGTGCCATCGGCCATCACCAGCTTGGTACGCTGCCGGTACGGGAAAGGTTCCAGGGCTACCTTTGCGTCACGCTGCTTTTCGTTGGTAATATTGATTAAACGCATATCCTTTCCTTTTAACGGAATGAAAAATCAATTTCGCTGTCTGATTCTTCATCAATATCTTCGGTTTCCATGTCCCCAAGCATAGCATTTTGTTCCAGTGTGAGCATGGCAAAGGAAGCCTCGTAACCGGTGAGCATAAAAAGAGTGTTGTTTGATACAAGCAGAAATGCGGTCTCCTGTTCATAAGAATCACGGTAATTGTAAGGAAATGTATAAATACTTTTCCCCACCGCCGCAATACATTCAGGCGGAACCGGAAGTTTGTAAATTGTCTTAATTGTATGATTAAGAAACACTTCCGGGGTAACTGCTTGTTCTATCGTAATTGATCCGTCATAGCTGGACTTGTGCAAGCCAAGTTCACTGCCATCAAGGGCAACGGTTTTCAGGGTTGAACGTTCCACCCATTCACCCATGGATGACAGGTTTCCCATGCCTATGCCGCCTTTTGGCAGGATCAGGCCGCTGCTTTCATCCATTGAAACCAGTGAACAAACACTGTCGTCCCGTGCAATAGCCTGGGTCTCCTGTCTGCCGTAGAGTTTTTTTCGGTCAATTTTTTCAGGCGCTGCGCTATATGATATTCCCTGTATTAAAAAAGTTAAGCCTCTTGCCATACTATCCTCCTTAGGGGTTTACCCTCACTATACCGGCAATCGACACATCATCACCGCTGCCTTTTTGTGTAAGAACAGGCAAAAAATCGCATAGCTCCATTAATCCTTTTTTAAAACCTTCCTTAGAAAAATTATCCTCAATAATGCTGTATAACCCGTTCAGATGTTTTTCGTTTTCATGAACCGGATACGAATTATCCACACCGTCAGTACCAATAAACAGCGCGGCAGGAATTTTGCGGCTTGCATAATACCGGAATTCCGAACCCGGATCAGTATCGCACAGGGAAGTCGTTACATTGAGAAAGCATTTTTCGTCCCAGGGAATGGGCTGCAAAAAATCGCCATCAGCGTAACGGACCGCGCATTTACCATCCCCGATTTGCAGGCCGAACCAGCCGCTGCGGCTTACCCCCGCTGCAATAAGCGTTGATCCGTAGGCCTCCCGTGGGTTTCGGCTATCCGGAGGGTCCCGGGGATTCAGAATATCCTTGGGGTTCTTAGATTTTTCGGGCTCCTCTGAATCCCCTGCCGCCTGTTCTTCACTCAGCCCTACGGGCGGATCTTTTTCCCAATCCCCGGCAACCCGTTTGTCCCATTCAGAAGCGATGTTCCGTGCCAGCTCCGGCAATTCCGATTCGCCTAAATTCCCTCCGTATTTTTCCGCAAACGCGGCTATGAACTTAACTGCGCATTCGCAGGCGATACGGGCGCCCCGGTCGCTGCGAAAATGCGCGGCGCTTCCGTGCCCATCGGCGACAACGGCGATAACCACATTTTTGTCCGCATAATGCAGCGAATAATCCTGGCAAGGTTTGCCGCTTTTTGCATGGCTTGCCCCTATGACCGAACAGCTAAAAGCCTGGTACATCATCATAAATTCACTCCCCACCCCCACTGTGGAGTTTGCGAAGCAAACTCCAAGAAAAAATTGCGGAGCAATTTTTTCACCATTCCTCATCACCGGCATTTGCCGCTTCCGCTGCAATTTCCTTAAGCTGTTCGTTCAAATCCTGCTGCTTTGCGCCGGTTTCCGCCGGAGCCTGGGGGGCAGGCGAAACAGGAGCGGATGGTACGTTTGAAGCCGCTGTCTGAGCTGCCGTTGGCATTGGCGTTGCGGCTGGCGTTTTTATCTGCACGCTTTTGCTTGCAACCTGAGAAGAGCGGACGCTCACAAAACGTATCATTTTGCGGAGCATAACCGCGTTGTGTACTTCCAGTACCGATTCCATGGAGCCGGTAAATTTTGCCAATTCAAGTTTGTTAGCATCGTCCCCTATGGCGACGGCTACTTTTATTGCCGCCTTGAACCAGTTGTTTTTTTGCAATTCCGCAAGGCCCCCGTCGAAGTTGTCAGTGGGCTCACCATCGGAAAGCAGGAAAATTGCCGGCGCAAAGGAGCCTGAGGCTTCGCGCATAAATGATTTGGTCGAAAGCTTGTCGTTTAACTGGAGACATGCATCGCCCAGGTAGGTAGAGCCCGCTGCATCAAGGTAGGTCCAGCGAAAATCATCAACCTTGACGGGATTATCTTTGGTAATCCACAGAGCGGTATTGTTGAATTCCAGGGCCGCTATTTTCACCTCCGCATCGGCGTTTGATGCGGAAAGATCCCGCAATTCCGGCAGGACTTCTTCGATGGCGGCATTTACCGCGCCGATTTTCGACCCCGACATGCTTCCCGATGTGTCTATCAGGAAAAACAGTACCATTGTTTTTCGTGGAATTGCTTCCACCGCGTCATTTAAACCCATTTTTCAAATCCTCCTATAAGATTGCTGCGGTAACATTACCGAATACAATCTGCGTTCCCTTTTCCATGGGTACAGTTTTATTCATACCCCTTGATACCTGTTTGCCCTTAGCATCTATCACAAGCCATGTTTTTTTGGAAAGGTTTTTCAGTTCAAACCCTCCGCTTTCGTTCACGGTGATTTCTGCAGTAAGGGTCTTAAAATCATCACTGTCCAATTCAGTGTGGCAGGCGTACAGGCGTGTACGTTTGTGCACCGCGATATCCCATTTGGGCAATTCAATATGCCGCTGGAAAAGATGTTCCGTTCGGCAGTCAGGGCAATAGGTACTTTTGACCGGATCGGCAAAAAAGACATTGCCGCAGATATCGCACTTGTAAATTTCACTGCGCAGACGGATAAAAACCTTGAGCCAGTCTTTTTCGATAACCCTGAATGAAGGATCGCCCAATGCTTTCTTGCTAAAGGCTTCGCAAAATTTTTCGCGTATATATGCCGGATACAGGGGCCAGCGTTTTATCGCATTGTTGTTGATTTCCGGCAGGGGAGCGTTTGAATCATCCTCGCTGTCAAAAATAAACACCGGCTCTTCGCCGTAAATTTTTCGTTCCAGTGCCTCGGTCATACAGGGCGGGAATGCCTTTTTCCCTTCCAGGGGGTGATTGTACATAAGGAGCAGAAACAGTACCACCGCAAGGGAAAACTTGTCGGTGTGTACGCTGGGCAGCGCTTTGCCCAGAACGATCTCCGGCGCAATGTAACGGCATTTACCGGCGATGCCTAAGTTTTTGCCGTACTCGGCCACATTGTCATTGTCGCAGATAAGCACATCCCCGGTTTTAGGGTTGACAAAAAAGTTGCCGTCATTCAGATCCTGATAACTGTAGCCGGAATTGTGCAGCTCCCGAAAGGCTTCCACAATTTGAAGGGCCGTGTTGGTAAGGGCGGTAAGGCTTGCAAATTTTTCTTTTGCCAGTAAAAACCGTGAAAAGTCTTTATACCCTTCCGGCCGCAGATCCATTATATAGCCGAAGGTGCCGCTATTTACGGCCCCGGCGCCTGGTTCAGTAATATCCAGGGGCCATAAAAACGCGGCGTTGGGGGCGCCTTTTTTAATGTTGTTTTCAAGGTTCTCATAGAATTTTTTCGGCGAACTTATCCTGCCGCTAAAATACCACTTGAGGGCCTTGGGCTTGCCGTCGTAACTGACCCGGTACACCGCGCCCTGTCCGCCTTCGCCGAGTTTTTCTCCCACCTTAACCGTTTTCAGGGCGCAGGTTTTGAGTGTCTTGCCTGAAGGATATTCTTTTTCGTTTATACCGCTCTTTTTCATTTTCTCCCTTCCTTTACAAAGTTTCCAGATTCTTGCGGTTTTCCACACCGAACTTGGTGTATAAGGCGCTCAAATAATTTTCCACACTGTGTTTGCCGATGCCAAGCTGGGCCGCCATCTCGGCGTTGGAAAAACCCTGCTGCACAAGGGTGAATACTTCCTGCTCTTTTTTGAGCAAAGACTTTACTTTTTCCGCAGCATCCGCCATTTTTTGTGCATTATGCACGTCTATGTATTTGTTCCCATATTCAACTGCTGAAAAACAGTGAAGGATATCTTTTGTTGTTTCATTGGTACTCAAAAAACCGCCGGATGATCCATAATACGCAGCCCGTACATGGGTATAATCGGTGTTGTCCGAATAAACCACAGTGCGTGCTTTAGTATTTTGCTTTTCAATGAGGGAAAGAAAATCAAGCGCCTCCTTCATATCAAAATCCATTCTGAGCAAAATATAATCCGGGGGCTTTTTTTCAAATAAGGCGGCTAATTTTTCGCTGCCCGATGAAAAATCATAGGTCTGCCATAAACGCTCCCCGGTCTTTATCAGCCAGGAGACAAACAATTCCCGAAACATGGTGTGTGAATCAATAAGGACCAGGGTCTTTTTTTGCCCGATTCTTTTCAGGGCATCCCGGTACCTTTTATATTCATCCTTATCCTTCTGTTCCATAACACATACCTCCTCTTATGAACTTGTAAAAATGCATTTTCCTTTAGTTTTTTACCAGCCGTATCCCGTAAGGGCCTATAAAGCCGCCATGCGGGTCGGTGTAATCGGCGCTCCATATAAAAGCCGGACAGCCCGTTCTCCAGGGCCTTTGGGGATCACCCCTTTTCCAGGAGCGCATACTATTTGGGTTATCCCTGTATGAGCCGCCCCGGTAATAACAGCGGCCATCATAAGTACGGTTACTGCACCATTCATTGATGTTACCGTGCATGTCGTATAAGCCCCAATTATTCGGAGGAAAACTCCCCACCGGAGAAGGGCAGCAGCTCTTCATACACGCGGCGCCAAGGGACAGTATCCGGGTACCGGTGTTGTAATCGGTAAGCGTACCCGCGCGGCAGGTATACTCCCATTCAGCCTCCGAGGGCAAGCGGTAGCCATCGGCGGAAGAATCGGCGCTGATAATCCAGTTGAAGGGGTCCTCCCCCCAACTGAGTACCCTCAGGGGCGGCGCTTCCTTTGTTTTATCAATGATATACACAGGGGTAAGGCCGTCATATACGCTGCGGCTGTTACAGTATTCCACCGCCTCGTACCAGCTAAGGCCCTCTACGGGAAGATCCGCGCCGTAGCTATAGCTTGGGTTATACCCCATAACTGTAAAAAACTCCGCTTGTGTTACCGGATGTTGGGCAATGGCGAAAGCGCCCACAGCAACGCTGTGTTTAGGAACATCCGGCAAATCTCCGCCCATAATAAATGATCCCGGGGCAATCTGTATAAAGCCGCCGTTTACAGAACTATGCGCGGGAAACTGCGTTGCAAGTTGCGGTGCTGCTGCCCAGCTTTTCAAATTTGAGGGCGTCGCAGTGATAGAGGCGGGTATTACTCCGCGCAGACTTGAACTCAAAGTCCCAATCATAAGACAGGCAGCAGAACCTGAGAGCGCATATTCATCCTGCAAAAACTGAACCAGAGCGAGGGCGACGCCGTCCAGGTCGGAAGGGGAGGCCGCCATGATTTTTTCAGCGCAGGGAGAATCCTGTATGCGAAGAAAAAGAGCTACCTCGTTTTTATATTCCCTGCGGGTGTAGTCCGCAAGCAGGGGCTTTAATTGCGGGCTGTGTAATACCCCCGCGCCCTTATCGCGGATAAGGTCTCCAAGGATTGCCGCAAAGGTATCAATTGCAGGGATGTTACTGCTCATAAGCTGTCCTTGCCAGGCGGAAACTTAAACTACCGATATAAGGCCCATCGTTACCGGCAGGGTATTCGCTGCCCTTGTCCCATGAGTTCAGGGGCTTGTGCCATGTACGTGCAAATTGAGGATAGCTGTTGATCTTGACGGGCCACAGATCCCCACACCATTCACGGGTATATTCATCGGTTTGAAACAACGAATAGGCGCACTCCCATTCGGCGTCCGTGGGGAGCCTGTATCCGTCAGCTTCGGCATTACAGCTAACCGTCCACTTGATGGCATCGAAGGCAAGGATATTCTGCGGATCAGGCATGGTATCAATACGATATGCAGGCTGCAACTCTTCAATGATACTGCGTTTATTGCAGTAATCCACCGCGTTGTACCAGCTTACCCCGGTAACAGGCAGCGCGGCGCCGATTCGGTAGCTGGGATTATACTGCGCGATTTGGTAATATTCATTCTGCCTTACCGGAAACTCGCAGATATAAAAGGAGCCCACCGTAACTTTATGAGGTTTTAAATGATCATAGCCTGAACCGCCGGGTTTACCCATGGTAAATGATTTGCCCTTTACAAAAAGAAAGGCATCCTCCGGCGCCGCATTGCCCGGAGGGGGCAGCCGGTGCAAGTCCTCAATTCCCGCCGCATAAACAGGCCCTGTATCGGGCAGAAGCTCGGGATTATTGGGGCGGAGCAGAGAAACAAGCAGGGTAAGTATAGCTTCCGCCGGATCAGGGGCTATAAAAAAGTCTTTTTGCAGCTCCCGGGCAATGAGCAGTATGTCTGTGCTGCTTCCTGCGGCGCTCACCCTGTGGTGAAACCCCGTCTCAACACAGAAGCGGAGGAGCCGAGCCGTTGAGACGGATATATTGGCATCTTTTTCGAGCATATCCCAAAAAGCGCCGGTTTCAAGAAAATCCGCGCCCTGCTCGTTAATACTGTTTGCCAATGTAATCGAAAAAGAATTATCCGCCACCGCTTTGTCCTTGTTTTTTGGTATCACAGTATAAGCAAAACAGGGCATTTCGTTCAAAACAGATCTAATAAAACAACCGAAAGGTTTATAACTCCTTATATTGCAAGGAGTTATTTTTATGAAGATGATCAAAAAACGCCGAATTGACAAGGAGTTAACTCCTTGTCATCTCAGCATATCCTTCATTTCTTCCCAAACAGTCTACCCTTATCCTAAAGGGCGGCTTTTACCATTTCCAATTGCTCTTTGTAATACTGATCCGCAGGAACGAGTTTACAGGCCTTGGTTAAATCCGCCAGGGCCTCTTTTAATTGACCTGTTTCGTAATAACATCTGCCGCGGCCAGATAAACTACCGTCGTTATCGCTCTTTAGTTTTAAACTTAGTGTGTAATCCGCGATTGCGTTGGCATAATCTTCTTTATATTCGTATCCGAAGCCGCGTCCATAATACAAATCGGAATTTTTTGGATCAATTTTGATAGCTTCGGTGAAAACAACAATAGCGTTGTTACTATCATCTGCAAATTGATACGCCCAGCCGAGGGTATCAAAAAGAGCGGAGCCGGGTGCCTTTGTCTTTGTTTTTGAAGAATTCAGTGCGTTCAGGATTTGCTGAATTTCCGTATACCCTTCTTCAGCAAAGGGCTGTAAATAGGGAATGAGATAGGTTGGGGGATTCCCTCCGTTGATAAGCGTTTTGATTTCATCAATGATGTCTGTAAGAGCCTCATTTTCTTCGGCTGCCGAGGGAGGCGCCTGGGGCGCGGCTTTTTCAGGCGGCGTATCGTTCAGCATCTGTTGAACCTGCGCTTTGATTGCCTGGGGCACATCTTGAAAGGCAGCGTTGTCGTTCAGTACCGCAATAAAACACAATTCCGCAGTTTTTAATTTTTCCGGTACGCTTTTAAGAGCAGAGCTGTTATTCTGTACTGCGGTAAGGCAGAGTTCCGGCGTTTTAAACTTTTCCGGTACGCTTTTAAGGGCATAGCCGTTTTTCTGTACCGCAGCAAAGCAGAGTTCCGCAGTTTTTAATTTTTCGGGCACATACTCAAGGGAAACACCGTCCCGCTCTACGGCGCTTTTGCAAAGTTCCTCATTTTTAAATTTTTCCGGTATTTCTTTTAAAATCAAGTACCCGCTTCCTTTAACCGCAGCAAGGCATAATTCCGGAGTGATGAAATTTTCCGGCATATATTGGAGCGTGTTATGATTTTTTTGAAAAGCAACCAGGCAGAGTTCCTTTGTTTTTAATTGCTCCGGTACATATCGAAGCGCATAAGGGTCTTGTTGAACAGCGGCAAGACAGAGTTCCGGCGTTTTTTGCGCTTCCGGCGCATGCTCCAATGCTCGTCCGTAGGTATTAACAGCGGCAAAACAAATTTCCGGTGTCATGAGGTCTATTTTTTTTATATGTTTCAGATAATTCAGGGTATCCCCTGTTTTCTGTGCGGCCGCAAGGCAGAATTCCCTGGTTAATAATTTTTTGGGCGTTCGCATTAATGCATTGTAAGGGCTGGGACACTTTAAAGCCTCAAAGCAAATTTCCGGTGTTATCATCGAAGGGGGCATATTTGCCAGTACAAATGAATCCTGGCTCGCCTCGGCAAACCATTCCTGATATGTTTTTTCGCTTGACATTTAACATTCCTTATTGGTGAACAGCATCGCCGCTTACGGCGAGAAACATTACGGCGGCAAGGCAGATTTCCTCGGTTAGCTGTAGTGGCTGACGTTTGTATTGATAAAACCTGTTTCAGTAAAGATGGATCAATTGGAGCCCATTATGCACCAAAAAGTTCCATCTTCATATTCAAAATAGTTTTTGTACACCTTCTCTGTATCGTCACTCATTGTTTACTTTCCTTCACTTTCGCTATCACCCCGTCCAGGGCCTGGCTGCGATGCCACACCGCCGCCTGTTTGCCGTCATATTCCAGCAGGGTTGTATTTTCGCAGACCGGGCACTGTACCGATACTTTTCCCGCTTCCCGCAGCAGGTTAAATGAAATTTTGTCGGTTACTCTTTTGCACTGCGGGCAGTACACGGAGCAGAGGCGGCCGGTGTTTTTCAGGGTGGGTTTATCAGGCATGGGTTACCAGATCTATTAATTCGCTGTATAAATCTTTGGAATTATACCGGGCGGGGTGGGGGACGGCAAATACTTGTACTGTTTTTCCGTTAAAATCCATTTTATATCTTGACATATGCCGCTGCTTTGATTTCTCTTCTTCTGCAACCTCATTTTTTAGACATTGTCTTAACACCGTGGATGTCCCTTTACTTAAAAGCAATATTATTTTCGGTTTTATAATTTTGAGCTCTTCGACAAAAATATTGGGTATACATTGCCATTTCATTGCTGGAAATGGTTTTGATCTATCAACCTTTGGAGAACATTTTATTGCCTCCATATAAATAATGTCATTAAAAATACCCGAGAGCGCCTTTTTATCATCTTCCAATACTTCATCATTGACAGATAAAATATTATTATTCTTGCATTTAATTTTTTTGAGGATGATATTTGCATACACTGCTGTTCTGTGCCAAAGAAGCGAACCATTTTTATCTACTTTGCCTCCATCTTTTAATATTTTTATAACACCGTCCTTTTTATCGCCTATAATATTGTAATGGCTGTCAAGACCACCATCATCATGCTGATTTAAACCAACGCACACAAGGCCACTCTTTATATAGCTTTTTCCAATGTAGGGTAGTGTGATTTTGTTATTTTCAGGATTTTTCGAATTTACAGGATGACCTTTCCAACAATCATCTTTACATTTACAGTTTTTATACAATACTAAGTCTTGATCGTTTTTCATTAAGCTAAGATCCGTATATAATGATTTAAGTTTATCCCTAATCTGAGTGGCATCCGGCATAATATTCCCCGCTTTGTAAACGTATATGGCTAAATATTTAACCCCCCATATATCATAGTATGAAGAAATAATTTGTCCAGAGTGAGCTTTCATGGAAAATTCATGCGTATAAGACGTGCGTAAGGTATCACGCTAACTGCCACTATTTTCTATTAATTGATAGTATCATTTTCAGCCCCGCAAGTTCTTTCCTGGTCAATTTTACCTTGTGTAAAAGAAAATCTTCCGCAACACTTTGCAGATTTTTATCGCTTATCTTTCCGCCGCCATTCATTTCACGGAACAGATCAACGATAATCTGTGAATATTCTTTATATTCATTCCTGGTCATGGTACTGTCATTATAGGAAGCCACATAATCGGCCACAATTTCCCGGAGTTTTGCCCCCATTAGAGATCCCAGGACAGCGCACACAAACCCTGTCCGGTCTACCCCGGCATAACAATGAACAAGATACGGCCCGCTCTGGGTCAGCATAAATTGTATACCCCGGCGAAATTTAGTGCAAAAGCGGGAGCTTAAATAGTCAAAATTCATATCCAGGGCTATTATGCAATCAGCTTTATAAAGATCGTGATACCAGGGGGCAAAAACGGCTAACGCTTTAAGTTCAGCTTTTGTGTTGTTAAGATTTAACACCGCAGCTATCTTCGCCTTCGTGGCGTATTTGGCGATTGCCTTTGCATCTTTTATATCCGCGTCTGTTATGGGATGGCTGCTCCGGTACAGTGTTTTAGGCGCAATGCTGCCCATGCGGAATTCGTGAAAATTGGTTGATACCCTCGCTCTTTCGCCCTTCATAAGAATTCCTTCATTGTTTAGAATCCCTTCGTCACAGTTTTTCCAATTCCTTGCGGCCGGGAACCCCGGTCTTATCATAGATAATGCTCAGGTTGTTTTCAATGGTACGCACAGAGACCACAAGTTCCTCGGCGATTTGGCGGTTGCTGTATGAACGCTGGACCATGCCGAAGATCTGCCGCTCCCGTTTGGTGAGGCAGAGCAGTATATCAGAGACGGCGTCCATCTTAACGATCAGATGGGGGGCAAAGAAAATCCGGCCCTGCAGGACCGCATCCATGGCCATTTCCAGTTCCGCTTCCCCCTGGGACTTGCACACATATCCTGCGGCTTCAGCGCGGATGGCGGCCTTTACATGGGCGTAGTCCTCATAAACAGAATAGATAAGCGCCGGGGGCTTTTGTTCGTAATAGTTTCGGAGCCGGGGAATAAGATCGAGCCCCCAGGAACCATGAAGATCGATGTCCAGGAGTATGATCCCGGGCAGGGGGCCTGGGGAGAGGGTTTCAAAAAGGGCAAGCGCTTCTTCCTGGGATCCTGCTTCCCCCAGTACCTGCCAGCGGCCGGTCTGAGTAAAATAGCTGGCCAGGCCGCGGCGCATCATGGTGTGGTCGTCGATAAGGACAAGGGTATTCATGGTTCCTCCGCAGGTAACAGAAGGGAGCTTTTAGAAGGAACACCCAGGGGTATCTCTATCCGCACCGTAAGGCCGTGCCCGGGATCGCCGTTAAAGGAAAGGGTTCCCTTTAGTATTCCTATCCGTTCATACATTCCCCGTATCCCCATGCGGGAATAGTCCAGGGGATGGCCGGTGTCCTCCATGCCCACGCCGTCATCGGCTACGCAGATAAGCAGGCTGGCCCGGTCCCCCAAACGCCCGTTTTGCAGGGTTAGGAACGCTGTTTCCGCATGGGCGTGTTTCTCAATATTGGTGAAGGCCTCCTGAACCAGGCGGTAACACTGGAGCTGCAGCTCCGCAGTGAGCCCTTCCATAGTGAGCCCCTCGCTTATGCCCACCCGGCAGGGAATCCCGGTCCGCTCCCGAAACTCCGCAGTAATGCTATAGAGGGCATCCGCCAGGGCCAGGCGGCTGAAATCCGGGGGCATAATGGTTTGGCAAACAGAACGGAGGGTCTTCATAATGTTCCCTTCCATGGCAAGCAGGGGCCCGCGCCTTTCCCCGCCGCATTCTTCGGTAAGCTGTTTCAGCCGCCCCAAATCCTGCAAAACCGTATCGTGGAGTTCCACGGAAATCCGGGACCGTTCCGTTTCCTGGGCAATGATCACCGCCCGGGAAAAAGCGGCGGCCCCCTGTTCCTGTATGCGGGAATGCTGGAGGTCCCGGTGTATGCGCCAGAGAGCAAGTATCAGGGCGCCGATGATCAGCATAAAGAGGGCGAATAAAAAATAGGTCCGGGCAAAAACCGCATCGGATACGGAGCTTTCAAAATATTGCCACAACACCAGAGCGGCGCTTATGCCTTTCGCGGCGGCCTCCGCGTCCACCTGCCGTCCTGCCGCAGTAGCTTCGGCAAAGGCCGTGATAAGGGAGCCCATGGTTTCCTTCTGATCCCCGGAAGGCAGCCCTGCATACTGGCGGAAAAGGGGAGAGTCCATATAGTTTTCCATATTTTCCCGAAAGGCGGCAAATATCGAAGGGAGAGCGGTGTCGCCTGAGTAAAAGGCCCGTTCCACATCCATCCACTGCTCGATCAAGGGAATGATCCCAGCGGAAGCCTGTTCCCGTGGTACGGCAGCGGCGCAGAGGGTCGGGGAAAAAACCAGAAGGAAAAAAGCCGGAAGCTTGCAAGGGAGGCGTCGCGGGTGTTTCAGCGTGAACATGATAAAAGTGTATCACAAATAAAAAAGGGGTGGTATACTATTTGCAATGAAAAGAACGATCCTTGGCGGAGTGATGGTCACCGCGATTCTCTGTTTAGCCGGGACGGCGGGGAATTACGGCCTCTGGCGCTTTGCGGATTTTCTCGGCCAGGGGCTGTACCTTGATACGGTATTAACCATCAGCGTTACCTTTTCAGGAGGCCTTGCGGCGGGGCTTCTTACCGCCGTCCTTTCCCAGGCGGCTTACGGCATAGGCTTTTATCCCTTCTGGGGGTATTATCTGTTCGCCATCTGCGGCGCCGCTTCCGCCCTGGTCACCGCATTTTTTATGCGCCACTTCCCCCGGGAATGCAGCGGCCTCAGGCTTTTCTCCGGCGCCCCCGCGCCTGCGCGGGAAACTCCGTTGCAAGTCGAGGAATCCCCGCTACTTGCAACGAAGTTCCCCGCGCAGACATCCGGCGCCTCTTTTTTGTCCGTGGTCATCATGCTGTCCATACTCTCCCTCTTCATGTGCATCCTCATGAGTGTGCTGGGCGGGCTGATTGCGGTGTTTATAGACCAAGCCCTCCAGTCCCCCATATCCGATGCACACCCGGAAACCTACTTCAAGGTGGGGCTCCTGCGGCAGGGACTCAGCCTGCCTGCCATGGAGATTTTGGCCCGCCTTCCGGTTAATATCGTGGACCGCTTTGTATCGGTTTTTGGCGCCTACGGCATCTCGGCACTGCTGAAAAGGGCGGCGCAGCTATTCCCGGTTGGTAGGCGGGGAAAATGAACGGCCGCTTGCAGCGCCGACTGAAGTCGGACCGACTTTAGTCGGACCGACTTTAGTCGGAAATATCCTCTTTACGGATTTCAAGCAGCTTCGCAAGCCCGCGGGAAATTTGACGCATTTGCTCATCAGTTAAAACGCCTATTTTTTCGCCAAGTTCTTTTTTGTCAATAGTAATCAACTTTTCCGTCATGACAAAACTGTCTTTCTGTAAGCCGTTTGTTTTATCCGGAATTATATGAACCCTTGTCGGAATATGGGATGATTCAAAGGTAGTAAATAAACAAAGAATGACGGAATTAAAAAATTCCCCGGGATCGGACTGAACAATAATGACCGGCCGTGCCTTGCTGGCATATTCCTCGTCCCTAAGTGTCCATATTTCACCACGCTTCATGCATCATTCTCTTCGCAAGGCGGGTGGTAAATTTGGTCGCCTCATTTTCATCACTGAACGCTTCTATTTCATTGGCGCAAGGACATTCCAGTATGTTTATCGCTATTCTGGCCGTGCCGATAGGAATTTGAGAGGGCAAATCAATATAAATGCGGCGGCTGGCAGGTATCTCAACAGTCTGCTCTATGGTCATGGCTTACCTCTTGTCTACACTATAACACCTAAGTAACAAAAGGGCAAGAATTACCTGGTCGATCACAGGGCAAAAGTATTTCCTTTTCAATCGTTGAGAAACCATCAAATGGCCTACCCCCGGCATCTCGGCGCTGCTATTTCCGGTTGGTAGGCGGGGAAAATGAAACGCCCCAAATATTGACAAATAGCATACCGGAGGGTTGGAAACCCGTTCTTGCCAATAAAAAATGCCTCCCATTATCTGATGCTGGGGAGTCATTATTTAGAACTCTTCATAATCCGTAGGAATTGGTATTTGACCAGGTATGGCAAAACGGATTACATCTACTCCAAGGAAGGTCTTACCTTGATCGACAAATACAAGAGGTAAAATCTCCTCGAAAGGACCGATACGACTGGTTATTGTCGGACTGTTTTCCCAACTAAGATCGACGTAATAATACTCGATGTTATCGACATAGACCCGGTAATAAAAATCAGCCCCGTTGCCTATATACTCTTTAACGGTTATGGTCCCTCCGGTATAACTAGGCTGGAGTTTTACCCACTCGGTAAGTAAGCCAGAAATTCTGAATTTAAAACGGGCAAGGTATTCTTGCTTACGAGAAAGATCGACAAGATAGTTAGAAGCAACTATGTTGCGTCGTCCCTGAAAAATCAACAAAAGAAAGCTGCGGCCCTCCGCAAAAACGAATACGCTAATCAAAAAAAATAAGATGCCTGCCAGAAACTTTTTTCGCATTACTTACCTCCTTATGCGAAACATATTCATTTTAATCATTAGCCCATGAAGTTCACGTCTAATCTGGTATTCCACCAATAAATGTAAAGTTGTATTTCCAATGCCTTAAACCGCCATCAAGAAAGGCTTTATAAGTATCGTTCTTTTAATACTAAAACAAATAACCCAACCAGTACCTTCTTAATAATTTTCATAAAACTATCCTTTATTTTAGTCCGGTCTATCTATAATGCCTGATGCCATGTTAGCAGGGGCAAGACCGGATATTTGATACAATATACCCCAGTTGGTTTGTCATGGAGTGCTAAGCCAGATAAAAAAAATACAAATATTTTGCGATTTTTAAGCCTTAAAGCAAGGTGGTTAGCAAGTTCCCCGTTCCAACCAGCCGCTCGGAGCTGTCTTTCGTTTGGTCAGATTGCGGGTCATAGGTTCCTTTAAGCCAGCCGCTTTCATCGAAGATTTCAAGCCCCCCGTTAGATCCATTCCGTATGGTGCCGATTAAGCGGCCATTCGCATCTTTCAGTTCCTGTGTTGCCATGATTGCCTCCATAAGTTTATATCTTTAGTATATCAGGCTGGTTTGTCATAGAGTGCTAAATCAGATAAAAAAGTGATATTTTAAACAGAAGGCTGCCATTAAGCAGCCCCCTTCGTCTAAGGTTTCCTATAATACGGAAGAAATGAAACTGCCCAGTGGGGGATGGTAGTTATAACAGCCGGCGGCTATTTTTGCCTCCTTTCGGAATCAGCGCGAAGCACTTGGGATTTTGGCACTGTTTGAGCGCTGAAACGCATGGGTCATCATTCTGAATCTCCTAAACATAAGATTGCGGGGGTAGATATACCTCGCCCGTTAGATTAGATCAATGTTTTTGGTAACCAAAAAACATTAAGATTCTTTTACCTTTACTCCGTTTAACAATTTATAAATAGCTTCGCTTACACATTTAAAATCTTCGATGATAATATTATCAATATATACCGATTTCTCTGTAAACTTTCTTTTAAAGACTGACAGAATATCATCATAAAGTTTTTCTGGCATTTTTTTTGTTTTTAGCTGGGATTTTAATGGATTTGCAATTCTCAAAGAATCAACAAACAACCAAAAAATAGCTATATCTTTATATCGCATACTTAGACCGCTTGTACCCATCACTATTGAACAATCGTCATAATTTTCCCAAATATTTATGATTTGAGTAATATGCTCATTCTGTTGTGTTGTGCCTCTGGATTTCATTTCTTCGACAGTTGTTTTTCCTATACCACTGGATACTCGTTTTTTTGAGGAATTGGTATGAATAGTACTTGTTGGATTGGTATGTTGTGGGACAAATACAATCGTTGCATTAGCTTTATATTTTTTTATTTCTACCATTTCAATATATAAGCCGCCTAATTTTGAATTCATAAATTCAATCGTGCCTTTTGTGATATCATCAATTTCATCGGCTACCGCCAAGAGGTAAAAATTTCCTTCTTTGAGGTTATTATATATCGTTTCCTGGATATTTTCATTAGAGATATCATCATAATCTGAATTTTCATTTTTTAAAATTGATAATGCCTCCAATAGAGATTTATTTTTATATTTGGTTTCTTTACATCTTTCACTGTTAAAATAATTGCGTGCATAAGTATCCAAATCATCAAAATTTTTGTTTTGAAGAGCTGATCCGTATTCAAATATTTGAGCAATCAAATATCTCATATCAGGGTTATCTTTTCTCTTGCATTCAACAATTACTGGTATTCCAGACAAAGTAATTCCCAATACATCTATTCTGTGAGTTTCACGCCCAATTATTAATAAAGGCGAATCAAAAATAGAACTAAGCTCAATAATACCTGGCTGGTTTTTAACTAATTCTTGTATCTCCAGCTCATTATCATATTTTGTACTAAAAAGAATATTGCTTATATCGTTTTCATAAAGAACTATCCTGTCCATTTTTATACCTCCAAAAGATAGAAAATCACATTATTCTTACTATTCCCTGACTGTTATCTTACCAGGGCAACCATAAAAAGCAGTTAGTTCAATTTTTACGCCCTTTGGTATACTAATTTCCATGAGGTTATTGCATCTAAAAAAGGCACTACTTCCAATATTTGTAATGCTGTCTGGGAGAAAAATAGTAACAAGGCTTCCACAATCAGCAAAAGCCTTCTCCTCAATACTGATGATGCCTTCCGGGATGTTAATGGCGGCTAGTTTCATACACCCGTCAAATGCATTTTCCCCGATGCCAATGATACCCTTTGGGAGAGTTATAGTGGATAGGCTCGTGCAGTGGTAAAATGCATAATTTCCAATATTAGTAACTCCTTCCGGGATGTTAATGGCGGCTAGTTCCCCACAATAAGCAAATGCCCCCTCGCCAATACTAAGGATGCCTTCCGGTAGGGTAATGGTAGAGAGGTTTCTACATCCGACAAATGCATTTTCCCCGATACCAATGATACCCTTTGGGAGAGTTATAGTGGATAGGCTCGTACAGTGGTAAAATGCATAATTTCCAATATTAGTAACTCCTTCCGGGATGTTAATGGCGGCTAGTTTCGTACAATAAGCAAATACCCCCTCGCCAATACTAAGGATGCCCTTTGGGAGAGTTATAGTGGATAGGCTCCAACAGTGGTAAAATGCATTATTTCCAATATTGGCAACTCCTTCGGGGATGTTAATGGCGGCTAGTTTTCTACACCCGGCAAACGCCCTATCCTCAATACTAGTAATACTTACCGGGAGAGTTATGGATGTTATGCTTGGCTGCACGGAAAATCCTCTTCTGTTTTTTAGTGGTTGCGATTTCAAAATCGCCTCAATAACAATAACGAAACGTTTCGGGGGTGGTGGCTTCGGGGGTGGCTTCGAATATAAGGAAAATGCCCCCTGCCCGATACTGGTAACGCCATCTGGTACTGTTACGACCTCACTACTCCCAGTATACTTGGTTAATAGCCCATCATTAATTATATAACCGTCTGCTTCCAATTTTAGCTTATAAAATTCTTCTATGCTTTTAAAATTATCTGGTATATCACTTAGTAGATCCGCATTATTTTTTATTAATGATATCAATAATTCTTTATCATTACGAACAATTTGAATATTTGAAAGAAATGCTGCATGAGCATCATCATCTTTAATGGTTCGTAATATACCCAATAATAAAAATAACTTATCAGGTGACAAAGTATTATTTTCTCTATTTATATTAATATAATAGAGAATTGGCTTAACGACACGTACTTGGCCCTTTAGCCACTTAATATGACCATTATTCAATAATTTTTCAATTGATGCAGCCCATCTTTTTTTATAATCTACACCTTCATTTTCATAAAGACAATAAAACCATTTATCTAAATCAAGGCTGTTTTTATCTGCGTTACTAAGTGAACAATCTGGATTTGCTTCTAGGTGGCGGAAATGGGATCTCATATCTTTCGGATGAACAAAAGATGACGGACGATCGCATTCTAAACAATAATAAATTTCATGGCGAATCGCCTCTTCAGGAGTGATTATTTCATATTTATCTTTACCTACAGAAATTTTTGCATAAAACATCTTTCAGTTTCTCTTTCCTCCCTTATTAACAGGTTACAGCCTACGCTAGCCACAAACTTCATCAACAATTAGTCGGATTTTGGGAGCCTGATGCGATAACGGCATCTCGATTCTCGCCCGCAAAATTCACTTTCTATGATTGTATCTTTATAGGGTAAAAAGGTCAACAAGCGATTTTTTGGTACTATCTGAACACTCTAAAGCCAGAGTTTTCCTTGGTTTTCTAGATTTTTGGTATATAAGCCGAGCAGCATCAATTTTTTTGGACAAAACCAGAGGAGGATCTTTATAACTCCCAGGAATTTAAAGCCTCTTTATTGTATTTCATATCAGCCTTGCCGATCTTTGCAGTACATACACACCCTCAGAAATCCGTTTATCAGAAATATAAATAACAACCTTATTAAATCTACACTCAAGAGGCTCTAATTCCAATTTCTTTATCCGGCCATTAGGCAAAGTTGGCCTTCTACGGCGATCTTTGCGCACCAAAGTAATATAGGGACTCTTGAATTGGGTATATTTATTTGATATCAAACCGTTCATTTTGTCGGCAATTCTGCCTGAAAGTTCTGCTATTCTATCGCCTCCCTTTTCAAAGGTTAGCCCCACGGTATTTCTGTTTCCATAATAACTTTGATCTTTTGGAAAAGTTTCAAATCTTCCCGTAACACCTACGATAAGGCCAAACCCAAGCACCTCTTGTTCAATTGCCATACACACATGCTCAACATCAATAGGATCGCCTACTTTTCCAAAATACCCCAATGTAACCCGCCATTCCTCTCTGTCCAGCCACCTGTAGTGCGGCGAAGACTTGGACAACGTTTTTCTCAATGGCCCAGTCTTTTTGTCAAGTTCGTCCTTAAAAGGACGCAACAAAGGCAACGCTATATTTATACGCATAACTCCCTTTTAGCGCGGCGGCTGCCGCGCTATTCAATCGAAGTGAAACGCAGTTTCACATAACACCCTCATTATTAAAAGGGGGTGGATATCCATAGTTGAATATGAAAGACACAATCCTCTCGGATTGGCGCATGATACAAACCATACTAAGTTTTAAGTGTAATAATTATCTGATTTTTTTGTTCTTTCCTGTTCTCCAGACAATTTTACCACTCTCGATGGTTGTTTATATTTCTCACAGAAAACAGGATAGAAATCCCCTGGAATTAACATTCCAGGCAGGTTCAGTATTTGTACCACTTCCTTCAATTCAGCGCTATGGAATTTCGCACCCCCTAAAAACCCTATGTTAAAGCCTCTTCGATCTTTGAGGCGTCAAACTCGACGTTAATCTTTGCATTATGCTTCGAAAGTTTTACCTCAATTTGTACGCTTTCATTTTTCAGCGCATTATACTTCTCAACCATACTTGGCTGGTCAAGAACAAGAACCTTGGTAATTTTTGTCATTTTTTCACTGCCGTACCCTTCCGGATATTCATACTCAAACCTCTTACCTTCCCTGCATTTCAGAACAATGCCTGAATAAAAAGCAAGTTTTTGTTTGAGCGCTTCCATACGAACAAGGTCAAGCCGATTTTCCGTATTGGCATTTTCAATGGCCTCATTTAAGGTACATAGTAAATCCATGAGAGTATCCGTAAGCTCAATAGTTTCCTTGAGCGTTTTCCCATCCAGGCGCCATGTATGTTCTTCCCCTCCTTCGGTTTTTTCATACTCGGCACTAGCTACCCTTTCTTTCAGGTCTCTTATTCTGTCCTTAAGACGGTTTCGTAAACGAAATGATTCATTTATATTCATGATCTCTCCTTTAAGTTACATTTATTATTGAAATCTTAAAGGCTAAAGTTGTTTCTATAAGGTCGATGTTTTTAGCGAATAAGCCCCGGTCTTCGACTGAACGGTCTCCGCATATAGAGGGGAGGGCAACTTTTTTGCCCATCCCTTTGTATATACACTTTACCACTGTTGGTTTGTCATGGAGTGCTAAACCAGAAAAAAAGATAAAAATTGATCAAAAATAAATTATCGGGGTTAGGTCACCTTATTTCGGTGCTTCCGCATTCCCTCAACATTCTGCTCCCATTCTTTCACCAATTCGGGCGGTTCAAGTGGAAAAGCGCCGGAACCATAGGAAAGTACCCACCACAGGACTTTTTTGAACTGTGCGCTGGTAAAATGAATGATGATTCCATCCCCCTTTTCCGCTTTTTTAATTTTCTGATTTGAAGCCCATTGCCGTTCCTCAATGTACCGGGCTGTATCGTTGGAAAACCATATTTTGAAGTAATATTTTTTCCCCAGGTAAACGCCAAAATAGCTGCCGTCATGGTTGCAAAAAAAATCATAATTGGGGGACAGTTCAAATGTTTCGTTGGTGAGTGCGGCATTTTCCATTCGGGACAGTGAGAATGTACGGACTGCCTTGCGTTCTTCTGCATAACCGTAGAGATACCACATACCGTCCTGAAAAAGAAGCTGGTATGGCCTTACAAGCCGGGTTTTGTAGTCCCTATCGTCCATTCCCTGATAATCAAAGGTGATGAGATGGTTCTCCCGAATGCCGTCGATGATGGTCTGCCACAATTCAGGTTTGACCGGCGCGGATGCAACCGGGGGAACCACTACACGTTTTTCATACCAAGGGGATTTATCAGCCTGTCCGGGGGGAGCTTTGCCGGGTGTTCCGGTGTCATCCTGAGTAAGGGGTAAAGTGATCTCGTCTAAAAGGCGTTTAGCCGAATCATAAAGCGGCGTATCCTGGTAAAGCCTCAAAAGTGATTTTGCCATGCCGAGGGCGAGCATGTCTTCGGCGGCGGCATAGCGGGCAGGGAGCCTGAATGTTTTTTCGGTGTAGTAATAGCCACGATGCCGAGCATTATACTCAATCGGGGCTTCAAGAAAATTGCGCATATAGTCAATATCCCGGTGAATAGTGGCCTTGCTTGTTTCATAGCCTTTTGCCAGTTTATCAGCGTTGGGGTATTTGCCGGAGGCAATTTCGCGGTCAATGTGATAAATCCGGGCAAGGGACGCTCTGGGCAGACTTTTTCTTTGTTCTTTCATGTTGCTATTATATACCGGATTGGTTTGTCATGGAATGCTAAAGCAATTTTTTTATAGCGGCCATTTCCCATAAAAATATGGGAAATAGTCTTCCCGCTTCTCAAGCTCTGTTTTACGCAGCAAATCCTATCCATTGAACCGTATCCATAACCAAAACTTCATCACGGCAATAAGCCAGCAGTTTTTCAATAGAAGGAGCAGCGTGGGCCGAGTTGTGTCGGTTTCTGGCGCCTACGGCATTTTGGCGCTGTTATTCCCGGCTGGAAGGGGATAATGTAATTCAAAAAAAGGGAAAGCTTCCCAAAAAAGAAGCCTTCCCTTTTGGGAAGGACGAATCCTTCCCGCCGTTTGCGCTGTTGAAGTCACCGACCCGGCCAATTCCGGAGCTCTTCAACCTGCCATATACAGTATAAGCAAAACCCGAAAAATTGTCAAAACTATTTTTTTCTTGACCTGATTTCCCTTGAAATTCCGTACTGAATCTGCGTCCCTTTATCACTCTGATAAAACAGTTTTTAACGAAGCCTTTACAGAGGGATTTTCTGTATTTATATATTGTATTGGATTTTTGTATTCTGATTTAATACCAGAAATAAATTCATCTACCCATGAAGGGGTTAATACTTTTATTTCGTTAAAATCAAGAATAATATCATCCTTTAGGGCAAGTTCCTTAAACACATATGCTTTTGCCATTAAAAATGCTTCCTTTCCTGCCGGTCGGGAAATGAGAATATCTCCAAAGTTATTTATTTTTACAAGCATTTTATTTTCCTCCATTAAACATAATAATTACCAAACAACCCAATAACGGAATTTCATTTTCATAAATAGCTAATCCGGTATTGTCTATTGAACAACAGCCCGAACCGGATTGAAAATATAAATGCCAGTTATTTTGTTGAATGTTTTCAGAAACGAATTTTAATCCATTTCCTCTATTTTCGGGTGATCTCCCTGAAATTCTTTTTGTAAATGCTATCTCTATAGCTTCTGTATCTGATGTAATTGAGGGCAGGACAGGCAGTAGCGACTGTTTTACACCTTTTCCATAATCTGCTAATACAATGTATTTTTCTCGATATAATAAATTACAATATACACCCCGGGGATAATTATTTTCAAATACAAAATTATGATCAAATGTATTGTTCCCGATTTCACCAATTATAGCTGCTTCTAAATACTTTCCCGTTTCCAAAGTGTAACTCTGTATGCGTGTGGCGAAAATATCACGGGTTTTAGAAAAATGCTCGTTGTCTTTCCCGAAACAATTTTTCATTTCAGAAACAACTGCTTTTACAATTTCATGCTCTATCATAAAGTTTTATCTCCGTGTAAGGATATGCTTTTTTTAGTATAATTTCAAGTGGGCGCATACCCCGGACCCCATTTTGGCTCACCCCACCTCAAACCCTATGGTCTTAGTTTTGTCCTTTACCATCACTTCCTCTTCGCAGAACCGGATAAGCCGTTCCGGGTCTGCTTCAATGCCCGAGAGCAGGGAAGACACAGTTTCCTTGCGGATGATATTTTCTATCTGGCCCCCTGAAAAATCAAAACGCTGGGCCAGGGTTTCCGCATGAACTTCTGTAAGGCCCGGGAGATTGCTTTTCCAGATGGCGGTTTTTGCCCGGATGTCGGGTTTTTCAAATTCAATTTTGTAGAGAAAGCGGCGTTCAAAGGCCTTGTCCAGGTTGTCTGCCATGTTGGTGGTGGCAATGAGGATGCCCCCGGCGAGGTCTTCCATCTCCTGTAAGATGATGTTCTGAATGGCGTTTTCGGTTTGGGCAGGGCCCCGGCGGACTTCGCCTAATTCCTGGCGTTTGCCTAATACCGCGTCGGCCTCGTTAAAAAAGAGGATAGGAGTAAGGCCTCGGCCTTTGATCAGGCCATGGTAGCGGTCGAAAATTTCCTTGATCCGTTTTTCGCTTTCCCCAAACCACATACTTTTTGTTTCCGATATATCTACCAGCATGATGTCCCGGCCTGTCTCTCTGGCCAGAGCGTAGACCGTTTCTGTCTTGCCGGTACCGGGGGCGCCGGTGAAAATACAGGTAAAGCCCGAACGGAGGTTCTTTTCCGCAAACCGCTGTTTAATGGCGGCAAAGTTTTCTTCCCGCAATAAAGATCCCAATTCCTTTATGCAGCGATCCGTTTTTTCATTGTAGAACAGATCCCGGGGCTTTAGCGTTTCTGCTTTGATAAGGTTTCTGCTCTGTTTGCTTTTTTCTTTCAGGTTAATATCGGCGAGAAAGACCTCCCTGGCCTTTGGGGTAAGTTTATAGTATTCGGTATCCGCCATACCCCGGTCACATTCGTTTTCGATAAGTCCGGTTTCAAAAAGTTGATTATCGCGGTTCCTGAATTTTGTTGCCAGAATACGGCGGCCTAAATGTTTAAAAATAGACTGCAAGGTCTTGAAGGAAATATTTTCCTTATCCTCAATATATGAGCAGCAGAAAAAAAGCAGTAATACCGTGGCATTTATCCTGATGGACAGGGTTTTTATACCCTTTACAAAGTTTATTTTTTGGTTTGAATTAAGCAGAATTTTTAATTCGGATTCCAGGCTATTCCTGGTAATAGTGGAATTCCTGAAGGATTCTAAAAGTTCTCCGGCGGTTTCAAAAAATTCTTCCGGCGTAAGGCTGCTATAGGGGGCATAGCGGTATTCCTTTTCTGCGCGGAGGGCTTTTATGACATCCAGGGGAATACTGTATGAAGGAAAGCTGGAACCGCCGCTTCTTTTGCTTGAAAAGTCTTCCCAATCTTTTTCAGGCCGGATAAGGTGTTTTTGTTCCAGGGCTTCAAAATCGTCCAGGTATTTAAGGAACTGTATTCTGCCGCATTTGATTTTATCCGCAATGGTATTGATAGAGATGGCCCCATTACCGCATTCATCCAGGAGCAGGGTAAAAAGAGCCGCCTGGGTTGGGGTTATAGAGAAAAGATCGCCTACCGCTGCAAGGTCTTGTGCCGCATCGGCAAAAAAAGCTGCATCCAGGGGATGATAGGCGGAATGGCTTATGATTTCTTTGCAATGATCGAGTACACCGGTGGTTTCTTTGTTCATTTTGTATCTCCTTGTTTCTGTAACACAGTATAAGCAAAAGCCGAAAATTTGTCAGAAATTTTTGTTTTTTGATCTGAGGTATTCTTTTAGCGTTTTTCAAGCCCCTAATTTCGTAGTACTTTACAGCCTTACTTTGTATGTGCTAGGCTTAATTTTCACTATTTTGTTCATTTTTGGCTGTAATTTCCGGTTTTTTCTCAAAATGTCCTGCGATGGTTTCTTTTGGGGAGATAATAGGCGCGTGAATAACAATTCGTTACAAAACAGGCTGCTGTATGCCATACTTTTGCCCTGTGTCGCGGCATTGCTTATCAGCGGCGTTTTGGTCATTGTGGCACTGGTGAACATCCGCGCCGCTACGTCGCACGGCAAGTTTGATATAGGTCGTATCGCGGCGGATAGTATCATGGTCTCTCTGCTGGATCAGGGGATTGACGATACCTCCAGCCTTGTCCGGATGAATGCCCGGATTATCAACGATGATCTGGAAGACATAGCCGGGGATATTGTCCTGATAAAAGACTCCATAGAGAAAATGTATCAGGAGCCGGACGCCTTTAAGCCTGTTCCGATCCCTAATTACCGGGATATCCCGCCGGGGCAGCTTCAGATCCATTGGTTTTTCGATCCCACCATGCAAAAAGATCGCCGGTTTGACGCAAGCGATTTGGAGCGCGCGGGTTTATTGGAGGAAACCTACCTGCTTGGCAATGCGGGGCGGCTGCTCTCCCTGATCATGGAAAAAAACCCCGATATCTCCACCATGTTTATTACCACAGCCTCGGGGATAAATATTCAATACGATAAAGATGCGGCGTTCAAAGCGGACATACCCGTCGATATGCTGCCTATCATGCGGGAGCGGTACTGGTACACCGCCGCGAAAAACTCAGGCGCCCTTTATATTTCCGACGCCGAACGGGATTCAGCGGGGCGCGGGCTTGCCACTACCATCTCGGTTCCCTTTTATGGGAAGGATGGTACGTTTAAGGGTGTAACCGGTCTGGATATCAAAATTGAAAATTTGGATAAAAATATACAGTCCACCGTGGTAGGCGAAAACGGTTATGCCGTTTTACTGAAAAGTACAGAGGACGATACAAAAATCATTTCCGCCCCGGGCCTTGGCGATATGGAAGAATATGAGGTTTCTGATTTTCTTGGGGACGATGCGGAAAGCCTTATCGCAGAAATACGGGCGGAACCCTTTGGCACGGTACGCGCCGTGGTGCGAAGCTCCCCGCGCAACTTGCAGCGAAGCTCCCCGCGCAGGGATGGTGAGCCGGTTGATTCATACATCATGTGGGCCCCCATAGAGCTGACCGGCTGGACCCTTGCCTACATACTCCGGGTGCAGGACATTGCCGGCCTGGCGAATAATACCAGCGGAGAAGTATTGCGAATGGCGAAATCCATCGCGGATAATGTTGATTCAACTATCAGGATTATTACCGTGATTTGGGCAGCCCTGCTTTTGCTTGTTATCCTTGTTGCAATATTTGTATCCAGGTTTCTTTCCCGTAAAATTGCGAAGCCGATTAACGACGCGTTTGTTGCGAAAGAACAGGCGAATATTGCGAAGAGCCAATTTCTTTCGAACATGAGCCATGAAATCAGGACGCCCATAGGCGCCATCATCGGCATGACAAGCATCGCGAAGGCTTCTGCGGATTTGTCCCGGAAGGATGATTGCCTCAATAAAATTGAGGGCGCCTCCCGGCATCTTCTTGGGGTGGTCAACGACATACTTGATATGTCAAAGATCGAGGCGGGCAAACTCGAACTTGCCTGTGTGGATTTTGATTTTGAAAAGATGATTCGGAATATTGCCTCTATGATCAATTTTCGGGTTGCTGAAAAAAAACAGGTTTTGACCGTTCATATTGACGAAGCCATACCCCGCAATTTGCGCGGGGATGATCAGCGCCTTTCCCAGGTCCTGACAAACCTTTTGGGGAACGCAGTTAAATTCACTCCCTCTGGGGGTGGCATTTACCTTGAAGCGCGTTTGCTTGGAGAGGAAAATGGCAGTTGCCGCATCCGGGTGAGCGTGAAAGACGAGGGGATTGGCATCAGCGCTGAGCAAAAAGACCGGCTGTTTCATGCTTTCCAGCAGGCCGAAAGTGACACCTCCCGCAAATACGGCGGCACCGGCCTTGGACTGGTCATTTCAAAAAACATTGTTGAAATGATGGGCGGGGATATCAGTGTGGAAGCCGAGCTGGGACATGGTTCTGAATTTTCGTTCATAGTGCTGCTTGAGCGCGGGGATGCCCTTGCAGAGGATGAACATGGCACGCTGGATATGCAGATGGACAATGCCGGCGCCCTTGAAGGTTTTACGGTACTTATTGCCGAAGATGTGGAAATCAACCGGGAAATCGTGGCGGCCCTTTTGGAACCGACCCTTTTGGCCATAGACTTTGCAGAGAACGGGGAAAAAGCGGTGGAGATGTTTCAAAGCAATCCGGAAAAATACAACATGATACTGATGGATGTGCAGATGCCCAAAATGGACGGGTTTGAAGCTACCCGCCGTATACGCGCTCTCCCTATCGCGGCCGCAACTGTGCCTATTGTGGCGATGACCGCAAATGTATTCCGCGAGGATATAGAAAAGTGTATAGAGGCCGGCATGAACGACCATTTGGGAAAGCCCCTGGATTATGCGGTACTTTTAGAAAAACTGCGGCGCTACCTGAACAAAAAAGGGGCATGAGGAGCTTCCGGCCCAAATAACCCACGAATCTTTTGGCGCAAGTCTTTAAATAAATATGCTTTTGCCATAAAAAATGCTTCTTTCCCTTATAGGCTAGTTTTTAGTTGTTTCTCACTTTTCCCTTATTACTAAACATATGTATAGTAAAAGTCAAAAAAAATTATTCTTTTTTTTCAAAAACAGGCCATATCGAATTGAGAGATGAATTTTATTTTATAAAATCGCCTTATAAGGACTAAAAATGGAAAACGACGAATCAGCCTTCAGCCAAATTTTAGAGCGTCGAGACATACCCTTACGCAGGGTTTCTCCAACAGCCGGTTCCGGAACTTTAAACCAGGATGAAATTGCTCAATTATTGACCGCCATAAATCCCGAGCCTATGTTCTCAAATATTGAAAATATGGAGGATCTTTCACAATACTTAACGAACAGAAAACCGCCTGAGGATGCTTATGGTCTGTATACTCATGATGTAACAACCCTCAAGTTTTTTGATAATAAAAACAGCGAAAAAATACTTGCCGATATTGAGCAAAAAAATGAAGAGCAGGGCATGGGAAACAGAAAAATTCCCGGTACTAAAATCAAACTTATCAATTATTCCTATTGCCCCAAATGTAATACCATTTATAGTATGTCAGACTTAATGACATACTATGCCAATCCCAAAGAAGACCCACAATTTAAGAATATTAAGGAACAATGCCGGCAGGATACACGGGTTTGCTGCCATGAGTGTAGTACCTATTTTTTACCGACCCTGATTATTTCTGACGGTACCCCAAAGAATGAAATCCAACATCTTTGCCGGGTTCAAACTATTCATGGCATTGAGGTGTTCTATAAAACGGTATTTAAGAAACCTGTTCTTTCCAAAAGCCGGAGAAACATCGTACAGTATAAAAACACCAGAAATATCTGGAGTGATATTCTTCTCAAAGAATTGACGCCAAAGCCAACGCTTATTGGGAATTTGATACAGTATTCCCCTGCCAACTGTATTATTAATTTGGTTGAGGGTACCAATATCAAAAATGGAGATTTCCTATACGGTGGATGGGGTGGTTTGGATTATAAGGACTATTGGAAATAATGAAAAACATCAACCGCGGGGACTTTGAAACCATGGAGCTTTTATTGAGCAAGCCAAAGAATCGTTTTATACGGATTCAATCAAATACGAGTATCTGCAAAGAAAATAAAATAGTTTTGATACATTATACATTTTGCGGTACTTTTGAACTTGATTTAAATCGAATTTACTCACAGTCTATTAAAATGCAGGATTTTGTTATAGCAAAACCTAGTGGGTTATGGTTTTCTATGGAAAATGCTGATGGCTGGAAAAAATGGTGTATAGATAATGACTTCCATCCTGAAAAATTGAAAAGACAATTTAAAATTGAATTAAAAGAAAATGCCAACATACTCTCTATTAATAATGATAATGATTTTAACGAATTTGAAAAGAGATATCGTAAAATTGCAAGCGATGAAACAGAAAACAGTTTTCAACCGATAAAATGGTCTATGGTAATTAAAGATTATCAGGGCATTATCATCACAAAGTATTTTGAAGAAAGGCGGTTAAGCAGTATGTGGTATAATGGTTGGAATTGTGAGGGCGGCTGTATTTGGGATTTAAGGGCGGTAAAGGAGATAAGAATAATAAAATGAATATTAAGATATTGGGGTGATAAATGAAAGAAATTTTAAGCCAGGAAGAAATTGATCAATTGTTGGTTGCCATAAACCCCGAACCTATCGACCCAGACCGTCTAGCCATCACAACCGGTAATGGTTTTGTAAACATTGAAAATTTGGATGATCTTTCACAATACTTAATGGACAGAAAAACGCCTGAAAAAACCTACGGCTTATTTAATCATGACATAACAACCATCAGCTTTTATGATAATAAAAACGGGGAAAAAATTCTTGCCGATATTGAACAAAAAAATAAAGAACAGGGAATGGGAAACAGAAAAATTCCCGGAACTAAAATTAAACTTATCAACTATTCCTATTGCCCAAAATGTAATGCCGTTTATAGTATGCAGGATTTAACAGATTATTATGCGCATCCAAAACCAGATCCGCAATTCAAGAATTTGGCGGAACAATACCGTCAGGATACAAGGATTTGCTGCCATGAATGCGGCGCCTATTTCTTACCGACTTTAATTATTTCCGATGGCACTCCAAAAAATGAAATCCAGCATCTTTGCAGAGTTCAGACAATCCAAGGTATTGAAGGGTTCTATAAAGAAGTATTTAAGGAAAATGTCCTTACAAGGAATAAAAAAAACTTTATTGAATATGGAAATACCAGGAATATCTGGAATGATATTCTTCTGGAAGAATTAACACCTAAACCAACACTGATTGGGAATTTAATACAGTATTCGCCTGCTAATTGTATTATCAATTTAGTTGACGGTACTAATGTGAAAAAGGGCGATTTGTTATATGGTGGATGGAGCGGATCGGATTATGAGGATTATTGGAAATAAAGAGGTAATTTAATATGAATGAATATTTTGAATTTGAAGATGGTACATTTTGGGCGGCTCGTTCTCTTGGCAATCAATTTTTTATCGAACAAGGTGAAATTAACAATTACCTGGATCCGGAATGCATGGTTTACGATACAGATAGCAATCCTCGCTATCATTCTGTTTTAATCAAGACTTTCTCAAATGAGAAAGAAGTTGAATCTGAAGGACAGCAGGAAGCTAATGAAAAAGCTAAAACTGCTCTTTTGAAAGATGCTCTCTTTTGGGAGGAAGCGTTGTTCAGAAATCCTCTGCTGCTTTTTTTTATGCCATCGGAACTTAAGACATCAGAATTATGTTTGAAGCTTGTTAAACGCAATGGGTTAGTTCTGCGATATATTGAATCTGAAAAAAAATCAGAATTGCCTTGTTTTTATGCAGTACGTGAAAATCCTCGTGCACTTGAATTTGTACCTGATCAAATTAAATGCTGTGGGGTACCTGGTATTAAATTATGTATGATGGCTGTAAAAGATTACGGTAAAACATTGCAATTTGTTCCGGAATCTGTAAAATCAGAAGGATCACAAGGGATTGAAATTTGTAAATTAGCGGTATTTTCCGATGGTTATGCCCTACGTTATGTCCCTGAAAAATTAAAAGATAAAGACTTATGTATAAATGCTGTTAAAAATAATGCTTTTGCCATTAACTATGTACCTCAGAAACTTAAAACAAAACAATTGTGCGGGTTAGTATTCAAATCTAAACAAAGAAATTGGGGTTACTTTGATAAAGATATACCTCCGCTTTTAAGTTCAGTCCCTGAAGAATATATATCAAAAGAAATGTGTTTTGAAGCTGTTGATATCGATCCACCTTCTTTGAAGTATGTACCCAATAAATTTTTAAATGATAAAGTGTTTATTAAAAAACTTTATAAAGTAGCTGTGGAAAGGAATGGATGTGAAGCATTAAAGCATATACCCGCCAATTTTATAGATTCAGAATTATGTATTTTAGCAGTTAATTACCCTATTGATATTGATATTAATTTGATTCCCGAACAGTTCAGAACCAGGCAATTGTATCTTGATGCAATTAAAAATGATCAATGTGCTGATGTTATTAAACAAATTCCGGAGGAATTTAAAACCTTTGATTTTTATCATGATGCGGTTAAACTTAATGGTAATGCATTACAATATATTCCGTTAAAATATCAAAATGAAGAGATGTATTTTGATGCTGTACGAGAAACAGGATGTGCTATAAAATTTGTGCCCTTAGAATATCAAACTGCTAAACTTGCTCTTGAGGCAATTAAACATGAGAAATATGGCATGGCATTTTCTTATATTAAGGATAATCTTAAAACAAAAAAAATGTGTTATGATGTCATAAAGAAAAATGGACTAATGATTCAAGATGTACCAAAAAAATATCTCACAAAGAGTTTTTGCCTTCTTGCGGTAAAGAATCATTTCAACGTTTTTAAATATTTACCACGTGAATTTAAGACAGAGGAATTTGCACTTGCGGCAGTAAGTAAATTCAGCATGGGATTGCAGGAAATTCCGGAAGAATTAAGAACAAAAAAAGTATGTCTTAAAGCAATAAAAAATTCGTCATTGGACAAAAATGTACTTAAATATGTACCAGAAAAATACTTAACTCCAAATTTCTGTTTGAAAACCGTTAATCAAAGCCCTGATAGTTTAAAATATATACCCGAACATTTCAAAAGCTTAGGACTGTGTTTTGCTGCAGTTCTTGCAGGAAAATGGGAAGGAAATGTTTTGAGTTATATCCCTAATGAGATAAAAACCAGAACATTCTGCATGATGGCTATTAAAATAGACAGAGGCAATTTAAAAAACATTCCTGATGAGTATAGGACAAAAGACCTTTACGTGAATTTAGTTAAAAATGATGGTTTAGCATTAAAGTATGTACCCGGTAATTATATTAATAAGGAGATGTGTTTATCTGCTGTTAAACAAAATGGCTATGCATTAGCCGATGTTCCGGTTTCTTTTCAGGATGCAAAACTTTGTCTTGCTGCTGTACAAAACGATTTCAATGCTTTTGGATTTGTCAATAAAGCATATTTAACTCAAGAACTGTGTTTTGCGGCCATTCAAGATTGGACTGCCGGACTGGTTTTTAGACAAATTCCCGATGAATTTAAGAGTTTTGAATTGTGCTTAAAAGCTCTACAGAAATGTTATTATATGGTGGGTATTTCACAAGAAATAACTGATTACCTCCGTGAGCATTATAATATACCTAATTTGTTAATTGATATGGTACAAACTAATGCATTTGTTCTTGAAGTTTTAACGCCTGAAGATAAAACATATGATCTATGTCTTAAAGCGGTACAACAAAATGGGAAAGTTTTAGAGTATGTAAATGAAGAGTTTATGGACTTTAATCTTTGTTATTCCGCTGTCTCTGAAGAGGGTGTCGCACTTCAATTTGTTCCCAAAAATTTAGTTAATAAAGAATTATGTCTTCGGGCACTGCAAAATAATCCTTATGCATTAAAGTGGATTCCTTCTCATTATTTAAATACCGAAATTATTATTGATGCAATTATGCGTGAAGGAACTAATCTACAATATATTAACGAAGATCAAAGAACTATTGAATTATGTAAAATTGCACTAGAGCAGAATCCATATGCATTAGAATTTATTCCTGAGCAATTTAAATCAGATGGACCAGAAGCTTTTGATTTACATTTCTCCGCAGTAAGCAGAGAAGGATATACTTTAAATTATGTACCTAAGCAATTGCGAACTAGCGAATTATGTCTCATGGCAGTACAAAATTCATCAATTGCTTTGGAATTTATCCCTGCCAAGATGCGTACTCCAAATATTTATGCAGAAGCTTTTAAATCAAACAAATTTGATTTAAATATTTTTAAAGATCTTACATTTTCCGTTAAACAATATGAAAAACTCTATATGGAATTATTATCAATCTATAAGGATGATTTGAAATAATGAAGACAATTAAACGGTGGGACTTTGAGGGTCATGATATTTTGTCCGAAAAACAGCAGACTCTTTTTATAAGATTGCACGAAGTATTCATAAGAACATTTACATCTATTCTGTCAACAATGTTTGCTGTTAAATCAATAGTAAGCGTAACAAAATGTCATCAATGTAAATATGAGGAATTCATAGGGGAAAATAAGAATTTTAAGTTTCTGTTAGAGGAAATATTTGATATTCAGGGCAAGGAATATAATGTTTTCCTTGATATTGACGCTGTATTTTATTCAATGATTTTGGACAAACTATTTGGCGGAAAGGCGAAGGTTGTTGGTAAAATTGACAGGATAACTGAAATTGAAGAAGCAATGCTTATAAAAAAGTTTGACGAGACATTTCGCCTTATATTTCAAAATACCCAAAACAAAAGTGTTATCATTAATTCATTTTTAGAAGCATCCTCTTTAAATGGAGGGTTAAATAATAACGGCGTTGTTATTACTATCAATATAGCTATTGATAATATAGAAACCGGCATTAAAGTTTTTTATCCTGAATATTTTATTAAAAACGTAATGGAAAAGAATTGAAATGAATTTTAAAGAAGCCATCGTTAGTTTTATTAAACGTAGAATATATATATTACAAAATACTGGAAAAGTAACAGATGAAAATATGCCTGATTTTATTACTCTGTTAAGAGAAGAAGGATTATGCGATGAAAAAATACTTAAACGATTAGTCCCTATTTTAACAAAGAGTTTTCAAAAGGGAACTAAGGATACGATGAAACTTTTAAAGTATTGGCATAGTTTAGATAATGTTATGTAATCTATTCATAAGTTAATAAATGCCAAAGGGTATAGATTTTTAGGAGGATACAATGATAGTAATAGAAGAGTTAGCACGAATATATGTTCGTGAGAAGTATGGGATGGAACTTCCAAAAGAGTTTCATGGAATTTCTTATAGGTTCAGCAAAGAGGAGGTGAAACTGGTAAAAAATATTTTAGATGAAAAACCATTGACAATCCCGGATTCAAATGCGAAGTGCAACGAAGATTTGTAGGGTGATTTGAACCAAGGGTAATCTGGTTGCTATATAAAAATTTCTTTTCATAAAATATTTACTTCATCGGCTTTGAACCAATAAAGGTAAAAGACAGCCCATATTGATATCGTTCCCGAGGAAAAGTCCTTGGGCTGGGCTATGGTTGTGGTCCATTCATTGCCTTCACTATCCTTTATGGTGATTTGAAGAAATTGAGGCTTTGGGATCTCTTTTGGCAGGTTCCGGCATGGGTGGCTTCCTTTTTGGTTGACCATCCCCTAAAATATTGACATAAGGTAGATTTTTTTCAATATATAATTGACAAAAACATCTGATTTTGGTAGGATTTTCTTTGTATCTGCGGAAAGGCTAAGGATCCGGTTAAGGTTGCATCTGCTGGGAAGAAGCCTGTAGGGAAGAAATAGAGATAGGTGGTCATAGGTCTCCATTTTATAGGATTGTTCTGATTAGCAGGTAGTTTATATTGCTGTTTTCTTGAACTTTATAAAGGGGTATTATTTTGGCTAAAAGGACAAATCCTTCTGATGTTGCAAATGCTTTTATTCGTTGCTTATTAAGTAATATAAGCGAAAATTATGGCGGCTTTTCGGATGAAGATGAAGAAAAAACAAAAACAAAGTTTGAAAACAAATGCATTTATTCTGGAAAAGACTTAGTAGATGGTAACTATTCTTGGGATCATTTAATACCGATTAATAAAACTAAATGTGGGCTTCATCTCTTTGGTAATGTTGTTCCAGTATTAAAAGAATATAATTCGAAAAAGAGTGGAAAATCCTATATTGAATTTATTAATAAACACGATCTTTTTCAAGATTTGGAACCTGATGAGAAAGTCAAATTAATTAAAAAAATTGAAGATTTTCAATTTAAAAGTGGTTATTCTGCTAAGGTTGAAGTTATTGGTAACCTGCAAGAAATGTGTAAGGAAGAATATAATAAAATTACAGAATTGTGTAATGAAAATGGAATAAAATACAGTCAAATAATTGTAGATAATAATAAAGGTATATTAAGTGCATACTCTACCGAAACGTCAAAAGGAAATTATACGGTAGAAGATTTGAAGAGTATTAAAACTAAAATAAAAAAATGGAGTAAAAAGCCTGATTTTAATCATCATAAAATAATTGCATTATTTATTGAAAAGACTGAGGATAATCCAGAGAATGGTTTTGATTTGAAAGAATTTATTGATGCAATCGGGAATTGTAAATATTCTCAAAATCCTCTAGCTACTATCAGAAGTTTGATGACAAGTAAGGGGCATGCTTATGGTAAAATATTTATGGAAGAAAAGGGGAAAATTAAATTTATTTCAGAAATAGATGAGCAAATAAGGAAATTACCTTGGAAATTGTAAATTGTCTTTCTTTTATTCATCTAGCATCATAACATTATGAACCTTTCCAAATCCCGTTATTGCAGCGGCTTACAGTGTACCAAAATTCTCTGGATGCAGAAGAATATACCCGATGAATATGATGATGGAGTGATGAACCAGGGGATACTTAATACGGGTAATGAGATTGGTGATTTAGCCATGGGCTATTTTGGTACATTTTCCGAAGTTCCCTATAATGCTGACAAATTTCTTATGATTGATGATACTAAAAAATTACTTGAACAAAAGACAAAAGTAATCACAGAAGCCTCCTTTTCCTACGAGGGTAATTTCTGTAGTGTGGATATACTTCATTTGGTTAAAGACTCGTTCGAAATAATAGAAGTTAAAAGTTCCACAGGAATAAATCCCATTTATTATGATGATATGGCCTTTCAATACTATGTGCTTTCCGGATGCGGTCTCAAGGTCAAAAAAATATCCCTCATGCATATCAACAATCAATATATCAGGCAAGGCAAACTTGACCTGAAAAAATTATTTACTGTTGAAGATTGTACCAATGAAGTTTTAGCTAAACAAAAAGATATAGGAAATCAGATAGCCGCCCTAAAGAAAACTGCCGAACAAAAAGAAGAACCTGATATAGATATAGGCCCACATTGTAGTGACCCCTATGAATGTGGTTATAGCGGCTACTGTTGGAAACATATTCCTGAACAGAGTATATTTTCCATTGCACGTTTGGCAGGGAAAACTAAATTTGATTATTATAACCAGGGAATAATCAGTTTTGATGATGTCTTAAAAAATAACATTTCTCTTTCGGAAAAGCAGCAGCGTCAGGTTGAGTCAGAAGCCAGGAGCTTGGATCCAACTATCAATAAAAAAGAAATCAAGTCATTTTTAAAAACCTTAACATTCCCCTTATACTTCCTGGACTTTGAAACTTTCATGCCGGCCCTCCCTCCATTTGACGGCTGTTGGCCTTATATGCAAATCCCTTTTCAATATTCTCTGCATATACTCAAGAGTCCGGATACAGAGGCAGAACATCATGAATTTTTAGCCAAAGAGGGAACAGATCCACGCCGTCCCCTGGCAGAAGCCCTTTGTAAAGATATACCCCGGAAGGTCTGCACCCTGGCTTATAATAGTGGATTTGAGAAAAGGGTAATAAAAGACCTTGCTGATTTGTTCCCTGATTTATCTAATCATCTCCTTGATATACAGAGCCATATTAAAGACCTCATGACCCCTTTCCAGTCTCATGCCTATTATCGACGGGAGTTTCAAGGATCCTATTCAATTAAAACAGTTTTACCAGGACTGTTCCCTGATGATCCTGAACTGGACTATCATAACCTTGAACTAATTCAAAATGGCGGTGAAGCCATGACTGCTTTTCCCGGGTTAGAAAAGAAACGTCCGGAAGAAATCACCGAGATCCGGCAATCCCTGCTTGCTTATTGCCGGCTTGATACTTTGGCAATGGTAAAGATATGGGGATATTTGAAAGAATTAGTATAAGTTATACTTCTTTAATAAACTCATCAATACCCTTTTCAAAAGCGGTTTCATCTATATCCGGAAAGTCACAATTATCCATTTTATTCTTCCTATTAACTAATAATTAAATCACTCTTATTTCAATAGATTGAAAAAGTAATGCCCTTATCTGACTATCTATTAGTTTTAAGCCATCAAAGCCATCATAAACGTTAAATTTATGTTTAAATAAATGTTCATTTATGCCATCATATAAAAAAGATAGATCGTATATATACTCAGTATATTGGTTGTATCCATTGGGGTAGTTGTCAAACATTAACTTTTTTATACAGATTTTTGTATTCATAGGATCAAACTTATCTATAGTGGAAAGATCCAACCAGTTTTCTATTATTTTCCCATCTAATGATAATATATTTGATTCTACCATGAATCTATGTAATGTCTCCGGTGGGTAAAAAGGCATACGCATACTTGAAAACAGCATTAGATAGGAATAGGCAACAGCTAGTGCTTCTTCATTCAAGGAATAAGGTTGAACATTTTTGTGGGTTACCCTTAAAATATCACAAAAATAATGAAAATATTCGTGATATATAGTTTTCATTACAACGGCAACTCCTATGGATATGACTTCGGCTATGTCCAAATCATCTAACTTTTTTCGTTTCCTGTTACTTTTAAGAGTTCTAAGAATCAGTTGCAAAAGCCTGGCAAGATTTTTGGAATTTAGAGTAATATACCCTGGGCTATGCATGGGATGATATGATCCAAACCAATCATCTATATCCTCCCCTTCGGTATATTTTGGCTCAAACTCCCTCATTGCAGCAGAGGCAGAATCTATTGCGCTTTTTTCGTCCTTGAGTCTTTTATTAATTACAGTCATTAGCTTTTCAGCATCTTCTGCAAATCCAAATGCAAAATATTTTTCAGGAATACTTTCCATTCTTATTCCCAATGGAATTTTAAAACCCAACATCCTCAAGAGCATTTGGTTTAAACATTCTTCCAGTGCGTTATTAATTAATATCATTCATCTATAATCTCCATTATTATATTCCACCCAAACGTCCTACTCCAGTCTCATCAAAACCCCTGTCTGAAATCCAGTCACTGAACCCCACCCATAAAACCCAGGCTTGTCGTCTTTCTTCTTTTGCGGTGACCGAGACCTTTTCCGTTCACCTTGCTTTATGACGGACTCTTCCGTTTTCCCGGAAGCGGTAGGAGATTCTTCATTATAAAGGTTCCCCAATTTCTTGTCAATTTCCATGGTCACTCCTTCGTATCTAGTATTTCCACTTTCACTGTATCAAGGCAAATTGTTTTCTCAATGCGAAATATGCCATTTTCATCAAATTTCTGCAAATATTTAATGATAAATACTATACAAATATGAAGTAGATAGCAAAAAACTTCATTTTTTTTTCAAAAAACAGGCAATATGGTTTTGTGAAATACAATCGGGTTGATACCATAAATTAACAGGGAAAATGCTCTAGGGGGGCACACTATGTGGTTTGACGATTTAATTCTGGCTCTGGATGACCGGGCGCTGCAAAGGGTCTTTCGGGAAGTGGACCTCTGGGGGACCGCCGTATCGGCTTTTACAAACACGGAACCTAAAACTGTGGAGAAGATTTGCCGGAATTTCTCCCCCCGGATCGCCAGGTTGTTTCGGCAAGTAATAACCAATAGGTACCGGGATAACCAGAGACTGGATGATCAGGTAAAGATAGAAAGCATTGTCCGTCATCTCTCGGAGACCGGCGAAATTATTGGTCCCAAAGGTAATTTCCGGGAAGAATATCAGGCAGCCAAGGAAGCATCGCTTTTAGCACAAGAAAATAAAAGGAAGGAGAAGGATATGAAATTTGCCGACCTTATTGAGGCTGCGGTCAATGGCGACAAAATCCTTAAAGACACATGGAAATTTACCCTTAAGGATATACAGTTGGGCTTTGACGGTTTTAAGGACAGGCAAGGGGAGTTGGAGCAGATTAAGGGCCTGAAAATACAGTTGGAAGTAATCACCGGCGCCATTCTTCTGTTTGAGCTTGGTTGTTTGGAATCCCTGGATATTGATGGTTATGTTGAGAAAGAACCGGTCCTCCCCGAATCAATTGGTAAATGTATAAATCTAAAAAGATTAAGTTTTCCCAGCCACATCACCGAAATACCCGAATGGGTGCGTAATTTTACTAAACTTGAAAGTCTTGATTTTAATGCCAGTAGTATTACGGTTTTTCCTGAATGGCTATGGGAACTTCAAAGCCTTAAAAAACTTACCATGGGAAACCTTTCCTTTATACCCGACGGAATCGAAAAACTCACCGAGCTCAGAGAACTCGATGTATCCTATGGGACTTTTACTTCCCTGCCGGAGGGGATAGGAAAACTCACTGCCCTTACGAAGCTGAGTATAAACAATTCAAATGTTTCGGTCTTGCCTGACAGCATTGGCAATCTCCGGGAACTAGTCGATTTTAGTTTATACAGAACAGAAATCAGGGCCCTGCCAGAAACTATCGGGAATCTTTCTAAGCTATCTTCACTTAATTTAAGGGATTTACATATACAATCCCTTCCAGAAAGTATAGGAAACCTTTCTGGCCTTACCTCTCTTGATTTGTCGGGCCTGTATATACAATCCCTGCCGAAAAGTATAGGAAATCTTTCTGGCTTGCATTATCTTTCCCTAAAAGACACGAAGATATCAGCCCTGCCTGACAGTATCGGCAATTTCACCAACCTTACTAATCTTAATTTGGAAGGTACAGAAATTGACAGCCTGACGGAAAGCATTGGCAAAATTTCTTCTTTGAAGAGCCTTTCCTTAAAAAAATCAAAAATCAAAAATTTGCCTAATAGTATAGGAAACCTTGCTTCCCTTGCGGTGCTTGATCTTAGTTATACAAATATAGAAACCCTGCCCGATGGGATTACCGGCCTTTCCGCCCTTGAAATCCTCGATCTGGGACACACAAAAATTAAAAAGCTTCCCGATGCCATAGGGACCATACCGACTCTTTATAAGCTCATTTTAACCAATACCGAAATAAGAGATTTACCCGATTCTGTTTTGTCAAATGATCATTTGTATATCCCTAACAATGAACTAGTGCCGGCCCATGGCTCTCTAAGCTACGATGACTTCATAGCTCTCGCTCATAACGTTATCATGCTGGTAATGGCCCTTTCAAAAAAGGCGAGGCGCGAGGGGCTTCTGGCTCTGGAAGAGGAAATTGAAGATATTCACGATGAGTATTTTAAAACAGGCCTCCTCCTGGTGGTTGACGGTACTGATGCGGAAATAATTCGCCCTATTTTAACTAATTACCTTGAACGAGAGCACAATCATTACCGAAAGATCCTGCGGCGTTTAGAACTGGAGGGGATACTCGGTATACAGGCGGGGGATAGTCCGACAATTCTGTCCATTACTCTTAATTCAATAGTCCGCCTGCCCGGTCGTGGGTTTACGGAGGCCTTCACTAAATATCTGGATGGCGATATCGACGCATTCGATCACCTTCCTAATATGCGCTTCTATAAACGGCCCGAGCCCAGGGACCGGGAAGAAGTACGCTTTATTTGTCGAGCTATGGAATTTTCAGACAAGTCGAGGCGCGAGGGGCTTCTGGCTCTGGAAGAACTCCTGGACCGCAGAGCGATTGCAGATGGTGATCTATTTGAATACGGTATTGTTTTTGTTATCGATGGTTTTAGACAAACATCTATCACAGAAATTTTTGACAACATGATAGAGCAGGAAACCGATCCGGTTAAACAGAACTTAAGCCGCGCCAAGAAAGCGGCGGTACTCTCTATACAACAAGGAGATAGCCCCCGCTTTTTGTTCCTGACATTATTTTCATTCTTTGACGAGGAGATCCGGCAGATTGTAGAAAAAGAAATATTACCTGATTAGGAGTTATAAGTATTAGGTAATTTGTATTTGACACAGTATTGAGTCAATCGGTATTCGTGGCATAATTATAAAAGGAGAGTATATGGCAAATATTTTAAAACGCTTATATAAAGAATTAAATTTAAAAGAAGCAACTACAAATAGTCCTCTTGATCCAGATTCAGATGAAGCATTATATGAGATTGATGAGAGTGGATCAGGGCATGAATTTATTTGTGTAAAAAATTTTATTTGGGAAAGAAGCAAAAGTAATTTATGTGTTAAAAAAAGGGGATTTAGTTTTTATTACGTACGATATGCATATAGTGATCCTGATTTTATATATATTGGTGTAGCTCATTTGCCCAATAGAAATAAAGGCGTTGGTTGTATTCGTTTTGAACATGGAGAACCGGATATATTGTTTTTAACTGATGAAATATCCGTAGGTGGTACTACTAGAATTATTTCATCTTTACAAATTAATGAATTTACAAGAGATGGCAGTATTTATAAAAGAAGAAAGATAGCAAGACAGAAAAGAAATGAAAATATAGATGTAATGAAGCCAATAATTTAAAAAAAGAAAAAATAAACAATTTTTTTCCAAAAACCGGCAAAATGGTTTTGGGAAATTCAGTCGGTTTGATACCATGAGGTTTTATGAATAACCAGGATTTTTTAAGAGAATATCACCGCCTGATGAAAAAGACGGTCAAGTTTAGTCACATCACTCGCTATAAGGGCCACGCCGAAGTACTGCCCCTGATAGACCGGGAAAAAATTCTCGGTTTTGATATTTTTGAATACGGTTTATTTTTAACCGGCAGCGGTATCTGCGACCAGGACATTGAAGCGGGACTTACTAATCTGGTAGAACAGGAAAAAGATGGGGATCTTCAATTATTAAAACGTATGCAGAAGGAAGCAATCCTTTGCCTCATGCGGTCAGATCCCACGGATACGGTGAAGCTGGTCTTGGAATCCCTGCTTAATACACGGAGGCCAAGTACGACTAGATTCAGTAAGGATCATAATACGCGATATTATAAGCTCTGTATCTTAGTGATGCGCTACCTTTGTAAATTATCTGATGATGAAGGTGACATCTTACAAAAGAGGGAGTTATATCGTGAAATAATTAATAATTTGGATGACGAAGATGATGCGGTTCTTAAAGCAGGATTAGATCTCAGCGAATATTATTATTATAATGATGAAGAAATCCAGGCTGTAAAAATAATTATAACGAATATTGCCTCCAGAGAACAGGATGAATGGGAACGACGATTTAAACTGGCCCAAGGGGAAGCGGTTATAACTATTGTGCGCTATAGGAATGCGTTGAAGAATAGGAACCACGATAAAACGATGTCATGGTCTCAGCCAAATCTTTATGGTCTTTTGATACGGTTGAATTCAATAATGGCTTCCAAAGACGATTTGATAAGCCGTACCATTCTTGCCCCTGTAAGCCGGGCTTCTTATCAGAATCAGACAGGGGATGCCCAGTATGATGCAGAAACTATATTGCGCATATTGATCGAGTTGGGCGCAGAGCCCGGGGATTCTCTTTGGAATTATGCGTTTGGAATTTCTGATAATACAGAAGATGATTTTCAATTATGCCTGTCCGCAGTTGAACAATACGGAAGGGCCCTGTATTTGGTGAAAGCAGAACGTTTCAGCTTTGAACAATATCTTAAACTCTGCAGGGCGGCGCTTAAGCAGAATGGAATGGCCTTAGAATATGTGGATAAAAAAGTTATTGCCGTAGACTACTTTGATCTATGCCGGGCGGCGGTTCAACAGGACGGAATAGCCTTGGGGTATATAAAAGGGGAAAAGTGTACCCGGGAACAGTATGTAGAAATATGTTTTTTGGCTATACATCAATTCGAAACAATGCGGGCGAACATGAGGTATAGCCACGCTTACCCCAAAACATTATTATACTTTGTGGATACAGCAGTATGTACCGGCGAACAATATGCGGATATATGCCTCTCTGCCATCGCAGATAATCCTGAAGAATTGGAATATATATATGAAAATATTTGTCCCCAGGATCGCTATTATGAGATCTGTCTTGCTGCGATAAAAAAGGATGTTAAGGTCTTAACCCATGTGAATAGGCCTGCCATTGGTAAAAGGTACCAGGAATTATATGCAGCCGCTGTCAAGCAAGATGCAACAGCTATACGGTATGCGGAAGAGAGATTTCTTATCACTCTTACATCCGATCAATACTTTGAAATATGCTTGACCGCAGTAAAGAAAGACAATTGGGTTATTTCAAGGGTAAAAAAAGAATATCTGACAGCGGCGCAGTATTTTGAACTTTGTCACATGGCTGTCCCGGAAAAATCAGATGTTTTACGGGATATGAGAGAAGAAGACTGTACTGCCGGGGATTACTTTGAATTATGCAAAGCTGCCTGTCCAAAGGATCGTTTTGCTTTAGGCATAATAAATGAACACCCTCTCGCGAAGCAATTCAGCGCTTCTCAATATTTTGATTTATGCCTTCTCGCAGTTAAAAGAGATGGTTTCGCCCTTAATTATGTTCAAACAAATATCGGCGCTCCATGGAATCTAAGCGGGGAACAATACTTTGATTTATGTATGGCAGCTATGGCGGATGATTATGGTAATGCCCTGGAATATGTAAAAGGTCAATTCATTACACAAGAGCAGTATTTTGAGTTATGCAATGCCACTATATCGCGGGAAAATGTAACACTTGACCTTGAGGATTTTGACCCCCAATTTCTTAATCCAGACCAGTATTTTGAAATATGCATGAGCGCTGTTCAAGAGGGGTGTAGAGGAAATAGTAAATATATAGTTGATCGAAAATGTACTTCTGCGCAATATTTTGAAATTTATCTCACTGCGGCTCATTCTAATGAAATTGTTTTGCGATATATAAAAGACAGTATTATTGCACTATTTACTCAGGAACAATATTACGAAATCTGTCTTTCGGCAGTACAAAATGACGTGGATGAATTGGTTTTTGTAAAAGAAGAAATACTCAGTACTGAACAAAACCAAGCGCTTTTTCTTGCCGCTCTCAAGAAAGACGGAAATGCATTATTGTATATGGAAAAACAGACACCCGAAATATGGTTTGACCTTATCCAATTGAATGGGACTGTTCTGGAATATATTTGGGACGAGCTCTATACTAATGAGGAATACATGAAATTGTGCTGCACCGCAGTAGAACAGACCGGGGAAGCCCTTGTCTATGTTAACATTCGCCGTCTTACCCATGAACAGTACCTAACTCTTTGTCGTAAAGCAGTGGGACAGGGTGGAAATGCCATAGGCGGCGTAAAAAAGAAATATTGTACTGAAGCGGAATACCTGGAACTATTTCATATTGCTATCAAGCAGGATATAGGTGCTGTTCATTATATTGAAGCGTGGATACCGGAAATCTGCTGGGCGGTCATAGAAGTGGATGGCCTTGTGGCTGCCAGGAATATACCCCTGGAAGTACGAACACCGGAAATGCGTATCGCCATGGTCCGCCAGAACGGTCTGGCACTGCAGCATATGCTGAAGATACAGGAAAAAATACCGGAACTCGCCCTTGCTGCGGTGGAGCAAAATGGGCTTGCGCTGGATTTCGTGGTCAATCAAACCCCTGAAATAATTAACGCTGCCATCGCCCAGAACAGCGAAGCGGCAAAATTCATACATAACAAGGAAACGCAAAATGAACCAAATGGAATTTGATCATCAAGCGGTGGCCTACTGGATTAGCCCAAAAGGAAAAATATTAGGATTGTCTGAATGGGAAACTCATATCAAAAAGGTTATAGAAAATCCAGCGGCTTTTGGTTATACTAAAGAAAATATTCAAGCGATCTATGACAGTTATCACGAATTATTGGGAACTGAAAATGCGGCTCGTGAAGAAATTATGAAAGACCTTTTGAATTCCGGATGGATAAGAATTCGAAATAATGGATCATTCTATACTATACAAATTGCTAAGCTATCGAAGAATTCCAAAGACTATATCTTTGATTGGGCTGCTAATTTAATTTCATGGGTGGGACCTTTAACCGGGGTGTTGATAAAGACAAATACTGAAACTTTAAATTATTCAATAACTGAGGTTGTTAATGGAAAACTAGTAAAAAATATCAAGGGAAGAAAAAGAATTCAGCCGGTTGGGACGGTGTTTGATCTGTGATTTTTCGGGAGTGGTTATATTTGAGTTATACTTTTTATTTAACAAATTTATCTTATTAATTTGACTATAATTTATAGCGATATTTTTCTAATAATTCATCAATTTTATTATAAACCTCTTGTCTTGCTATAGTTCCATTTTTTGAAAGTATTTCTGATGTCCATAAATGAAAATCATCTGTAAAATCGTGAATTCCTTGTATATCTTGATTTTGTCTAACTTGCTCCCAAGGTAAACGAAGTCCTTTTATCCCAAAAGATTCTTTTGTTTTTCTCTTATATTCTTCATCAAAAAAAGCATTTTCAAAAATTCCTTTATATAAGCATGTAGAATAATCTATATCATCATACTTTTTCCACAAATGATTATAAATCAATTCTTTCTTTGGTCTTACATCTTTCCCATTCTTTTTTTTGATTAATGGGACATTAGGTATAAATCCATCCAGTTTATTTTTCCAATGATTAGAATATTCAGTTTCTCTGAAATAAAAAATAAGTAAAAGACATTCAAGCCTTTCATGTCTTAAACCTACTCCGTCAAGAATAGTTATAACATCTTTTAAATATGAAGATATTTCTGTTAAACTTTCTTTTTTCCACGAATGGTTTTCTAATAAATACAGTGTTTCTTGTAATGTCAAAATATTCTCCTTAATGCAACTTTGAGAAAAATAGTAAAAAAACATTGATAAATTCACTGATTTACGCCACTTTCACTGTATCAAAGCAAATTGTTTTCTCAATGCAAAATTGCCAGTTTTTTAAAAATTTTTATAAATTTTTAACAGAAAATGCTATACAAATATTAAGTAAATAATTAAAAAACTTCATTTTTTTTCACAAAACCGGTAAAATGGTTTTGTGAAATACAATCGGTCTGATACCATAAGTTATTATGAACAACCAGGATTTTTTAAGAGAATATCATCGCCTGATGAAGAAAACAGTCAAGTTTAGCTACACCACCCGCCATATGGACCGCATAGAGGTCTTGCCCCTGATAGACCGGGAAAAGGTTCTTGGTTTTGATATTTTTGAATACGGTTTGTTTTTAACCGGTAGCGGTGCCTACGACCAGGACATTGAAGCGGGACTTACGAATCTGGTAGAGCAGGAAAAAGATGGGGACCTCAAATTATTAAAACGTATGCAGAAAGAAGCGATTCTTTGCCTCATGCGGTCAGATTCCACGGATACGGTAAAGCTGGTCTTGGAATCATTGCTTAATACAAGGCGGCCAAATACGGCTAGATCCAGTAAAGACCATAATACGCGATATTACAAGTTCTGTATCTTTGTGATGCAGTATCTTTGTAAATTAGCGGATAATGAAGGTCACTTCGTACAAAGTAGGAAACTATATCGTGAAATAACTAATAATTTGGATGACGAAGATGATGATGTTCTTAAAGTAGGGTTAGATCTCAGCGAATTTGATTATAATAATGAAGAATTACAGGCTATAAAAATAATTATAACAAATATCGCCGCCAGAGAACAGGATGAATGGGAACGGCGATTTAAACTGGCCCAAAGGGAAGCAGTTATAATTATTGCGCACTATAAAAATAAGTTGAGGAATTGGGAATGCGATACAAAAAAGATATCGCGGCCTCAGCCAAATCTCTATGGTCTTTTGATACGGTTGAATTCAATAATGGCCTCCAAAGACGATTTAATAAGCCGTACCATTCTTGCCCCTCTGAGCCGGGCTTCTTATCAGAATCAGACAGAGGCTGATCGGTATGATGCAGAAACTATATTGCGAATATTAACCGGGTTGGGCGCAGAGCCCGGGGATTCTCTTTGGAATTATGTGCTTAGAATTTCTGATAATACAGAAGATGATTTTCAATTATGCCTGTCCGCAGTTGAACAATACGGAAAGGCTCTGTATCTGGTAAAAGCAGAACGTTTCAGCTTTGAACAATATCTTAAGCTCTGTAAGGCGGCTCTTAAGCAGGATGGAATTGCACTGGAATATGTGGACAAAGAAATTGTTGCCGCAGAATACCCTGACCTATGCCGGGTGGCGGTTCAACAGGATGGAAGGGCCTTAGAGTATGTAAAATGGGAAAAGTGTACCCGGGAACAGTATGTGGGAATATGCATTTTGGCTATACATCAATTCGAATCAATGCGTGCAGAGATGGAGTATAGCTGCGTTTACCCTGAAACATTATTGTCCCTTGTAGATATAGCAGTATGTACCGGCGAACAATATGCGGATATATGCCTCTCTGCCATTGCAGATAATCCGAAAGAATTGGAACATGTAAATGAATATATTTGTCCCCCGGATCGCTATTATGAGATCTGTCTTGCTGCGATAAAAAAGGATATCAATGTCTTAACCCATGTGAATAGGCTTGCCATTGGTAAAAGGTACCAGGAACTATATGCAGCCGCTGTCAAGCAAGATGCAATAGCCATACGGTATGCGGAAGAAACATTTCTTATCAATCTTACATCCGATCAATACTTTGAAATATGCTTGACCGCAGTAAAGAAAGACAATTGGCTTCTGTCATTTGTAAGAAAAGAATATCTGACAGCATCGCAGTATTTTGAGCTTTGTTACATTGCTGCCCCGGAAAAATTAGATGTTTTACGGGATATGAAAGAAGAAGACTGTGCTATCGGGGATTACTTTGAATTATGCAAAGCTGCCTGTTCAAAAAATATTCATACTTTAGACATAATAAATGAACACCCTCTGGCAAAACAATTTAGCGCTTCTCAATATTTTGATTTATACCTTCTTGCAGTTAAAAAAGATGATTTTGCCCTTAAATATGTTCAAACAAATATCGGCGCTCCATGGAATCTAAGCGGGGAACAATACTTTGATTTATGTATGGCAGCTATGGAGCATGATCATAGTTATGCCCTGAAATATGTAAAAAACCAATTTATTACGCAAGATCAGTACTTTAAGTTATGCAATGCTTTTGCATCGCGGGAAAATGGAACACTTGACCTTGAGGGTGTTGACCCCCAGTTTCTTAATCCCGACCAGTATTTTGAAATATGCCTGGGCGCTGTTCAAGAGAGGTATAGGGGAAATAGCAAATATGTGATTGATCAAAAATGCACTTCTGCACAATATTTTGAAATATACCTCACTGCTGCTCATCATGATGGAGATGTATTGCAGTATATGAATGATAGTATTATTGCACTATTTACTAAGGAGCAATATTACGAAATCTGTCTTGCGGCAGTACAAAGTGATGTGGATGCGCTGGTTTTTGTAAAAGAAGAAATACTCAGCGCCGAACAAAACCAAGCGCTTTTTCTTGCCGCCCTCAAGAAGAGCGGAAATGCATTATTATATATGGAAGAACAGTCACCCGAAATATGGTTTGACTTTATCCAATTGAACGGGACTGCTCTGGAATATGTATGGGATGAACTCTATACTAATGAGGAGTACATAAAATTATGTTCCGCCGCGGTAGAACAGACCGGGGAAGCCCTTGTCCATGTTAACATTCGCCGTCTTACCCATGAACAATACCTAACTCTTTGCCGTAAAGCAGTGGGACAGGGCAGAAATGCCATAAGCGGCGTAAAAAAGAAATATTGTACCGAAGCAGAATACCTGGAACTATGCCTTATTGCTATCAAGCAAGATATAGGCGCTGCTCATTATATTAGAGTATGGACACCGGAAATCTGCTGGGCAGTCATAGAAATGGATGGCCTTATGGCTACCGAAAATATACCCCTGAAAGTACGAACACCGGAAATGCGTATAGCCATGGTCCGTCAGAACGGCCTGGCACTGCAGAATATGCAGAAGATACAGGCAAATATACCGGAACTCGCTCTTGCTGCGGTGGAGCAAAATGGGCTTGCACTGGAGTTTGTGGTTAATCAAACCTCTGAAATAATTAACGCTGCCATCACCCAGAACAGCGAAGCGGCAAAATTCATACGTAATAAGGAAACGCAAAATGAACCAAATGGAATTTAATGCCGCCTATATAGATTTTGTCAGACTGAGATATTGAATGATTAAGAATCATATATCAGCTTAATCGCATTTTTTCCATAAAACCGAAGAAATCTATTTCCAGAGCGTCAAGCTGCAAAAGTAAATCCCTATTATTTCTTACAAATGTCTTGATTTGTTCAATCTCGCTGGGGATGAGTGAAATCTCCGGATTATCTGTGAGGATTTGAGGGTTCTCGTCAATGCTCATGGGTATTCTGATATGTACTAGCCAAGACATGGTCTGACACTTAAAGAAATCCATTAGGACTGACCGTCAGATTCATAATAGCCAATGAGTTTTTCTTTGGCTAATGGAATTGAATCAACGAACGTTTGCATTGGCGTCTTCCCGTAGCAATACTTGCCGCTGTGAGTTCGCTCGTAGTTATATTGCCGTATCCACTCGGTAAGGTCAAGTTGTATCTCGTCGATGGTGTGGTACACTTTTTTACGGAAGGCAACCGAGTAGAACTCTTCCTTGCAGGTCTTGTTGAATCGTTCACAAATGCCGTTCGTTTGAGGATGGCGGGTTTTTGTCCGGGTATGCTCAATGTTTTCAAGATCCAGGTATAACACATATTCGTGATGCTCCCGGTTCCCGCAGTATTCACTCCCCCGGTCCGTGAGGATCCGTAGCAGGGGAATGTCTTGGGAATCGAAAAAGGGAATCACCACATCGTTCAGCATATCGGCGGCTACCAAGGCATTCTTGCGGTCGTACACCTTGCAGAAAGCGACCTTGGAATACGTGTCGATAAAAGTTTGCTGGTAAATATGCCCGACACCCTTGATGTTTCCCACATAGTAGGTGTCCTGAGCCCCCAAATATCCCGGATGCTCGGTCTCTATTTCCCCGTGAGCCTCTTTGTCTTCCTGGGCTCGCTCCATGGCCGCCAATTGGCTCTCCGTGAGGATGAGATGCTCCTGGGCCATCTTCGCTTCCAGCGCCTTCAGCCGTGCCTTAAATGTAGCCAGGTCATGGCGAAGCCAGATGCTGCGAATCCCACCGGGGGAGACCAACATGCCCCGTTTCTTCAGCTCATTGCTGACCCGCAATTGCCCATAGGCCGGTTGCTCATACGCAAAGTCCACCACCGCCTTCTCCACCTCAGGATCCACCCGGTTCTTTTCGTTGGGTTTTTGCTTGCTGATTTCCTGCAACGCCAGTTCGCCCCCGGTCTCATACAGGGTCTTAAACCGGTAGAAACTGTCCCGGGAATACCCCATGACCTTGCATGCTTGCGACACATTCCCAAGCTGCTTTGCCAGCTCAAGTATCCCGACCTTCGTTTTGATGATTTTTTGTTGGTTCGTCATCTTCCGCTCCTTGCTGATTAGTATATCATATTTTTCAACAAGTGTCAGATATTATCTTGACTAGTACATCTGATATTTGTATGTGTCATGTCATCATTGTCCGCCTGAAATTTAATTATTTTGAAATGGCTCCACTGGCCTGATTGGGACCAGTTTCCCGTATCATCAAGAAAAATATTTGCGGGCAGCTTAGTTCTCTTTTTACGCAAACAAGTTCCTGTCTCAATGATTTTTATATTTTCAGCAATATTCTCCTGTTCAGTCATTAGCATTGGAAGGGATATTAGTTGGTTTTCTTTTGATTCTTCGGTTGCCAGATTACCACCAGGTATCATGATTTTAAGAAATTCAACAATTCCAATATCCATATCTGCCAAAGACCCAATGGCAGCCAAATTATTTTTGACAAAATTTCTGATTTTAGTAATATCTTCATTTGGCAAAGAATTAGTACCGATAAGCTCTCCATTAAAATTCATTGAAGCAAAGGTGTTTGTGATTGGTTTATCAGCATAGTCGGTTTGAAATATGATTTGTTTGGCATGTTTTCTTCTTTTATAAGACAAAGAATCATCAAGATATATATTTACAGATAAACCAGATTCTTTTTTATGAATTGTAACCATCTCGTCAAGATGTTTTGAGCCGGAATCTTTATTAAACATATATTTCCTATTATTTTATATAAGCATAATATTTGGGTTTAACCCGCTAAATATAATTTTCAATGCACCCCAGTTTGTTATTATGCCATCTTCATCATCATTATACGGATATTTGTCAATGGCCCATTTAACAATTTTTTCTTTATATTCTGATGGAATAGATACAAGTTTTCCGGTTTCTGGTTCTTTATGGCAATCAAAAATCATTGATTTGTCTAATGGAACTTGTTTTGTTATAGAAAATTTTCCCAGAAAATCACCATTAGAATTTTTTAAATACGCATATGCCGGGTTAATAGGATCCCCTATTTTACCGCTATCCGGATAAACTTCAATAATCATATCATCTGAATAAATCGTCGCTACTTCGTTTAATATCATTTACTCTAATAACTTTGTAATTAAAGCCCATACCCTTTCTTTAGTTTCATACGTATCTCCCTTCTCAATAAGTTCAGTTACAATATCTGTTAATTTTAAGACTTTTTGTTGTTCGTTTTCAAAAAGTTCTTGATAACTTTTAAAGGATGTTTGTAGAAGGTCAAATCCAAATTCATATTTAGCCAAACTATGTGATTTTTTTAAAAGTTGCTGATACTCGGTTTCAGGTATTGAATATTCTTTGAGAGTTTTAATGTGAATAGAAGGTTCACTATCTTCTTTATCCCCATCTAAATATTTTTCTATAATGTCCTTATTGGTATCATATTTTACGCTATCATCAATTAAGGAGAAGTAATCATCTTTTTTCAAGTTGTGCATTTTAACTTTGTTTTTCATCGTTTCCTTCTTTTATGTAGGATTTGTCATTGTTGGCATAAAACCTTTTCTAAAACAAATGAATTTATTGTGTGTTTTTCATACTTTATCCATTCTTTATATTCAGATGGTTGTTGTTCATTTAGTACAAGAAATACATTTAAAAGCCTTTTATCGTTTTTTATTAATTGATGGGTAAAAAACTGAGCATATGTTTCATGATATTTGGAAGTAGGGTATTCAGTACTCAAAGTTGATGATTTTTGGAAACCGGAAATAGTATTACTTATCGTGATTTTTCCCATTATAACAGCCATGTGTGTTAGCTCATGAATATAAACTACTTTCATCAGATCTTCGGGATCAATATGATAGTTTTCTGAAAATCGGTAAATAGGATACATATATAAAGTGATATTTGCTTTTAAAACGCGTCCTTTTTTTACCTCATGGTTAAATTCTCCAAGTGTTTCAGAAATTATAATACTTGTATTTCCATCCTCATCACCTCTTGTTGTGACTTCGCCAAGTGTGTTTTTCTTTTTATCAGAAATGCCAATATATTGTAAATTGGTTTTCTTTGAATAATCAAGAATAATTTTAAATGCCTCTTCATCTTCATCTTCTGAATCTTCAAATAGGGATATTTCATGAGATCCGTAAAAACCACAGTGGGATTTAGTAAAAGAAATATTGGTCATCTTGAGTATATTGACAAAATAGCAATCAAAATACATATTATTGATATTATCATAGCAAAATTTAATTCCTAAATCAAAAAAACTGTTAAGCAGGGGATGTTCAAAGTAATTGAAAAAACAATTTTTATATTGTGTTGTAAAGAGTGACTGTCGGTTTTCCAAATTCCATTCTGTATAAATATCTTGCTCCATGCATCTACCACTATCACCATGATATTCGTCTTGTTGCCGAATTGAATAAATACTATTGCCCATATTTAACTGTTTGGAAAATGGAGCATAAATATTTATAAGTTTTACAATTTCATGATATAGTATGTCTGCATGATCGCCATTCTTTTTATCCCAGTCATAATATTCCAAACGATAATAACTATTTTGATCGGCGATATCGGGGGAACCAGCTCGTAAAAACGCACTTGCAGTTTCACCAATGAGCTTTCTTAATAAATTCAAAAGGAAATCTTTGTTGCCTTTTGTTAGCAATATGCCCATTACTTCTTCGGCAGGTAATTTTGTTTTGATAATCGTAATCTTGAACTTAAATACTTCTTGTTTATCTTTATCATTAATGTTTTGTATCTCATTCTCAAAATAAGCCCTATCCTTGTCCAATGATTTTATCATTTTCTTTGCCATCTTGACTTCCTCCTATTTGTACCTAAGTTTTTATCTATGAAAAACTTAATCCAGCCTCGTCAATTCCCAACTAATCTCACAAATGCAGTGTCCAGCTAATCCCATTCTGAAAACCCCAAACCGAACCCCACCCATAAACCCCAGGCTTGTCGCCCTTCTTTGCTTTTTCCATCTGTAGCCTCCTCAGTTTGGCTCGCTTTATTGATGCCTCTTCAGTTGAGCCGGATTCAGCAGAACGGTTCAAATCTTCTAAATTTTCGTTATGATCCATGGAGTACCCCTATATAGCTTCTTAATACAATTCTATCATGCCAGATTATTTTCTCAAAACAATATTGCCTATTTTACCCCGTTTTTTTATTTTTTTAGCAAGAAATTTGCTTAAAAATTTTGAATTTTTTGAAGATATTAGTACTATAGCCGATTTATACCTTATTTAGGGGTATATTTTTGAGCAATTTCATCATATATATCCTCGAAGGATTTTAAGCCATGGGCATGTAATTCATCCCGGACTTTCTGGCCTCTGGGAGATTTTAAGGCACCTTTAAAGAAACTCAGGATTTCATCGGTTGTTTTCATATTTTTGATCCGAATGCTTGTCCGGATGAGGCTTTCCCGTATACTTGGGTCAAGGACATCTCCTTTGTCCACGGCTTTAGACAGCACGTTCTTTTCAATAAAATAAATCAATTCTTCCCTGTTCACATTTGATTCTGTATTATACACAGTAAAAGTATAGTCCTGATTGGATTTTTGGACCTCTTTTTCCAATGTGGAGACCAGCCCTTCGCCTGTATGTATAAATTTTGCAAAATCCACGATGGTGGCCAGATGCTTGTTATACTTATAAGGGGACATATTTGTTTCCCTTGTGTGGGAAACAAAATTGCGGATGTAGTGCATATCGCTTATCACATAGATGTACCTGTCACAATCAGGTATTGAATAATTTTTCTTGATATAACTTTTTATTGGCTGCCAATTATGATAGAGGACATTTATCAAATCAAGGAAATCAAGGTGTTTGTAATCCTTGTTATATTTTTCCTCTATGTAGGGAACGACATATTTTTCCCACCATAAATCAGGGGAAAGGTGCTGGAGTATTTGGCTGATGAAAACATACAATGGGTCTTTGAGCATGAGAAGATATTGATATAGCTTGGTATACATGGCAATTTCAGACTTTTTCATAAAATGCCCTCTGGTTTTCTTTATACCACCCATCATCTTCCTGCCAGTAGGTGTATTGTAATTCCATGTATTTTCTCCATCCGCTTTTCAGTTAAGCATACTCCCAAATTCTTGCCCGGACAAGTTACCCCCGCCCCCGGGGGGCTAACAAAACTGAAATTTTATGTCAAACTACTATAAACTGGTATGAATGCCTTATCCTTTCCTTCGTTCTTAAAAAAAATAGTCGCTTCCGACGCAGTTTCCAGGGTTCTGGACGAATTCAAGGGGGGCAAATTCCCCCTGGAGATAGAGGGCGCCGAGGGCTCCTTTGGGGCAATACTCCTGTCCGCCCTGTTCCAGACCAATCACGATAATCTGTTGGCGGTGACCCCCTCGGAGCGGGAGGCGGCGGAGCTGGCCACGGACCTGGAAACCCTGGGTGTCCCGGTGGCCTTGTTTCCCTGGTGGGGAACCGTTTCCTACCGGGAAATGGCCCCCCTTTCCACGGTATTCGGGGAGCGCACCCGGGTTTTGGGCTCCCTGGCCAGGTCTATAGAAGCGGGTCCGGGGAACCGGGGCATTGTGGTGGTCCCGGAACGGGCCTTCCTCACCCCCTTGCCGCCCCCGGAGTATATCCGCAGCCTACTCATTACTCTTAAACCGGGTGGTAAAATCGATACTATCGCCCTGGCTGAGACCCTGTCGGGTTACGGGTATATCCGGGTTCCACGAGTCCAGGTCCACGGGGAATTCGCCCTGCGCGGGGAGGTGCTGGACATACTCATGGGCGGGGATGATTCGGCTTACCGGGTCCTCTTTGACTTTGACCAGGTGGAGTCCATCAAGCGTTTTGACCCGGTGGACCAGAGCAGCTTGGGGCCGGGGGACCGGGAAAAGGTCGGCGAGTTGGTGATCCGGCCCCTGAAGGAAGTGGTCTGGTCCGATGAGCGTATAGAGACCCTGAGCCGGAACCTGGCATCCTTTCCGGAATTTGCCAATCAGGGCCGGGCCATGCTTGAAGAGCTGATGACCCGGCGGGGCGCCGGCGGAGAGGAACTGTTTTTCCCCCTGGCCTTTGAAGGGGGGGCAGCGGCGCTGACGGACTACTTTGCGCCTGGTGCCGGGGTTTGCTATCTGGAACGGGAACGGCTGGAGAACGCCCAGGAATCCCTGGAACGGGAATACCACAGTTTTTATACCAAAGCTTTGCGGGAGCGGGAAGTCCCGGCGCCGGAACGGATACTGCTGAAATTTGCGGACCTGGCGGGACGTTTGCCCCGGCAGGTGTCGTTCATGACTATTAAGGGGAATGCCGAAACTGAGGCCAAGCGGATCATGGTATCCTGCGATCCCCCGCGTAGTTTTTTTGGCAACATCAATTATCTCAAGGAAGAGTTTTCGGTTTTGGCTGCCCAGGGCTGGGAACTGGTGGTGGCCGCAGAATCGGAAACCCAGGCGGGGCGGCTGACCGAGCTTTTCAAGGACGAGAAGGTTACTGTCGCCGCGGCGCCCCTTTCCATGGGCTTTGCCCTGCCGGACAGTAAATTTATGCTGGTCCAGGAAAACGAGATTTTCGGCCGGCGGAAACGGCCTCCCCGGTCTCTCAAGCAGGTGCGCAGCGTTGCTATTGACACTTTTGTTGAGCTTAACCCTGGGGACTTTGTGGTGCACATAAACTACGGCATCGGGCTTTTTAAGGGGATTGAGCGGATAAAGGCCCTGGGGCACGAGCGGGACTATATCAAGCTGGAATACCTGGGCGAAGAAATCGTCTTTGTCCCCATTGAGCAGGTCAACCTGGTTCAGCGCTATATCGGCAACGAAGGCAGCCCGCCACGGATGGACAAGCTGGGTTCCAAAAGCTGGGAAAACCGCAAGGGGCGGGTCAAGAAATCCGTTGAGGATATCGCAGAAAAACTAATCGAGCTTTACTCCAAGCGCAAGGCTTCCCGGGGTTTTGCCTTTCCCCAGGACAGCGAATGGCAGACCATGTTTGAGGCGGCCTTTCCCTTTGACGAAACCGAGGATCAGCTCCGCTGTGTGGAGGAGATTAAGGACGACATGGAAAGCACCCACCCCATGGACCGGCTGATCTGCGGGGACGTGGGGTACGGCAAAACAGAAGTGGCGGTGCGGGCCTGCTTCAAGGCTGTCATGGGGGGCAAGCAGGTAGCGTTTCTGGCCCCCACAACGATACTGGCGGAACAGCACTTTGAAAATTTCCAGGAACGGTTCTCCCAGTTTCCCATACGCCTGGGTATGCTCTCCCGCTTCGTTGACCGGGCCGCAGCACGGAAGACCCTGGAAGCGGTACAGAAGGGCGAAATAGATATACTGGTGGGGACCCATCGGATCATCCAGAAGGATGTGAGTTTCCGGGACCTGGGGCTCATTGTTATTGACGAAGAACAGCGTTTCGGGGTGAAGGACAAGGAGCGTCTCAAGGAACTCAAGCACAATGTTGACTGCCTGACCCTTTCCGCCACCCCCATACCCCGGACCCTCCACATGAGCCTTCTCAAGATCCGGGACATGAGCCTCCTGGCAACCCCTCCCAATAACCGCCACCCCATTGAAACGGTAATCGGCGAATACAACGAGGACCGGCTTGCGGCGGCCATACGGGCGGAGGTCGAGCGGGGCGGGCAGGTATTCTTTCTGCACAATAGGGTGGAAAGCCTCAATGAAACCCGGATACGGATAGAACATCTGGCGCCGGAGATGCTGGTGGAAACCGCCCACGGGCAAATGGACGCCCAGGACCTGGAAGACGTGATGCACCGGTTTATTCACGGGGGCTTCCATGTCCTGGTGTCCACCACCATTATTGAGAACGGCATCGATATTCCCAATGTGAACACCATTATTATCGACCGGGCGGACATGTACGGGGTGTCCCAGCTGTACCAACTTCGGGGGCGGGTAGGGCGGTCCGACCGGGTGGCCTACGCGTACCTTTTCTACCCCCGGGACCGGGCCCTGTCGGAGCTGGCCATGAAGCGGCTCCAGGTTATTTCGGACTTTACCGAGCTGGGTTCGGGGTTCAAGATCGCCATGAAGGACATGGAGATCCGGGGCGCCGGAAACCTCCTGGGCCGGGAACAGTCCGGGGATATTTATTCTGTGGGCTTTGACCTCTACCTCCGTCTCCTGGACGATGCGGTACGGCGGCTGGAAAATTCCCAGTACGAGGCGGAAACAGAAACCCTGCTGGAGCTGGAATACACGGGGTTCATTCCGGATTTTTACATAGACGGGGCTCAGGAAAAGATGGAAGTCTACAAGAAGATCGCCGCAGTAAAAACCCGGGATGAACTGGAAAGCCTCCACGGGGAACTTATGGACCGCTTCGGCCCCCCCCCGGACGAGGCCGCATCCCTGTTGGCCCTGGCTGAAATACGCATCATCTGCCGGGACATCTCGGTGTTCTCCCTCAGGGAGCGGGGCGGTTCGGTGAAGGTTGAATTTGGCAAGGTTTCCAGGGTAAAAATAGACCGGCTCCTGCGGCTCATGAAGGAATCTTCAGGCCGGGTTAAGCTTGATCCTAAGGCCCCCAATGTGCTGATATTACAGACCGGGAGCATAGGCTTAAAAGAAAAGAGCGAATTCATCCGTGAAAAGCTGGCGGCTTTAGCGGGCTGATAAAAACTTGAAGGAGAAGCTAGTGTCGATTAAAGGTGTGGCTTTTGATTTTGGGAATGTAATTTCTTTACCCCAGGATACGGGGGTGATAGATGAGCTAGTGGCTATTGCGGGGATGGAAAGGCCGCGTTTTGAGCCCCTGCTCTGGGCGGCCCGGGGCGAATATGACCGGGGGACCCTGACGGGGATTGAATATTACCGGGGCTTTTTGGCAAAGGCCGGGGTTTTTCCGGCGGAGACAGCCCTGGAACAGATGGTGGCAATTGATCTGAAAAGCTGGTCCAGGATAAATCCCGAAACAGTGAAGCTCATGGAGGATGTTAAAAATGCAGGGTTGAAGTTAGGGATACTCTCCAACATGCCTCATGAATTTCTTGCCATGGCCCGGAAAAATATACCCGTGTTCCAGCTGCCCCATCGGGGGATATTCTCCTGCGAAGTTGATTCGATCAAACCGGAAGAGAAGATCTACCGGGAAACCCTTTCCGCCCTGGGCTTAGAGCCGGAAGAGATGGCTTTTTTTGACGATATAGCCGTTAATGTTGATAAGGCCCGTTCCCTGGGGATACAGGCCTTTATCTGGAAGGACAGCAAAACTGCCCGGGCAGATCTGGAAACACTGTCCGTAACCCTGGGCGCCTCTAAAAACTGAAGTTTTTAGAGATTCTCTATAAGGAGTCCCCTATGGTTTTATTGCGAACGATCTTTGTTTTTTTTGTTACCAGCCTGTCCATGCTCTTCGTTTTTCCCTTCGGGATTATAGCTTTTCTTTTAAGCTCCCTGGGTTTAAAGAAGCAGATGAGTTTTCTGACCTATAAGATTGCCCAGGGCTGGGCTATTGTGACCCTGGCATCAACGGGCTGCAAACTTACTATTCGTGGAACAGAAAATGTGCCCCGAAAAGGCGGGTTCTGTCTGGTGGGCAACCACAACAGTATCTTAGACATTGTGTTGATCCTGGCTACTGTGGGCCGCCCAATCGGGTTTATCGCAAAAAAAGAATTGGCCCTTATCCCCTTCCTTAATATCTGGATTCTGCTTATAGGGGGGCTCTTCATTGATCGGAAGAATATACGGAAAGCGGTGGGTACCATTAACGAGGGGATAGGGCGAATCAAGGCCGGTGGCTCCATGATCATCTTCCCCGAGGGCACCCGGAGCAAAGGCCAGGGTCTCCTTCCTTTCAAATCAGGTTCCCTCAAATTAGCCACCAAGGCCGGGTGTCCCATGGTCCCCTTGGCTATAGCCGGCAGCTATGAGGTGTTTGAAAAAACCGGCCGTCTCCAGACAGGGCCGGTTTCGGTCAGCTATGCCCCTGCCATCGCAACTGCTGAGATTTCCGCCGATGAAAAGCGGGGCCTTACGGATCAGGTTTACGGGGTAATAGCGGGTATGCTGAAAGACGCTCCTTAAAAAAGTTGAAGAGACTGCCCTTGTTTATGGAGGAGAGTGGGGGCAATCCCTTCAACATATAAATACTATATAAATACTAGGATATATATTGTATAAATAAATGTCAAGTAAAAAAAGTGATTTTTTCTATAAAATGTAATGTTTTGGGCGCAAGAGGATTCGAACCTCTGACCCCCACGGTGTAAACGTGGTGCTCTAACCAGCTGAGCTATGCGCCCGGACTTAGCCTGGACAGGCTTGAAAACCCGGTTTATGGAAATTATCATAAAAGACGCTCTTTCGTCAATCCGGCAAGATCCCTCTATGCTTCAAACCGGCGCCGCAGTAGTATAGGCAAAGAGAGGTGTTTGAAATGAAAACTATCGCCATTAACGGTAGCCCCCGCAAGGGCTGGAATACTCATATCCTGGTGGAGGAAGCCCTGAAAGGCGCCGCATCCAGGGGGTCAGAAACGGAGCTTATCAACCTGTACGATTTGAATTTCAAGGGTTGTATCAGCTGTTTTGCCTGTAAAAAGCTGGGCGGCAAGAGCCTGGGCCGTTGCGCTGCTGGGGATGATCTTAAACCTGTATTGGACCGTATCCATGGCTGTGACGCCCTTATCATCGGCTCCCCCATCTATATCAGCGAAGTCACCGCCTCTGTCCGGGCCTTAGTTGAGCGGCTTACCTTCCAGTACATTACCTATAGCAAAGAAAAAAAGACCTTTCTAACCCGGCGTATCCCCTCGTTATTGCTTTACACCATGAACATTCCCGAGCCCGCTTTGGAATCTGCAGGGTATACAGCCAAATTCAAAGCTTACGAGGACCTTTTTGACCGTGTCCTGGGCCCGGCAAAAACCCTGATCTCCACCGAAACCTGGCAGACCACAGACTATTCCAAATACGAGATGACCATGTTTGACGAGCCGGCCCGGAAGAAGCGCCGGGAGGAGGTCTTCCCCCAGCACAAACAGAAGGCCTTTGAGCTTGGGGCGGAACTGATACCTTAGCAGCCCTAACAACCTAGAACCCCGGAATGTGGCATACTATTACACGCCTTGACAAGGCAGGCAATTTAAGCAATTATTAGAGAACATGTTTCATGGTGGATGTAGCTCAGCGGTAGAGTCCGAGATTGTGGATCTCGTCGTCGCGGGTTCAAACCCCGTCATCCACCCTATAAATCATTACTGGGACAACGACAAGATAGTAAGAATCATTCATTAATTAACCCGTGATATCTGTGATTATTCCTTCTTTTGGAAGGCAACCAGCGTCAGGCCCGGGAAAAATCCCCTTAACCGCTCTCTTTGGAATGCCGATACACTATTAGAGGTATAATATGGAATATGGTGAATGTTCGGTCATATTAAAGCAGGAAATTGAGCTTCTGGAGAAGATCCGGGGCTTGCAGATACAGGTGAAAGGTGCAGTCACTGGCCGGGAATGGGCCGATTTTGAGGGATACCTCGGTTCTTTGGCGGCTATCGGGGATGAATTTGAAGCCCTGGACCAGGAAAGGGTGCAGATTTTCACCGATCTGGCAAAGGAAATGGGGTTTAACCATGAAGGGGTGGGGTTTTACAGCTTTGCCGCCAGGTTGCCCGAGCCTGAACGGCGGGAACTTTCCGAATTATACCGGCGTATCAAGATGAAAACCCTGGAAGTACGGTTCACTAATGATTCCCTTACGGATTACCTCAGCGAAGCCCAGACTATTGTGAGTGGGTTCCTGGAAGAGGTTTTCCCTGAACGTAAGGGCCGGCTTTATACCAGGCAGGGGGTCCAGGCTGACCCTGCGCCCCGGAGCCTGGTGCTGAACCAGAGTCTGTAAGGAGAAAAACCATGACATCTACCTTTTCGGGAATTGAAATAGGCAAGCGGGCGGTTATCGCCCATCAGCAGGCCCTGAATACCACGGGGCATAACCTTTCCAACATGGAAACTGAGGGCTATTCCCGGCAGCGAGTGGAATTTTCCCCCTTTGAGCCCATTTATCTCCCGGGGCTGAACCGGGAGGAGACCCCCGGCCAGATAGGGCAGGGCACGGTGGTTGAGCGGATTGAACGGCTCCGGGACCAGCTTCTGGATCAGCAGATCGTTGCCCGGGCTTCCGGGGAAGGGTACTGGACCGCCCGGGACCCCTATGTACGCATGATGGAACAGCTGTACATGGAAGTGGGGGATAATTCCATGCGGAGCCGTATGGACGCCTTCTGGGATTCCTGGCAGGAACTTTCCAGGCACCCTGCAGATACCGCCCCCCGGGAAGCGGTGCTTGAACGGGGCAAAACCATGGTAGACGCCATCCATGACCGGTACCGAGGGCTGAAGGGCCTACAGGATATGGTGAACCAGGATATACAGCTCACCGTAGGCCGGGTGAACGATCTTTCCAAACAGATCGCCGGGCTGAACAAGGAAATTCAAAAGGTGCGTGCCCAGGGGGACAATCCCAATGACCTCCTGGACCGCCGGGACCTTCTGGTGGACAAGCTTTCCTCAATAATTGATGTTACCGTGGACAGCCGGGACCCGGATGAATTTATGGTCCACACCTCCGGGTTTGTGCTGGTCCAGGGAAAAATCGGCCGCCAGTTCGACCTGGAACAGGGTATCGAAACCGAAGGCTATTCCCGGATCGTCTGGGGTGAGACCAGGGATGAGGCCCACTTTCGCGGCGGAAGTCTGGCTGCGCTGCTTGATCTCCGGGACAATACCATACAGTCGGAAATACAAAACCTGGACAATATGACCATGAACTTTGTGGATCTGGTCAATGAGATACACCGTGAAAGCTACGGCCTTAACGGTACTACGGGGCAGGAATTCTTCCAGGAATATCCCTTTGTTACTAACCTTAACGGAAACTATGACCGGGATGGGGACGGGGAATTTGATTCCTCCTATATTTTCCGTATCAACGGTACCAATGCCCTGGAACCCCAGGCTCAGTTGGGCATTGAGGGAACTATCTCCCTTTCAGGGGCCACAGGAAATGTGCAGGTTCCCTACTATCCTACGGATACAGTGACCGAAGTAGTTACCCGTATCAACAATGCGGGTGGAGAAGTGGTGGCCCGGCTCAACCGGGATGGCTTTCTTTCCCTGAAAGGGACTCCCGCAGAAGATCCGAGCAACCCCGATTTTGTGATCCGTCACATTGAGGATTCGGGGTACTTTCTCACCGGGTATGCCGGGGTGTTAAACGGGCAGGGGCCTGCGGGGGCCTATAACTGGGCCCAGGCGGATGCCAGTGCCGCTCTCAGTGGGGGTGTGCAGGACTATTCGGTGGCGCCGGTGGCCCATCCTTCCGGGTGGATCGATATTAACCCGGCCCTGCTCCGGGATGTCAATTCTGTGGCCGCCGGGTTCGGCGAAAACGGCCGCTCCGCCAATCCCGGTAACGGGGAGGCTGCCATGGCAATAGCCGCCATCCGGAACACCCGGGTCATGGTGGGCAGCCAGGGCACCTTTGACGATTACTTCGCCGATGCAGTGGGGCGTATCGGCCTTTTGGGCGAGCAGAGCGGCCGGCAGCTGGAAACCCAGAACCTGGCCATGAAAACCCTTAAGGATATGCGGGCGTCTGTCTCCGGGGTAAATGTGGACGAAGAGTTGTCGGCAATGATCCGGTACCAGCACGGCTATGCGGCGGCAGCGCGGTTTATCACCACGGTGAACACATTGCTGGACACTATTATTAACAGAATGGGGGTTAGTTGATATTCAGTATTACTGAATATCAACTAACCCTTATGAACAGTGTTAAGAAGGAGTTTGTATGAGACGAGTTTCGACGGATATGCCTAATACGGATATGCAGTACTATCTGCGGCGCCAGGAAGAAGGGCTGAGCAAGGTCCAGTCAAAGATAGCCAACCAGTCCCGGATAAACGAGCTCAGGGATGATCCTCTGGCAGCTTCCCATGCGGTACGTTACGATTCCTACCTTACCAGGCTTGAACGCTTTGAGAATAATACCCAGTACGCACAGGATCACTACCGGATCACCGACGACTATATGAAGCAGGCCATTGATGTGATGCAGCGGATTAGAGAAATTTCAGTGCAAGGAGCCCAGGGTACCTATGCGCCTGAGGATATGAAATACATGGCACAGGAAGTGAATGAACTGCTCAAGGAGATCGTTACGGTTTCTAACGCTATGGGACCCGACGGCAAACAGATCTTTGCGGGGGACAAGGCCTTTACCGAGCCCTTCCGCATGGTGGAAGGAACCGTTCCCGGGGGCGGTGAAAACGTGGTGGTCCGGGTGGAATACCGGGGCGCCGGGGCTACCCGGAGGACCGAGGTGAGCGAAGGCGCCTACGCCGACCTTGATATGGGGGGCGGGGAAGTTTTCTGGGCTGAGAATATGCAGATCTTCTCCACCTTTGATGCTTCCGATTACCGGGTTACCGAAAGCGGTGCCTTTTATGTGGACGGGGAAGAAATCAATGTCGGCGCCGGGGACAGTCTTCCTGCAATCGTGGCGAAGATCAACGAATCCTCCGCGCCGGTAAAAGCATACATCGATCCTATGACCAAGGGTATTGCCCTGGAGGGGACCAACCCTCATTTGATCCGCCTGGAAGACCGGCAGGATTCCCGGATACTGCAAGACTTAGGGGTCATTAGTAATTCTGTTGATCCCGGGGCGCCCAACTGGCACCCTTCTGCCCGGGTTTCAGGTGGTTCCGCCTTTGATATGGTTATCCGGCTTCGGGACGCCCTGTTCCGGGGGGACACGGAATTTGCGGGCAGCCAGGGCATAGGCGGCATGGACCTTGCCCTGTCCAATATGGAAAGCCGTCTGGCCGAGCTGGGCAGCCGGGAAGAGCGGGCGGAAGCGACCTGGCAGCGCTTAAACAAAGAAATACCCAATGTGGCCGCCGCCTTTTCCCGGGAAGCAGGGCTTGACATGGCCTCTGCGGCCACCGATTTAGCCATGATGGACTTTGCCCATAAGGCGGCTTTACAGACCGCCGCCAAGGTTCTTCCCCCAACCTTGCTAGATTTCCTGCGCTAGTTAAACTGCGCAGTATTAGGAGTATACCGTGAAGGTCGCAACAAAAGCGTATGGCTTGATTGAAGTTGATGAACGGCAAAGGATCAGTTTTCCCCTGGGCCTTCTGGGCTTTGAATCTTTTAAGGAGTATATACTCCTTGATGCGGAACGGCAGCCCTTTTACTGGCTCCAGTCCCTGGAGGTTGAACAGATAGCCTTCATCCTGATCAACCCATTTCTGTTCAGACCCGATTATGAACTGGACATTAACGATGAGGAGCTTAAGGATATAGGCCTATCCGGCCCGGAGAAAGCCCTGATATTTTCCATTGTTACCATCCCTTCCGGCGGCAGCCCCATGACTGCTAATCTTCAGGGGCCCCTGATAATCAACAGAGACATCCGCTCGGGTAAGCAGGCTGTGTTAACCGATCCCCGGTGGAAAACAAAGCATGACATCATAGAAGAACTTGCGGCGGTGAGGCAGGGCACATGCTGATACTATCCAGAAAAATCAATGAAAAGATCATGATAGGTGAGGATATCTCTATATCCATCATTGAAATTCGGGGAGATCAGGTGCGTATCGGTGTGGATGCCCCAAAAACAGTAAAGGTATTCCGCCAGGAAGTATTCGACGCCATAAAGGCGGAAAACAAAGCTGCCGCAGAATCAAAGCCGGTTTTCCCGGAATTGGATTTTGGTGCCAAAAGGGATCCTCTGTAATAAGGTCACGTATCCTTGTTTTTCTCAAAGAGTGCATTAAACCTGGGCGCCGATGTATAAAACACATCAAGCAGGGTAGGGTCAAAATGGGTTCCCTTTCCTTCCATCATTTGGCGAACCGCCGTTTGATGGTCAAAGGGGGGCTTATAACTCCGCCGCATTCTCAGGGCATCGTACACATCCGCGATGGCTACAATCCGGGCAGACAGGGGTATCAGATCCATTTCCAGCTGGAAGGGGTACCCTGTGCCGTTCCATTTTTCATGGTGGCACAGGGCGATATCCTTTGCCATAGGATTAGGATAAGTAGAAAGTATAAAGGCGCCGTTCTTGGTATGCTCCTGCATTACCGACCACTCCCAGTCCGAGAGGGGGCCTTCCTTATTTAGAATATCATCCGGAGTGCCTATCTTTCCCACATCGTGCATGGACGCCAGGAATCCTATATTGTCAATAAAATCCGCATCCACCCGTTCATACCCCGGTTTGTGGTGCAGTTCTTCTGCCAGGCAGCGAGAATACAGGTTTACCCTGGAGATATGCTGACCCGTATCATTATCTTTTAGCTTCGACGCCTCCAGGAGGCTCATAAAAACTGAGCGCAGGAGAAGGCGGTTCTCTTCGGTCACATCATCAAACATGATCACAAAATTCTCAGGGGCTTTGATGTTCATTTCTGCGGCGAAAAGATATACTTTTGTCTGAACCGTAACAATTTCACGGGACTTTATCCGGGCTTTTCCTTTCCAGGAAAATCCGTTATCCCCCTTTATAACAGTATCTCTGATTTTTCGTATATCTTCTAATTCAAAGAATTTTCCGAAGGTATCAACAAAATAGCTGCCTACGAGTTTTGAAAAAGGAAACATATTTTTGCATCCCGGATTGGCGTAGATTATTTTCAGATGTTGATCTATAAATAAAACCGGGAATATACTGTTTTCAAATAGTTCCATTGAGGGAGTATGAGAAACCCTGATAGCAGCGTCCGCAGTCTCAATGTCCTCCACTTCCGCCGCATCAAGGACATCCAGGGTTTCCAATTTTTCATTATCGGGAATTTCTTCCGTTTTTTGTATATCCTGCATAAATCCCAACTTTTTTATTCGTGAATCTGGTTTAATGAACTTCTTGTCGAACGAGCCTCCGCTCAAATAATACAAGCTTAGAGATACCCTGGAGCTTGCTCCCTAGAGGCATCATTTGGCGCCAAAGGATAATTCCGCATCGCTCTTTCGTAAATAAAGGGGCCCGGAAAAATACTCCTCTTCTGATCCAATTATACCCCTTTTCAAAATGATGTCCAATAGTTCCCGGGCCCTTCCCCGTTTTCCACCCGGGTCGCAAAAAAGTCCCGGCCCAAAGGCCGTTTTGAGCTTTTCATACAATAGAGGCCCGTCAGGCCCGGTAATCATCACATTTTCCCCGGCCTGTGCGTCCCCGCCTGAGAGGGCCCTGATCCGGGCGGCGATTTCTTCCGGGGATGCGTCCATAAAATCGCCGAGCCGTTCCCCTTCCCGGTATAGGGCGCTAAAGAAGCGGTCCTTTTTTGCATCCAAGGCGGGGATGACCAGACCGGGCCATGAGGCATAGGGGGCGGCCAAACAGTCCAGGGTCGGGACCGAAACCATGGGGATACCCAGGGCCAGGGCCAGGCCCTTTACTGCCGCAAAGGCGATACGCAGCCCCGTAAAGGACCCGGGGCCCTTCATACAGGCCGCCAGATCAATATCTCCGCTCTCCAGGCCGGCGCTGCCCAGGAGCCGGTCCAGGACATCCATGAGCAGTTCCGCATGGCGAAGGCCTCCGTCCACCTCAAAATACCAGACATCCTCTCCCTTTGAAAGGGCGGCGGACAGAACTTGCGAGGAAGTATCCAGGGCAAGTATATTCATTTCAGCGTTTCCAGTCCTTCAATGGTGATATGGCGGTGTCCATCTTCAAGCAGTGTAATCGTAACGGTAATTGCCCCGGCGGGTATGGTAGACTTTAGCCGCTCACTCCATTCAATCACCGAAATACCCTCTCCAAAGAGAAGTTCCTCACCCCCCAGGGCGATAAAGTCATCATCCCCTTCCAGGCGGTAGGCGTCAATATGGTAAAAGGGCAAAATATCGGGATGGCGGGTTGTATATTCGGAAATAATCGTATAGCTGGGGCTGGTTATCGCTTCATCAATGCCAAGAAAGCGGCCAATACCCTTGGTAATGCAGGTTTTCCCGGCGCCTAAGGTTCCATAGAGGGCGACTATGCTTCCTTTTTTCAGATTAGCGGCGATCCTTTCTCCAATAGCCATGGTTTCTTCCGGGGAAGAAGAAACAAAACTAGCCAGGAAGGCCTCCGTTTTCGTCCAAGTCGGAAATAAACTGTTTTAGTTCCTTCATCAGGGGAACCAGGGGATAGTCAACCGGTTCAGCAATGGTCACCGAAACCTGGTTCATACCGGTAGGCAGGGTTTCAATGGTAAAATCTATCTGTCGTTCTAGATTTTTGCCCATAACCTCAATCTCAAGGACGCCGTTAAACAGACGCCGGTAGTATATTGGGACATCTTTTCGAACAATATCTCTAATCTGTTTTATCTTCATCCCGCCCTCACCTTACCTTTTAATTTTTCGGGAAGCGCTACAGCCCTGCCTACCGATCATTCATCATTATATTCAAAAACAAGGGCATTAATAGAATTCTGCGCCCTGCGGGGTACTTTGATAAACTTTACATGTATGGTTGTGTATTTTCCGCCCCGGTTGATCCTGAGAACCTGTCCCAGAGCCGCCAATGACGCAGTATCTCCGGATTCAAATTCAAGCTTAATCCTGGTACCGGCCCGTATATTCGCGGAACTCTGCATGGAACACCCGCCTATGGATAGATCCATGATAGTACCGGTATACCGGTATTTGTCTACGGTCATTTTCTTAACCATTTTACGGCCCACCCTTGTTTCGCTTACTAAAACAACGTGGAAAATGCAGGGGGTAGCGGTTTGAATCCGCCGGAAACGCCGCTGAACCAGGGGTTTAACCCGTGCAGCATGGGCTAGCTGTAAATTTTGCCCCTTGGGGGTATCCATGGTTCCCAGTATTTTGGAATCAAAGGAGTAGCCCTTACTGGACTTGGTAAAGAATGACAGGGCAACCCTGGTTCCAGTGGGGATACGTATGGGGTTGCCCAAGGAATTTTTGGGACTTTCTACCAGCACCGAATCCCCTTTAGAATTGACCACCCTGACCGGATAGGTTTCCTTTCCCACCGCAAGAACCCCCGCCATGTTCGAGGGGATCTGCCGGGTAGAAGTGGCGGTGGCGGTAGTATTCTGCACAGCCTCGATGGTATTTCTGGTGGAAAAGAGCAGGGCTATCTGCTGCTGGGCAACAGCATCGCTGGTCGCAGTATTTTCAATGCGCCGGTACGCCCGCTTAAAGTGTTTATCCAGCAGGGGGGTACTCTGTATAACCGAGATGGGATCGCTCACCGCATCGCTTCTGAAAATATCCTCCAACACCTTTTTCTGGGGTTTGCTCAGCCCGTAGGAATTGGCGATTTTTGAAAGGGCAAAAAAGCTGAAGCGCCGGGGAGCCCCTGCGCCGCTTCGATTCTTGATAAGGCCGTGGATTAGTAAAAAAAGAAAGAACCCCCCAAAGCTTACCCCTAAGACAGGGCCTGCCCAGGGATACCTGTCACCGAAGGAGACAAAATATACATCCTGAAGTAGATAAAATGTCATCCCCGGGAACATGGACCCTTCCTTTTGATTAAGATGCGGCGGCAGCCGGAGTTTTGATTGCCGAATACAGGGCCCGCAAACGGGGCGCCACCTCATATTCCGCTAAATCTCCCACTAAAACCGCGTCTTTTACCTCATAGGCCGCCAAAAGTTCCTTTAAGGCGGCGCTGAAATCTTCGATAAAAGCGCTGAAAGGCGCTACTTGCAACGGAGTTTCCCGCGCTACTTGCAACGGAGTTTCCCGCGCTACTTGCAACGAAGTTCCCCGCGCTACTTGCAACGAAGTTCCCCGCGCTACTTGCAACGGAGTTTCCCGCGCAGTATCTATGACTAAAGTATCGGTAACAAAGCCTTCCAGTTTTAGGAAAGAGAGGAGTCGAAAGATTTTTTCTGTAATTCCCGAAAAAAGCTGCACCGTTTCTGCGGCACGCCCATCCTTTCCAGTCTGAATATCCAGGGGCAGGTCCTCAAGGCGCGTGGCAATGCTCTCCACCGCTTGCTCTATACGGCCTAACTCCGCCCCGGGGTCCCGGAGTTCCCGGAGCCGTTCTTCAATCAGGGAAGAGAGAGATTCAGGGGCAAAGCCTTCACCCCGGAAGGTTTGGGCAGCATACCCGTAGATATCCGGGATCTGTTCCGCTAGAAAACTCGCCGAGGGGCCGGTTTCCCAATTTTGCTGTATGTTCCGCCGTTCTTCAAAGGAAGCGTTTTCATAGGCGGCAATTTTATTCTGAATGTCCAGCAGAGCTTCGGCTAAGAGCTGGGGCAGGCTGCTGGTTTCAATATCCAGGGTTTCTAACTCCCCCAGATCCCGGTCAAAGGCCGCTTCCAGAGAAGCCGCGCCGGTGGTTTCACCGTTTATCCGCAGGCCACTCAGGGAATACCTGGACCCGGAAAGCCATTCCCCAATGCCGCCTAAAAGGTCGCCTAAGGTTTTTTCTTTTTCCAGGATAATATCCGCTGGTTTTCCGTCGATTGTAATTTTCATACCCTTACCTGCTAATTATTATTATTATTCGCCCTCTGGCTGAACTGATCCAGGGAAGTGGACATCCGTTCCATACGGTTATAGGCCCCTTCCATCTGGCCGTATTGCATCTTGAGTGCCGACTCTTTGCTGGCAAGCTGCCGGTCCAGGGTTTCCATCCGCCGCTGATCCTGGTCCACCCGGGAATCAATGGTACCGGTTTTTAGGCTGATGATCCCCCCGGTTTCCACATAGGGCCTGGCAAGGGTATCAATAGTGTGGGCAAGCCCGGAATCAACCAGAAGATCCCCGTCGCTGTCAAATCCGAATAGCTGGCGTATCTGGGGTATACGGGTTTCCAGGGCGGCGTCCAGGGCTTTTTCGTCTATTTCCAGGTAGCCCCGCAGCCGGGAAGCGTCATACCCTGAAGCCCCGGAACGGCGGACGTCCGTGCCTATGCCAATCTGGGAAAGCAGGATTGGGCTGTCCGAAGTGGGGTAGGGGGAAGAAGCTGCCCTCTGGAGGGTATTTTTAAACTGGCTCAGGGTTGAATCCCCTGAGAATACCCCCAGCTTCTTCCGGTACTCTTCCTGTTCCTCAGGGGTAAGGTAGCTCAGTTCCTGGATTATCCGTTCGTCATTTCTGGTTAATACATTTATATCCGCTAACAGGCGGTTATAGTTCCCCACCATGGAGATAATGCTGTCTTTGATCCCCTCCCGGTCAGGCTGTACCCCCAGGGTAAGTGGCCGGTCAGAAACAGCCCGGGGAGTTATGGTAACCCCCGGGATAAGATCGTCAATATTATTGGTGGGCCGCCTGATCTCGATCCCGTCCATGGTGATAAGGGCATCCGCCGCCGCAGAAACCGGGCTGCGGGGGGTGAATCCCCCCAATGCATTGGGATCGTAGATGCGGATGTTTTTGATTGACACATCCCGATGGGTATTGTTGTTCACCAATTCCAGGGAGACAATAGTTTTATCCCCCGCGATATCCTGTAGTTGGAACTGGTAGGGTTTGAAATCAGTAGAATCAGTAATAGGGGGAAGTATGGTGGATGTCCCATCGGTATAGGTAAAGGTCAGTACCCCCAGGTCATCCATTCGGGCCGGAGCTTCCGGGGGAATCCAGGGGGGCATATTGACTTCGGAAAGATCGTTTTCCACGGTGATGCCGCCGTAGCTGGCGGACCCCGAAGTAGGTATCTCCGGCCCCGGAGGTGGCTGAGGTATCACAACGGCCCCCTCCCTCCGCAGGGTAGTAAGGGTTTCAAAGCTTATAATCAGGTTGGGGCTTGAGGGGATGGTGGTGGGAGGGGTGATAATGGCCCTTCCACCGGCGGCAACACTGAGGGTATTTTCCGCCACCTTGATCAGGGAAGCCTCCGCAGCCCGCCTGGACTGTACCGTGGCATCCCGGAGGACAAAGTCTACGGTGGAATCATTTGTCCGCTCACCCATGCCTATGTTCAGGGCCAGGGCTTCAGAATCCCCGGAAAAGCCCAGGCGGTTTTTTTCCCCGGTTACCAGGGATTCGATGAGCAGGGATCTGGTCCCGGTTTCCACGGCGATAAGGCTGGACTGGATCTTATCCTTGCCCCGGCGGTTCAGGGCTTCCGAAAATTCCCGGAGGGTGCCCCCCCGGAAGTTAAAGGAAATCCGATCCTCCCCTATGGAAAAATCGTAGGTTCCCCCGTTTATTTTGTAGTTTTCCGGCAAAGGGGCGGATATAAAACGATCCGCAGATGCAACCTGTTTTACCGTAAAGTTGTGCTTCTGCTCCGCCGCTTCCCTGGTGGCGGTGGCGGTAATAACCGAATCGTCCTGGGAAACCACTATCCGTTCATTAAAGGGGTTTTGAAATGAAAAAAGCTGCCTGGCGCTCTCCCGGAGGGAACTCATGCGCCGGCCCATTTCCTGCCAGTATGTTTTTTGTGTTTGAAGGGTATCGACGTGCTTTTCTACGCGGTCTCTGGGAACCCGCTCGACCTGCATAAGGTCTTCAATGAGTTTATCGGTATTAAACCGGCTTTTTACTCCGGGCACGTAAATGTCGGACATACCCCGCTTGCTTCTCCTGTCGGCCTGAACCGGGTTTGCTTAACCGGTTCAGGCTAGCAGCTTATACCTTCTCGTCGAATAAGAAACCAATAGTTTCCTTGATGTTGTCATGCAGTCGCTGCAATTCTTCCGGTGGAAGTACCTTAATCACCTTATCGGTTTCGCCATCAATGACCTTGACGATTACTTCATGGGACTGGTGATCCACTTCGAATTTAAGTCTTCGGTTTAACGCCAGGGTGACCCGTTCAAGGTCAGCGACGGTAGGTCCTATATCCAGGGGAACTTTTTCCGATGGATTCCGATTTCCCGGCAGGGATGCTTCAAATTTTTCTAATGCGGCGGTCTTTGCTGCCGCCAGTATCCGCGTTTGTTTAGCGAATCCTCTGTCCTGGGGGAGTTCCTGCTGGGGTTTTACACCCACAGCGGCTATTACAGTACCCATAGGTACCTCCCATTACATACTTATTGAAATAATTCTCCTTCATAAGGAGAATCGCTGCTTTCAAAAAAGGGCGGAGAAGGGCGCGATCTCCTCCGTCCCCGGGTTCCAAAAGACGACGTCCAGAAGCCTCTTGTTACACCAAATGGTTATGAAACATTAACCAAGGAGCTGTAACACCGACTGGGTCTGCACATTGGCCTGAGCCAACATAGCGTTCCCCGCCTGGGACAGGATTGAATCCTTGGTAAAGGCAACCATTTCGGTCGCCATATCCGCATCCCGTATCCGGGATTCGGCGGCCTGGAGGTTTTCAGCAGCAATGCTGATCCCTTCCGCAGCCATTTCAAAACGGTTCTGATACGCGCCAAGATCGGCCCTCTGCTTGGAGATTAACTTCAAAGCAGAATCTATGGAGCCGATAGCTGCATTCGCTTCCTCAGGGGACACGATGGAGATACTCCCCGATTCACCCTGGGTGGTCTGTAAACCAAGAGCCTGAGCGGTCATGGTACCGATAAAGATCTGTTCGTTCTGATCCATATTGGCCCCGACCTGGAGCTGCATTATCCGGTTAACACTGGAATTCTGGGCAAAGGACCCGGTGAGGATGTTCATACCGTTGTATTGAGCATGGCTCGCTACGCGGTTGATTTCATCGATCAATTGGGAAACCTCAACCTGAATCTGCATACGATCCTCATCGGTATAGATACCGTTGGCGGACTGTACGGACAGTTCCCGGAGACGGTGCAGGATATCCTGGGATTCCTGAAGGTACCCTTCAGTAGCCTGGATAAAGGACACACCGTTTTGAATATTGCGCTCCGCTTGATTTAAACCCCGGATCTGGCCCCGCATTTTTTCGGAGACCGCGAGTCCGGAAGCATCATCACCGGCTTTGTTGATACGCTGACCTGAGCTGAGCTTTTCAATGCTCCGCGCTACATCGGCTTGCGTAACACCAAGCTGGCGATTGGCAAACATGGCGCTCTGGTTGTGATTAATAATCATATAACCCTCCTTGAGCTAGTAACTGCGGCTATCCTTAGCCACAGTCGAACCGCACGGTAAGCCTTCCCGGAAGGAGGGTCGCGCCATTCCTCCCGGAAATTCTCTGTACGGAACGAACCGTTTATCCCCGGTTTAACCCGGTTATAAACGATTCGTTCCGCCGTGCGCTTATACTTCACATCTGTAAAGTATACTAGCAAGGGTCTTTGTCAAATAACATGGCACGGAGCATTCCCGAAAGAATTTTCCAGCCTGATACCGGGATTATCCCGGCAGGGTAGGGGTATTCCTTCCTAAGACAGAATACTCCTACTCTTTAATGTAATGCGCTATTGAAGAAGTTGCAAGACCGAAGTGGTCCGCTGGTTCGCCTGGGCCAACATGGCGGTTCCCGCCTGGGACAGGATCTGATCCCGCATATAGGTCACCATCTGGCTGGCCATATCTGCGTCCCGTATCCTGGATTCCGATGCCTGCATATTCTCGGCCCCCACATTGAGGCCGTTAATAGCCATCTCCAGTCTGTTCTGGTAGGCCCCCAGGTCGGCCCGTTGCTTATTGATAAGCTTGATAGCCGCATCCAGGGTCCCGATAGCCCGGTTCGCCTCTTCCGGGGACTGCATGTCCATGAAAGAGCCGTCCCCCACATTACGGATACCCAGTCCCAGGGAAGTCATGGTGCCGATAAACACCTGTTCCCGCTGGTCCATATTGGCGCCGATATGGAACCACATGGAGGCGGTGACCACACCGTCGCTGCTCTGATGGGCAAAACGGCCGGTGAGCATGTTCATGCCGTTGAACTGGGCGTGGCTGGAGATCCGGTCGATTTCGTCGATCAGCTGGGATACTTCCACCTGGATGTACATACGGTCTTCATCGGTGTACACCCCGTTCGAGGACTGGACAGCCAGTTCCCGCATACGCTGGATAATATCCTGGGTTTCCTGGAGGTATCCTTCGCTGGCCTGGATAAAAGAAATGCCGTTAGCTGCATTGGACGAGGCCTGGTTCAGCCCTCGGATCTGGCTCCGTAACTTTTCGGAAACCGCAAGCCCGGAAGCGTCGTCTCCCGCCCGGTTGATACGAAGTCCCGAAGAAAGCTTCTCCATGGACTTGGTAAGGTTATTTTGGGTAACCTTGAGGGACCTGTCTGCAAACATAGCGGACAGGTTGTGGTTGATGATCATGTCATCCTCCTTGATAATGTCTGCCCAAGGCATCCTTGCCTCAGGATAAGGCAAGGATGGCCATCCTTTAGGATGAAACCTCCCTGCCTTGGGGTGGTAAATCGCTTTTTCCGGACAGCCTGGCCGCGCTCCGCCAGTCTGCCTGAAAAATACTTCTTACCAATACTTGTTTCGGTAAAAAACCGGGTAAACTTTACCTTTTTTTGATATATGGCAAAAAAAACAGCAAATCTCAGTTTAGACAATAGTGGCTCATTCTCTGGGAGGGGCGGGGATGCAAGCACCAACATGTTGAGTCAGCCTCGCTTCGCATACCTTCTCCATTGTGTATAACAATCGCTTTAAGGCCCCCATACCGTTGTGTAAAATAGGCCAAAGGCATACCTCCTCCATTATGTATGGCAATCGCTTTACGGTACCTATACGGGATAGAGGCAGGGGAGGGTGGGCAAGGCCCCTCGGCCCGTCTCTGGAATTCTCTGCTGGAGGAGACCGCACAAAAGAATGGTGCGGGCTCCGTAAGCAGACTCTACAGGTTAGGGCCGAGGGGCCTTGCCCACCCTCCCCGATCATTACCCCAGCACAATTATATAAAAAGAGAATTGTCTGAAATACAGAAAACCCCTATTGACCTTTTTTATTCTCTGATTCATACTATATTCACCCATCTTGAGGAAAGGAGTCGCTGAAGTGCCCTGCGGAAGAAAGCGCAAACTGAGAAAAATCGCAACCCACAAGCGTAAGAAGAAGCTTAGAAAGAATCGACACAAGAACAAATGAGCCTTTTTTAAGCCGCGGGGTGGTATTGCCGCGGCTTTGTTTGTTTTAAAAGAGCAAAATAATAGTTTTTTCACTAATAATTCTGAGAAAAAGGGTTTTTTGGTGTATAATTTTTTGTTATATGCAGGAGTATGAGTCTGTTTTAGCCCGGATACAGGATCCGGGGGACCTTAAAAAACTATCCTTTTCGGAATTGAACCGGCTTGCTTCGGAAATACGCTCTCTAATCGTGTCCACTGTGAGCCGAAATGGGGGGCATCTCTCGTCAAACCTGGGGGTGGTGGAGCTTACCATCGCCTTGCACCGGGTTTTTGACTCCCCTGGGGACAAAATTATTTGGGATGTTGGGCATCAGTGCTATACCCATAAACTCCTCACCGGCCGCCGCGAAGATTTTTCTACCCTCCGTAAGTCCGGAGGGTTGGCGGGGTTCCCCAAGACTTCCGAAAGCCCCCATGACGCCTTTAATACGGGCCACGCATCCACATCGATTTCCGCCGCCCTGGGGCTTCTGGCCGGGGAGCGCCTTAAGGGTGGGAAAAACCGGGTGATTGCCCTTATCGGGGATGGGGCGCTGACCGGGGGCATGGCCTACGAGGCCCTTTCCCATGCGGGGCAATTGGCCCTCCCCCTGGTGGTGATCCTCAATGACAATAAAATGTCCATCGGCTCCAATGTCGGCGGGCTTTCCAAATACCTCAGCCGCCTCAGTATGAAAGGTTATTACCAGAGTTTCCGCCGCAATTTTGACGCCATGGCGAAGCGGCTTCCTTTTATTGGGGACATTTTTTTTGCTGCTGTGGTTCGTATGAAACGGGCGGTGAAGGCGATCTTTTATACCGATAATTTTTTTGTAGACCTGGGGTTTGAGTATGTGGGACCCATCGACGGGCACCAGATTCAGCGGCTGACCGAGGTGCTCCAGGATGTACGGACCCTGAACCGGCCGGTGGTGGTCCATGTGATCACCCGGAAGGGCAAGGGCTATGACTTTGCGGAACATGATCCGGGGAGTTACCACGGGGTGGGAAGTTTTTCTGTGAGCGACGGGATCCTGGAAAGCCCTGTAGGGGAACGGCGCCTGTCCTTTACGGACGCCTTTTCCCGGGCCATCCTGGAAGCGGGCCGGAGGGACAGCCGGGTACTGGGGATAAGCGCCGCCATGGGCAAGGGGACTGGGCTCCTTCCTTTTAAGAAGGAATTTCCGGACCGGTATTTTGACACCGGCATTGCGGAGGGGCACGCCGTGACCTTTGCGGCGGGGCTGGCTGCCCAGGGGCTGCGTCCGGTGGCGGCCATCTATTCCACCTTTATGCAGCGTGGGGTGGATCAGCTTATCCACGATGTGTGCCTGCAAAAGCTGCCGGTCTGTTTTGCCCTGGATAGGTCCGGTTTTGTGAGCGATGATGGGGAAACCCACCAGGGATTGTTTGACATTGCCCTGTTCCGGTCTATACCGAACCTGAGCATCCTGGCACCTGGGGGGGAGGGGGAACTAAAGGCCATGCTGGACTGGTCCCTGGAAGAGCCGGGACCCTGTATGATCCGGTACCCTAAAAGCGCCTGTCCCGAGGAACCTGTGGCCTTTGCCCAGCCCCTGGAGCGGGGCAGGGGGGTATTGCTGCCCCGGGGAGAGGGTTCCCGCATCTGCCTTTGCTTTACGGGCAGTCTGTATACCCAGGCTCTGGAAGCGGCGGAGTTCCTTTCCCAGGAGGGTATTCAGGCGGATCTCTACAACCTGCGTTTCCTCAAGCCCGTGGATGAGGATTACTTAGCCGCCCTGATGAACCGGTATGACCTGATGGTTTTTATTGAGGAAGGGATAAAAAATGGCGGTTTCGGAGAATATGCTGCGGAACTGGGAAATTCCCGGTTCTGTTCAGGGAAAATACTGATCCTGGCCGCCCTGGAGGGCTTTGTTTCCCAGGGAAAACGGGATGAGCTGCTTCGCCGGGCAGGGCTGCACGGGCTGGGGATTGCCACTGCGGTTTCCCGGGCTTATAAAGCGGCGCTTGGCGTTGAATGGGCCCTGGGCAGCCGCACTTAAATAGAAGTTAATGCCGGCGGGGTGTTGTCATACCCTACCGGGATGCCATAATATATAGTTAGGAAGGCAAAATTTTGGAATGGCTTCAGCGGCTAAAGACAATTTATGATATCATCCGCCCTGTAGTGGACATTGCCCTATTGGCTTTCCTCCTTTACAAGGCCTATGATCTCCTGATAAAGACCCAGGCTGTACAGTTGGTGAAAGGGGCGGGACTCCTGGCGCTGTTTTACGGCATTGCCTATCTGTTAAAATTAAGCACCCTGCAATGGCTGCTTACCATTTTGGGCCCTGGGCTTTTTATCGCCATAGCGATTGTGTTCCAGCCGGAACTGCGGAAGATCTTCATACGCCTGGGCCAGGGGGAACTGTTCCATCCGGACAGCAAACCCCGTATCGGTCAGCTTGAAGCGGTGATCACCGCGGCAGAGATTTTGTCCCAGCAGCGCCGGGGCGCCCTGGTGGTGTTTCCCCGGCGGATCAACCTCAAGAGCATCATGGAAACCGGCACCCGGATCAACGGGGAGATTTCTTCCAGCCTTATTGTGGCGATCTTTGAATTTGACGGCCCCCTCCATGACGGGGCCATGGTTATCCAGAATGGACGTATCGCCGCTGCGGGCTGCTTCCTGCCTCTTTCGGAGCAGCAGGATATACGAAAAAGTTTTGGTACCCGGCACCGGGCGTCTCTGGGTATGTCCGAGCAGTCCGATGCGGTAATTTTGGTGGTGTCCGAGGAAACCGGCGCCATTTCTCTGGCGGTGGACGGTAAGCTTTACTACGATTTATCTCCCCTGGAGGTTCAGCGTAAACTCAAGGAGCTTCTTGACCGCGGTGTGCGGGGAGGGGAGTCGGAACAGACTACGGCGGCGCCGGATAACGCTGTGGGTTCAACCATTGATGACGGGAAGGATGTTTTTGTTGAACGGTAGAAAACTTCTTGCCAGTATAGCTGAAAACTGGCCCGCCAAGGTTCTTTCCATAGCCTTGGCCATTGTGGTTTTTATTTTTCACCGCATGAGCCTTATGGAGGAACGGTTTTTTTCTGTTCCCCTGAACGTGGAAACTGTTAGCCGTCTGATTCCTGCCAGCCCCTATCCCCGGATGATCCGGGTAACCCTCCGGGGGGATGCCAACACCATCTACCCTATCCTGGAAGAAGATATCCAGGCATATATCGATCTTACAAAATATACGGATCCGGGAACCTACCGGGCCCCGGTTCAAATTCACAAAGAGGGCACCGCTCTGAGGGCGGTAACCCTGGAAATATCCGTGGACCCCCTGGAAGTTATGCTTACCTTGGATGAACGACTCAGTAAAACTGTTCCTGTAAGACCAAATTTCCGGGGTAACCTGGACCAGGGGTATGAGATGGGTACCTATAGTTTGGATCCCGGGCAGGTGGTTATTGAAGGGCCCAAGGGATTGCTGGGGGCTATTTCCGAAATTCCCACAGACTTTATTGAACTGACCGGCAGGATTAATGAATTTTCCGCTACTCTGCGACTTCTGAACCAGAATCCCCTCCTGATGATCCGGGGAAACGGGTTCATTGATTTTCACGGTGATGTCCGGGAGCAGCTGCGGGTACAAAATTTTGAGGATCTTCCCATTCTTATAAACAGCCTTGATGAAGGGTTTTCAGGCGAATTGGAAATCAGCCTCGGCTCCATACGCATTGAGGGTGTGGAGAACCGCTTCGGCAGGATCAACAGGGAGGAAATTTCCCTGTATGTTGACTGTTCATCGGTGCATGAAACGGGGGATTACACCTTGCCTGTATTGGTGGATATTCCAGCCACGTTTACCCTTATCCGGCAGGACCCGGAAAATGTGATGCTTAGCATAAAACGCAAACAGTTGCAGGATAGTGAGGACGGAACTTGATACTCACCCGGAGGTTCCCCTCGTGCTCCTCAACCGAGCCTGAAAGGCGGAGGTTCCCCTCTTGATTGTTGGTATCGGGGTTGATGTGGTCCATGTACGCCGCCTTGAACGCTGGCAGTGCATCCCCGGGTTGCTGGAACGGTATTTTCATCCCCAGGAGCTTTCCACGTCCCTTTCCCGGGGAAACGCCGCGGCCCTTTCCCTGGCGGCCCGGTTTGCGGCGAAGGAAGCCTTTGGTAAAGCCCTGGGTACGGGTCTTGCGGGGATCGTGCTCCGGGATATCAATGTGGTAAACCTGTATAATGGTCGGCCGGAAATCGAGGTTCTGGGAACTGCCTCATCCGCCCTGGAGCGGAGCGGCGCCACCAGAATACATGTGTCCCTAACCCATGAACGGGAAAATGCCATCGCCATGGTGGTTTTAGAGGCGGAGTGATTGAACCATGCCCACAAATACTGAAGAACGGGAAGTAAAAATATCCTTTTTATCCAAGGAGTCCTATGCCTGTCCTGTCTGCGGCTCGGTGTTCCACCGGGAGGAACTGCTCACCGGCAGCGGCAGACTTATCGCCGGGTCCCTTACGGATGAACTCCACAGGCTCTACGAACCTTCCATTAGATACGGTGATATCTATCCCCTGGCCTATCAGGCCACGGTCTGCCCGGACTGCTGGTTTGCCTCAATGGATAAGGATTTTTCCGCCCTTCCCAAGATTAACCGTGAGAAGGTCATTGCGGATCAGAATAAACGGATAGAAGATACCCTGGCGATTTTTCCCGATGTGGACTTCCATGAAAACCGTACCCTTGTTTCCGGCGCCGCTTCCCTCTATCTGACCCTCCGGTGCTACGACTTTTTCCCCAAGGATTTTTCGCCCACCATTAAACAGGGTATGACCGCCCTCCGGGCCGGGTGGCTTTTGGATGAGATGAATGTTAAATACCCCGGGCAGCATTACGACTGGGTAGCAACGCTGTTCAAGAAAAAAGCCCAGTTCCTCTACAACGATGCTATACGCCGGGAACAGTCGGGGGTAGAAAATCTGTCAGGCCTCAAGGTCTTCGGCCCTGATACGGATAAAAACTATGCCTATGAGGGGGCCTTGTATCTTTGCGCCCTGCTAAAATCGAAGTATGGCCCCATGTCCAACCCTGCTCAAAGAATTGCTTCCTTGGATGAGGCCAAGAGGACCGTGGCCCGAGTCTTTGGCATGGGGAAATCCTCCAAATCAAAACCCGGGGTCCTCCTGGAAAATGCCCGCGCCCTCTACGATTCGCTCAACAAAGAATTAAATCAGCCAGATGAATGATGCTACCCGCAACATACGGCTGCTTGTAGCCTATGATGGTACGGATTTTTCAGGGTGGCAGAGGCAAGGAGAAAAAGGCCCCCAGCCTTTTTCTCCTTGCCTTAAGCAGTTTTGCCCTGGGCAAAACTGCACAGATGAAGTGGACGCGGGGCGCCTTCGGGTTCGCACTGTCCAGGGAGTTATAGAGGCAGCCTTGGAAAAAATCCACAAGCATCCGGTTGCCCTGACCGGTTCCGGCAGGACCGATGCAGGGGTACACGCCGCAGGCCAGGTTGCGAATTTTTCTACCGATATAGAGCGCATAGATGCTGCGCGTTTTATCCCCGCCCTGAATGGCTTCCTCCCCAGGGATGTACGCATCCTGGAAGCCCTGGAAACCCTGCCGGATTTTCACGCCCGCTTTGACGCCCGTTCCCGTATGTACCGGTATCACTTTATCTGCGGTCGTCCCGCCCTGCCCCATGAACTGCGCTACAACCTCCAGCTCTGGCGGCGTCCGGATATAAGCCTTCTGAACGCCTATGCCCGGCTTTTGCAGGGCGAGATAAACTGTTCGGTCTTTGCCTGGCCAAAGGACCCCAGTGAATCCCGGAACCGCTATTTTTTTCACGCCGGGTTTTTTATGCAAGGGGATACCCTAATCTTCGAGGTTCAGGCCAACGCCTTTTTATGGAAGATGGTCCGTTCTATTGTGGGAACATTACTGTACTATGAAGAAAAGAGATTGCCCCCGGAGGAGTTGCAGAAGATCATCGTATCAGGGGATAGAAGCCTTGCGGGCCCCACGGTTCCCCCAAACGGGCTGTTTCTGTGGAAGGTGGAGTATTACCGGTAGGAAAACTACAGTTCCCGCTTCCTGAACCGCGCCACATACATGGGCCCCATGCCGCCGCATACATCGGGAAGGATGATCCTGCCGCATTCAGTTGCTTCCCCTTCCACAAAATCCGGCGGGTCCGGAACCATTGCCTCTTCATATTTTTCCCGGAGCCGGGAAACCACGGCGTCGTTTTCTTCCGGGGACAGGGCGCAGGTGGCGTAGACCAGGGATCCACCGGGACGCAGCAGTAAAACTGCCGATGAAAGCAGGGACCATTGCCTGCGGGCGAGGAAGCGGGGGCGGGCCGGCTTCCATTGAGAAAGGGCGGTTTCGCTGTTGATAACATGGCGTTCGCTGGAACAGGGGGCATCCAGCAGTATCCCTGCAAAACGGCTATGTTCACTTTTTTTGCCCCCGATTGCCGCTGCGTCAAAGCCTGAGACGGTGACCCGCTCCCGGACTTCCGGGGGCAGATGTTCGTCCAGGACCTTTGACAGCCGGCGTCTGCGTTCAGCGGAAAGCTCGTTTGAAAGGAGGGTCAAGCCCGGTTTTAAAACAGAGGCGATGACCAGGGTTTTGCCCCCCGGGGCAGCGCAGGCGTCCAGGATGATTCCTTCTTCAGGGAGCCGCAGGGATTGGGCTGCCAGTATTGAAGCCCGGTCCAGCATATAGGGCTTGAGGAGTCTGCGGTCCGGGTGATTACCCCCGCTGTAGGGCAGGGCAGCATTTTCCTCCAGAAGGCTTTCCCGCAGGGCTTGCCAGCGTTTTCCATAGATTTTGGTATAATAAGCTTCGAAGTCGCTGTTATGCGTGGGTATCAGTTTTTTTCTTTGCCCTGGCAAGGATTTTCATTTTTTTTAGGGTCTCTTCCGAGAGGATATGTTCCATTTTGCAGGCATCTTCTTCGGCAGTTTCCGCACCCACACCCAGGACATCCTGGAGGAAGGCGGTGAGAAAGTTATGCCGGTCCCGTATATCCGAAGCTTGCAGGGTTCCCTTTGCCGTCAGGCTGACCGTACGGTACCGCTCATGTTCAAGCAACCCCTGCTCTTCCAGGGACTTCAAAGCGGTAAGTACCGAGGGTTTGGACACCCCCAGCCGGGTGGCAATGTCCGTAACCCGGACTTCCCCTTCATCGGACAGGAAACTTACCATTTCAAGATAATCTTCCAAAGATTGGGTCATACTCTATTTTGGATGATATAGAAACTATTGTCAACCTTTATTATAGTTTACCTAATAGAGGAGTATGCCATGATAGCCTTAGCAAGTGATCACGCGGGATTTGAGATGAAGCAAGAAATAGGCCGTTATCTGGAAGAACTAAAGCTGCCCTTTAAGGATCTCGGCGTCCCCTCCGGCGAGCGGGCCGATTATCCCAAATATGGGTATTTAGCGGCAAAGGCAGTTGCTTCCGGTGAATGTGATAAGGGTATTATTATCTGCGGCACCGGTTTCGGGATTTCCCTGGCAGCGAATAAGGTGAAGGGTATACGAGCCGTGGTCTGTACAGACTGCTATACCGCCTTGCTCTCCCGTCAGCATAACAATGCCAACATACTTGCCCTGGGCGCCCGGGTTATAGCTCCGGATGCGGCTAAATTGATCATAAAAACCTGGCTCCAGGCGGAATTTGAGGGCGGGCGTCATCAGGGCCGTCTTGATATGATCACGAAAATCGAGGAAGGGAAAATCGATTTCATAAACTGAATTGCGAGGCCCGGATTTCCCCGTTGACAGTCTCCCCAGGCTTATGGTATCTTGTTAAGATACTATTTTGGGGGTTTGCCGAAAATCCCCTTAAAAACGCCATTTTTGGCAAGGAGTGAAGCTATGGCCCAGGCCAGTAAAAACGCCCGTACATCCAGCACGACCCAGAAATTCTTTTGTTCCTGCGGTGGTGAAATCAAGATGAAGACCCTGTTTGAGGGTGGAAAGTTCAAGAATATCGCTGAGTGTGAAAAGTGCAAACGTACTGAGCGGCGACCTTCGGACTTTAAATAGATCACGAGTCTAAATGCCGGTACTTTTTAGTAATGGCCGGTTTAAATTTTTTGTATAGTGGGGGTTCCCGTTGGCAGGTAAAAGCAGTTCCGCAGAGAAACGGCATCGGCAGAGTGAAGAGCGCCGTTTGAGAAATAAGGCGGTTAAGAGTTCTGTAAGGACCAGCGTAAAGAAATTTGAGGTTTTATCCCGGAAGAAAGAGCTTGATAATGCTGAATTAGCTCTTAAGGAGATGATTAAAAAGCTAGATACCGCTGCCCGTAAGGGGATTGTTAAGAAAAACGCTGCCTCTCGGAAGAAATCCAGGATGCAGCGGCTCTTTAATTCTCTGAAAGCAGCCCAGTAACATGGGGATACTCAAGGTTTCCTGCCCCACGGGGTAGGTAAATCGAATTATGAGGGCGGAATGGCGGGAAAAGCGGGTCAGAAGGTAACTAAGGCTGATATTATTGATTCTGTATATGAAAAGATCGGGATGAGCCGTAAAGAAATACGGACCGTGGTGGATCTTTTTATAGAAGAAGTTAAAGATTCTCTGATCCAACAGATGGTTATTGAGTTGCGTGGTTTTGGAACCTTTGAAGTACGTATCCGTAAGGGCCGGCAGAAAGCCAGGAATCCGAAGACCGGTGAACAGGTTTCGGTTAATTCCCACGGGATTGCCGCCTTCAGGCCTGGTCGCGAACTGAAACAGGATGTCTGGAATATAGGCGCCACTGAAAAGTCCCCTGCCAGCGAAGCCCCCCGCAGAAGGTCCAGCGAAGCTTCCCGCGGAACATCCAGCGAAGCTTCCCGCGGAGATGGCGATACGACATGAGCTCCTTAAAGGGCGCCCGGAACTGGAAGGGTTTTCCGGTTCAGATCGCTTTGATACTCCTAGGGGCTCTGCTCTTTGCCGGATCCTTTCCTAACCCTATAGCTATAAACGGTCTTTCCTTTTTAGGGTGGATAGCCTTTGTCCCGGTGTTTTGGGTGATCTATCAGGTATCCCTACCGGCCTCGATCTTTTTTGGCGCCCTCTACGGGTATGCCGCCTATGGGCTGTTCAACTACTGGCTCAGTGTGTTCCACCCCCTAGCGGGGCTCATCGTGGGTTCCATCTACCTGGTTTATTTTGCCATACTCTTTCCCCTGTTAAAATTGGCAACCATACTCTTTCCCCGGAAGGGGTATATAGTCCAATGGATACTTTGGATCGCCTATGAATTTCTCCGTACCCAGGGTTTCCTGGGTTATCCATACGGAATAACCGGTTATTCCCAATGGCAAGTGTTGCCGGTAATCCGGATCGCCGCCATCTTCGGGGTCTGGGGGGTTTCCGCCCTGGTTGTCTTTCCCTCGGTCTATATAGCTGGGGCTCTCAGGGACCGGCAGCCCCTGGGGACCCCCCGGGGTGGTTTTATCCGGCCTCTGCGGGCTTTTTTAAGCCAGGAATGGGCCGCCGCTTTGGTCTGGGTAATAGCCTTGACAGCAACCCTGGTTTACGGCTTTGTGTCCCCGGTGGATTATTCCGCTGCACCTAAGGCTCATGTCGCCCTGATCCAGCATAACACCGACCCCTGGCGGGGGGGTATCACGGAGTACCGGAAAAACTTTGACACCCTGAGGCGGCTTTCTCTGGAAGCCCTGGATGCGGCCCCTGAAACGGATCTGGTGGTCTGGTCTGAGACGGCCTTTGTTCCCCGCATCTTTTGGCATACCATGTACCGGGATGATCCTGAGTCTTTTCTCCTGGTACGGGATCTGATGGACTTTCTGGCGACCCAGGAAGTCCCCTATGTGATCGGGAATGACGATGCCCGTCGGGAGCTTAATGCCCAGGGAATTTTGGAACGGGTGGATTACAACGGGGTAATGCTCTTTGAGGGGAACACCATAAACCAGATATACCGGAAACTCCACCTGGTACCCTTTACTGAGCACTTTCCCTATCAGAAGCAGCTTCCCTGGATATACGATATGCTGGAAAAAGCGGATACCCACTTCTGGAAAGAGGGTGAGGAGGCCACAGTCTTTGAAAGCCGGGGCCTTAAATTTTCGACACCCATCTGTTTTGAGGATATTTTCGGCTACCTTTCCCGGGATTTTGTTCGAAATGGGGCGGAGCTTATCGTAAATCTCAGCAATGATGCATGGTCCAAGAGTGTTCCCGCCCAGATGCAGCACCTGTCCATGGCGGTGTTCCGGGCGGTGGAAAACCGCCGCTCCATGGTGCGGTCCACTGCTTCAGGCCAGACCTGCGCCATTGATCCCTATGGCAAGGTTCTGGCCATGGCGGAACCCTTTACCGAGGCCTGGATCAATGTGGAAGTTCCGGTGATAAGCCCGAATACCCCCTATACCTTCTGGGGAGATATCTGGGGGAAACTCTTTGTCCTTGCGGCGGCATTCATGTTGATCCTGGGGGCTCTGCGGGGTATAATGCGAAAAGGAAGGAACTGATGAATACAAAAAAGCGAATACTTATTGCCGATGATGACCCTCTGAATGTTGAATTCTTTGAAGTAATACTCTCCAAACTGGGCTTTGCGGTTGAAAAAGCTGAGGACGGTCAGGCAGCTCTGGAACAGGTGAAGAAGTTTCACCCGGATCTTATTATCCTTGACAATATTATGCCTAAGATGTCCGGTTGGGAGCTTACCCGGCTCCTCAAGGGAGACCCCAAATACCAGGAAATACCGATCATCATGCTCTCCGCCCTGGACGATGTGAAAGATAAGGTCGAAGGCTTTGAGCTGGGGATCGACGACTATATTACCAAGCCCTTTAATTTTTCCGAAGTCCTGGCCCGGATCAGGGCGGTACTGCGGAACCGAGAACTCTTTGGGCAGATCCTGGTCCGGGAATCCCGGCTGAGCCAGGCGGAGGAACTGAGCGCCGACATAAAGGCCTCAATGGGGGATTTTATAAAGGGCATGGACGATCTGGATGCGGCTATAACCCAGGTCTCCAGGAGCACAGAAACTATTGACGAAAAAACCCTACCCCGGCTTCTGGATCTTATAAAGGATAAAACCGTTTCGATGCGGAAACATATCGCTGAACTGGATGCCCGGGTAGAGCGGACCCTCTCTGAATGGGAGGATCTGAAGAAGAATGAAATTGGTATAAAAACCCTGGAAACCCGGATCCAACATTCCTTACGGCAGGATATGGAGGATCATGGCAAAGACAGATAACAAGAAAAAAAACACCACTGTGATCCTCGGGGACCGTACCAGTTTCAGCGGCATACTCCGGTTTAAGGAGACCCTCTGTATCCAGGGTAAATTCAAGGGGACTATAGAAGCCACTGGGGCGCTTATTGTAGATAAGGGCGCTGTGGTGGAGGCGGATCATATCACCGTCAGTTCCCTGATGGTCTACGGGACCGTGGTTGGGGAGGTGCACGCCATGGACAGGATCGATATGTATACCGGCGCCGAGGTCCGGGGTGATTGCAGCGCCGCCAGGCTGCGCATTGCCGATGGGGTTCTCTTTGAGGGGCAATGCAGCATGACCGGGGTGGATAAGGAAGTGGAGATATTCTCCCGGCCCACCGAGGAGATCAAAGCAGAATTGCAGAGAATGAATGACTGAAGCCCCCAGGTCCGGCGGCAACACGGGAGTTCCGGCTGCTGGGGATACCCCAGCAGCCGCCCTGATCACGGCTTTGGCCGCTGAATCCCTTACCCTGGCCGCCGCCGAATCCTGCACCGCAGGGCTTGTGGCGGACCGTATCGCCCGGGTACCCGGGGCGTCCCGGGTGTTCTGGGGTTCCTTTGTTACCTATTCTATTGACGCCAAGGTAAAACTGCTGGGGATAGAAAGGGAACTGATTGACCGCTGCGGTGCGGTAAGCAGGGAAACTGCCTGCGCCATGGCTGATGGAGCTCTGGAAAAAAGCGGCGCCCATGTGGCGGTGTCGGTCACCGGTCTTGCCGGCCCCGACGGAGACGGCTCGGGGCAGCCGGTAGGTACGGTCTGGATAGGCTTTGCCCGGCAGGGGTTTTCTGCGGAGGCCCTGTGCCGCCATTATGATGGGGACCGGAGCGCCATACGGAACGCAGCAGCAGGGGACGCAATAAGTATCTTGCTTAATCGATTGACCTTGGCCGAATAAATTACTTATATTTTCTATATATGAAGGAGCTCCTAATGAAGTACCGGTTTGAGAATCAGAAAGAGAGAATTCGCGTCCAGGATGAAGAAGAGGATGAGGAAGACGAGGATAGCAAGGAAGAGGCGAAAGGGGGGGACCCCCTGTTACATAAGATGCTGAAGACCCGGACCATACTGCTTTCCGGGGAAATAAAGAAGGATCTGGCGGAACGGACCATCAGGCAGCTTCTGCTCCTGGAGGACATGGGGGAGGACCCCATCCGTATTTTCATCGATTCCCCCGGGGGGGATGCCGATGCGGGGTACGCCATTTTTGATATGATACGCTTTATAAAGCCTCCGGTATGGACCATCGGTATGGGCCTGGTGGCAAGCGCCGCGGCGATCATCCAGCTTGCTGCGCCCAAGGAAAGGCGGGTAGGGCTCCCTAACAGCCATTATCTGATCCACCAGCCCCTTTCGGGGATCCGGGGGGTGGCAACGGATATTGAAATCCACGCCCGGGAACTGGAAAAACTCAGGGAAAAGATCAACCGCCTTATTGCGGATGAAACCGGGGTGGCCTTTGCCCAGGTGGAAAAGGATACCGACCGGGACTACTGGATGAATGCCGAGGAAGCGGTCAAGTACGGCCTGATTTCCCGGGTTATCACCCGCCGGGACGAATTATAAGCCGGGGCTGAGGGGCCCGTGCCTTCCCAGATACTGCATACCCTTTTTGGGGAAGATCTGATTGACTGCCTGTACCGGCTGCTCTTCCCCCGTTTCGGGATAGTCGCTCAAAGGGCCCGGGAAAAAGTAGCGGAAGAATTCAGGGCCGCCTTTACCCTGGGCTGCCAGGGGCCGGATATTTTCTACCACAACCAGATGACCAGGCCGGTAGGCTTGGAATACGGGACCCTGCTGCACCGCCGGGGTTGCGGTGTCTTTACCGGTGTGCTCCTGAAAATGGCACTGCCTGACCCCCCGGCCAGCGCCGAAGATGTGCGGGCCCACCGTAAAGAGGGGAGCATCACCGCCCTGGGCGCCTATGCCCTGGGTTTCATGACCCACGCAATCCTGGACCGGGCTTGTCATCCTTATATTGTATATAAAACTGCCATAACCGGGGCTGAGAGAAAACCCGGCCCCGTCAAAGGGGTAAACAGCCGGAATATCCATGCCTTTTTTGAGCGGATTATCGATGCACTTATGCTGGAGGAACGGCGGGGTATACCTGTTGCAGCCTGGGACCAGGAAACCCTGGTGGCGATCTGTGAGGCGCCGCCCCCGGGGCTAAGGGAATTGCTTGCCCAGGCGCTTTGCCGTACCTTTCCCGAACGGGCCGGCAAAGATATAAAGCTTGCCCAGCGCATGGACAACACCTTCCGGGACTGCGCGGATTTTTTCCGGATCACTGCACCCAAGCGCACCACCCTTCATTCAAAGGATCCCCAATACCAGGCTATCCTGGAAGAGATGCCCCTGGTTTACCTGTACCCCGAAGATTTGCCCTCCGATGCCGATTACCTTAACCGGGAACATTCAGTTTGGTATTATCCCCTTCTGAATGGGCCTGAGTATACCCTGTCCTTTCCTGAGCTTTATGCAGAGGCGGTGGAAGCCGCTGGGGAGGATCTTTCGGGTCCTATTGCCAAGTACCTGGAAACCGGCGCCTTCCCCATCATGGAGGCGGCCCAAACCATTGGCAACGGCGGCCTTTCAATCCAGGATGAAGCGGGAAAACCCTGTGCCCCCACCCGGACCCGGCCGCTGCCTTTGGAGGCAGTGCTGGATCAGCAGCGGAGGCTCCGGGGGATTAGAATTTAATGACCTGGGGTTCTCCGGCAAAGGAGGAAATGGTGGCCACCGCATCCTTGAGGTACAGTACCTGGGTATTATTATCATCCGCCGAGTACCGATCCTTCAAAGTCGGGTAGGCGTCCAACATATGCTGCTTTGCCTCCCGCCGGTCATCTTCAATAGCCTGGGCCTGCACACGGACCCATTTTCCGTCTCCAAAGGCGCAGATCTCGATTCTGGGATTAGCCTTAATCTGTTGTGAACAGGGTTTTGACTTTCCCGTCTGGATATAGAGCTTTCCTTCAAAAATATCGACCGTACCAAAAGGGCGGACCCGAGGTTGATTTCCCTCCACCGTAGCCAGATAATAGGTCCCGCATTTCTTCAAGAAATCATATACTTCCTGCATGATAATACCTCCAGAGATTTATAGTCCGCGGGGAACTTCGTTGGATGTTCCGAGGCAATGGTAAAGGATTCAAGTGTTTCTTGCAATAAGGAAGCCGCCTCGGATCAGCGGCGGCTCCGGGGAATCAGAACTTACTGAACCAGCCACTCTCCCAGGACTTTCGCCTTATCAAGGTACTCGGTGTGGCTTTTATACGCGTCCTTATCACTTAAGCCACCGGCTAGCAAAATGTTGTGCGCCGTAATGCCGGCAACCATTTTTACCCCCCCCATGGCCAGGTAATCCGCTTCCTTGGCATAGACATCCGCAGGGCCGCTGTTAAAGGTGAGAATTACGCCGAGTTTCCGGCTTTCCTTTTTTTCACAGCGGCTCCCCGCAGAGGACATTAAACTATAGAGGCGGTTGACCCAGATATACACCTGGGCAGTAGCCCGGCCGAAATAGATCGGGGAGGTCAATAGGATGCCGTCGCAGTCCAGCATGTCATCAATCAAGCTGCTGAGCTCATCCTTTTGGACACATCCACCGGTACCTGTTTTACAGCCGTTACAGGCGACACAGGGATGGATGTTCATTTCGCCTAAATTGAACAGCTTCGCCTCGGTTCCCGCCTTTTTCATTGATTCAATTGCCTGGGAGGCCAAGCCCGCCGCATTGCCCTCCTTTCTGCCGCTGCCATTGATTACCAGAATTTTCTTCATGTTAACTCTCCTATATATGGGTATTGGGAATATAATAACACGGAACGGCATAATTGCAAGTAATAGGTTGAAATGCCTATCCCATTCTGTGCTGTACAGTGCAGGCCGGCTCGTCTTTAAATTTGCATATTTACGCATACACTCCAAGAGAATGAATAAATAATAAATATACTTGATCTATTGTATTTTTTTCTATAAAATTGGAAAAATCATTTATGGAGGAATACAAATGAAAAAAGGCTTAGGATTGGTATGTTGTTGTCTTATGCTGGCGGTTTTGGCCGGGTGCGGGAAAAAAGCCGCACCAGCATCGGCGGTGGAGTACAAAACAGTTTTGAATGTGGCGGTCATGCAGGAATCGCCTTCCCTGGATTTGCATAAAAACAGCTCCCTTGTTGCCCGCCAGATCGGCGCCGGCACTATATGGGAAAAACTCGTTACCCTGAACGCCGAATCCGAAGTAGTGCCGGAACTCTGTGAGCGCTTTGAAATGAGCAGCGATGCGGCTACGTTTACCTTTTATCTGCGGAAAGGGGTGAAATTTCACGATGGCTCGGTGATGAACGCAGATGATGTGGTGGTCTCCATGAACCGCTGGATCGGCGGCTTTTCGGTGATGCGGGAACTTGCCGGGGCCTCCCGGTTTGAAAAGCTTGACGATAGCACGGTCCGCATTACCTTTAATCATCCTGCGGTAACCTTTCCGGATGTGATAGCCGGGGCCAATCAGCCTGCGTCGATAACCACGGCAAAGGCCTGCGCCGACGAGGACGACAAGGGTTTCCTGAAACAGAATATCGGCACCGGTCCTTTCAAATTTGTGGAATGGAAACTCAACCAGTATATACTCTTGGAGAAATTCGCCGACTATGTCCCTTACGGGGATCCCTCGAAGCCGATTGATGGCTGGGCTGGCTATAAGGCGCCCGGGGTGGAACAGATTTACTTCTGGGTGGTCCCGGAAGCCACCACCCGTATCGCGGGGCTGGAAACCGGTCAGTATGACATTAACTACAACCTCAGTACCTATGATCTGCCCAGGGTAGCGGCAATGCAGGATGTAGAAATGGTGCGTTTCCAGGCGGGTACCTCAGCATTTGTGTTTGACAAACGAGAAGGTCCCGCTTCGGATCTGTACTTCCGCAAGGCTGTCAATGCGGTGATCAATGTGGATGATATTCTTAAGCCTGTCTATGGCGAACTCTATGAACTCGGATCTTCCTATATGGACGACACCCAGCCTTACTGGAAATCCCTTGCCGGGAAGGATCAGTACAATCTGAAAAACCCTGCTTTGGCAAAGGAGTATCTGGCAAAGTCCAATTATAAGGGAGAGCCTTTTGTGATACTCACCACCACTATGGGTAATTTGGACAGCGGCGTCCTGGTTATGCAGCAGCAGCTTGAGGCCATCGGCATCAATGTAAAGGTAACCACCGTTGACTGGGCCACGGTAATGGCCTATATATCCGATCCGGTCCGCTTCGATATCTACACCACCAGTTTTTCCAGCGTTCCGGTGCCTTCCCTGAAACTCTATTTTGCGGCGACCTATGCGGGCTGGTCCGATGACCCAACCTTGCAGAAGTATGTGTCCGCTTTCAACGCCGCCACGAGCAGGGAAGAAGCCCGGCAGATCTGGGATACCCTCCAGGAGTATTCCTGGGAATACCTGCCTATCCTCAACCTGGGACATTATATTGCCGCCTCCGCATGGAACAAGAAGGTGGAGAACGTTACTGTTTATAATGGGCTTTACTTCTGGAATACCAAGATAAGAAAGTAGGAATCAATATCCCGGCTGTCAAGGTCGGGGCAATAGTTTTAGTGCCGGAGGTTTGGGATGAGAAAGTATATTGTTAAGCGGCTCCTCTCCGCTATTCCGGTACTGTTTATCGTTTCGGTGGTTATTTTCAGCATCGTGTATCTAATCCCCGGGGATCCGGCGGCGATGATCTTGGGGGAGAATGCCACCCCTGAGGATATTGCCATCCTTAGGCTGCGGATGGGACTGGACCAGCCTTTTGTCCCTCGCTACCTTAATTGGATAAGCCGGGTTTGTCAGGGTGATTTTGGGGTTTCAGTAGCCCAGAGTATTCCTGTATCCACCATGATTGCGGATCGTCTGCGGCCCACCATTTCCTTGTCACTGTATTCCATGATCATCGCCACGATTATTGCGCTGCCCCTGGGTATGCTGGGGGCCCGGAAGAAAGGTACTGTTCCGGATCATATAGTATCAGTTACCGCCTTGCTGGGGATTTCCCTTCCCAGTTTTCTTCTGGGACTTTTTTTGATTGTGATCTTCGCAGTCCGGTTCCGGTGGTTTCCGGTGGCAGGTTTTTCCCCAATCTCCGTAGGCCTGGGGCCCCATATCCGTTCCCTCACCTTGCCCGCCATTGCTCTGGGTTTCATGTACTCCGCACTGCTGATGCGGATGACCCGGGCCAGCCTGCTGGAGACCCTTGCCAGTGATTATGTGCGTATGGCAAAGGCGAAAGGGGTATCGGATTTTTTCTTGGTAACAAAACACGCATTCCGTAATGCCCTGGTACCGATCATTGCGGTGGTGGGGCAGAGTTTTATCGGTGCTCTTTCGGGGGCCACAGTGGTAGAATCCCTGTTCGGGATTCCCGGTATCGGTTCCCTGGTGGTCAATTCCATTGGCCGCCGGGATTATCAGGTTATTCAGGCAGTGGTGCTGTTGATTGCCCTTATCAATGTGGTAATTAATCTGGCAGTTGACCTGCTCTACGGACTGGCGGATCCCCGTATCCGGCTGGCAAACTAAAAGACAATGAAACAAGCGGTAAATTTTGAAAAAATGCACCAACTGCGGAAGCGGCTGGAAGCTGAACAGCGGGCCTTGTTGATACGGAAATTCCTCCGCAACAAGCAGTCTGTGGCGGGGCTTGTGATAGTGCTGATAGTGTTGCTTGCGGCGATCTTCGGCCCCATTATCATCAGAACTTCTCCCTACACGGTGGATGTTTCAAACCAGCTCAAGCCCCCATCGGCGGAGCATTGGTTTGGCACGGATATTTTGGGCCGGGATGTATTTACTCGGGTCGTCTATGGGGCGCGGATATCCATGATCGTGGGCCTTTCCACGGGGATCCTCTCCGGCGCCTTGGGGATGATCATCGGGCTTTACGCCAGCCACAGCAAAGTATTGGACAATATACTGATGCGGATCTGCGACGGCCTGAAGTCCATCCCTTCGATTTTGCTTGCCATTGCCCTGATGACCGCCCTGGGGGCGGATATTAAAAATGTTATCATCAGCCTTGCGGTGGTAAGCACCCCCAGTATGGCTCAAATTGCCCGCTCCGCTGCCCTGGTGGTAAAGGAGCAGACTTATATTGAGGCTATGAAGGGTGTTGGGGCCAGAAGCAGACGGATACTCTTCCGCCACATTGCGCCTAATATTATTTCCCCCATGATTGTGCAGATGACCTTTGTGTTCGCTTCTGCGATTATTACCGAGGCGGCCCTCAGTTTCCTTGGAGCCGGTATTCCCGCGCCCCAGCCAAGCTGGGGCAGTATCCTGAGCGACGGCCGGGGGGTTATCTATCAGGCCCAGTGGCTGATTGTGTTTCCCGGTATCATCACTGCCCTTACGGTACTGGGGCTTAACCTCTTTGGGGACGGCATGAGGGACCTGCTTGATCCCTTGAGCAATTGAGGAAACTGAACATGGGTGAAACAGCATTACTATCCATTGATGAACTGAGTACCAGCTTTCACACTGAACGGGGTATTCTGAAGGCAGTGGACGGAGTTTCATTCACCGTGGAGCAGGGGGAGATTTTGGGACTTGTGGGGGAGTCGGGCTGCGGTAAAAGCGTTACCTCCCAGTCTATTCTCCGTTTATATGATGAAAAACGGCAAGTACAGTATTCGGGAAAAATTCTTTTCCAGGGTAGGGATATCCTTAATATCCCCCGCCGGCAGATGAGGGAGTACCGGGGGCAGGAGATTGCCATGGTGTTTCAGGATGCCATGAGTTCCCTTAACCCTGTATTTTCCGTGGGGGATCAGATTGCCGAATCTCTTATTATTCACCGGCATATGAAAAAAGCGGAAGCCCGTGAACAGGTCCTTGAATTGCTGGGCATGGTGGGCATCCCTGATCCTGTCAAACGGATAAGCCAGTTTCCCCATGAACTTTCCGGGGGCATGAGGCAGCGGATCATGATAGCCATTGCCCTGGCCTGCGGCCCCCGGCTTCTTATTGCCGACGAGCCCACAACTGCGCTGGATGTAACCATCCAGGCCCAGATAATGGACCTGATCGTGGGCTTGAACAAAAAACTTAACATGGGGGTGGTACTTATCACCCACGATCTGGCGGTGGTAGCGGAAACCTGCCGGCGGGTGGTGGTGATGTATTTGGGGCAGATAGTGGAGGAAGCCCTGGTGGATGAACTTTTTGATAATCCTCGGCATCCTTATACCCAGGGTCTTCTGAAATCCATTCCCCGCCTCTCCGGTTCCAGGGATGAAAAGCTGTATATGATCCCCGGCACGGTACCGCTTTTGGATCAGATTCCTTCAGGCTGCCGTTTTGCGGACCGGTGTTTGTATGCCGAGAACCGCTGCAGAGAAGAGTCTCAAGCCTTACAGGAGATTAGTAGTTCCCATAAGGCGCGGTGCTGGAAAACTGCGGGCCAACTGTCTGCGGGATTAAAAGGCTAAGGGGCGGATATGGCTGGGGAAAATAAAGTTATACTTGATGTTGTAGATTTGGTAAAACATTTTCCTATCCGGAACGCCTTCGGTAAGATAATTAACCAGGTTAAAGCTGTGGACGGTGTTTCTCTGACCCTTTACCAGGGGGAGACCTATGGCCTGGTAGGGGAGACCGGCTGTGGCAAGAGTACCTTTGGCCGAACAGTTATCCGGCTGCAGGATCCCAGCTCCGGCAGTGTTAAGTTCAATAAAACTGATATTACTTCCCTAAACGAAAAGGACCTGCGGCCCTTCAGGCGGGACATGCAGATGGTATTTCAGGATCCCTACACATCTCTCAATCCCCGGGTCCGGGTAGGGGATATGCTTCTGGAAGTTTTGCTCATCCACCGTATCGGCCGGGATACTCAGGAGCGGATCGCCCTGGCAATGGAAATAATGGATAAGGTCGGGCTGCGTACCGAACACTTTTACCGCTACCCCCACGAATTTTCAGGCGGCCAGCGCCAGCGTATCGGGCTTGCCCGGGCTTTAATCCTTAATCCTAAACTTATCATCTGTGATGAACCGGTTTCAGCCCTGGATGTTTCGATCCAGTCCCAGATAATAAATTTGCTCCTGGACCTGCAAAAGCAGGATCAGCTTACCTATCTCTTTATTGCCCATGATATCAGTGTAGTAAAATTTATTTCCGACCGTATTGGGGTAATGTACCTGGGGCATTTGATGGAAACTGCCCTCACAGATGAGCTGTTTTCCAATACCCTCCATCCCTATACCCAGGCTCTGCTTTCTGCGGTACCAGAACCGGATCCCCATATCCGCAAACAAAAGATGACCCTGACCGGAGATTTGCCGTCTCCCATTAATCCCCCCTCAGGCTGTGTGTTCCATACCCGCTGCCCCCAGGCCATGCCCGTATGTTCTCGGCTGCACCCGGTAATTAAGCCCATGCCCGGCAACAGTGAACATAGTGTGGCCTGTCATCTGTACAATCTGGAAGATCCCTATGTGAGGTGGGTTATTGACGGGGATGGGAAAAGCCCGGAGGAAAAAGAACCCTCCGGTTTCTAAGGGTTTTAAAAATTCTCCCGGTAACCGATGATTGGGATTATAATAGCACAAAAAGGCATAATTATAAATAGGAAAATATAAGAACCGTAAACTTATTCGGGAAATATGGAATGAATAATTCCCCGCAATGTATCTTCATCGACATGAAAAACGATAACAACCAGTTCAAAATTGGCGGATTCACCGGGAATATGTTTTTCCTGCGCTTCTGTCCCGGCATCGCTTATCGAAATCATACACCGCTCGCCCTCGGCAATCACAAAGGATTTAATATGCCCTATTATCCCGCCGTTTTCAACAACTTCTTCCGCCACATTTTTCATGCCCCTGCCCACTATCCCGACCGCTTCCTGGTAGGGCGCCGCTATATGGGATTTGAATACGGCGATAATGGATTCTTCATGGGTAGAAATACTTATTCTGTCCTCCGGGAGATGAACATGGCCGACCTGTTCGTGTTCGTGATGATTATGGGAGTGATGATGTTCATGGGAATCATTCCGGTCCATTCAGGGCCTCCTTGGTTTTAAGATATCGTTCCAAAATGATTCGTCTAATCCCGCGCTGGCCGTGGTCTTAACTATTTGAGCGGCGCTTTGTTTCGCGCTGATACTGTCAATGACTTTAGCCGTCTCTGCTTCTCCCGCAAGATCGACCTTATTCACCAAAATAATGTCCGCCTCCCGGAGTTGGCCCTCCACAAACTGTTCCATTCCTGCAAGGGCACGGAACCAGCGTTTTGCATCCGCCACTGTAAGCATACAGGGAATAATTCCCGTTGACTTTTGTACCGATGCCTTAATCGCATCCGGATAGGCAAGCCCCGTAGCTTCCACGATGATCCACTCAGGCTCATAGTCCCGGATCACCGCTTGCAGGGCGGCCTCAAATTCCCCCGAATAGGTACAGCAGGCGCAGCCTGAAAACAGGTTTTTTACCCGGTAATCCTTCTCGAAAAGGCGGCTGTCCATACCCGCCTCGCTGATCTCGTTTTCGATGATGACCACCCTAGTGTTTTGTACCTGCCCCTGTTTGCCGGTGAGATATTTTGCCAGTTCCAGCAGAACAGTTGTTTTACCGGAACCGAGGAAGCCGCCAAGGACGATTATTTGGACATTCATGCTTTATACTCCGTACAAACAAAAAGAGCGGCGTAAACAATAAGTCTGCGCCACCCTTTCTGGGTTATTTCCCGTCCCGGACTTTCAGATAGGCGTTAAATACGTCCTCAAATATATTTAGATTGGTTCCGGTTTTCATTAAGAACCCCCAGAACGTATAACCTTTATATTTGCCATATTCGGAAAAACATCTTCGAACTTCCGCCTCAATTTTTTCATTGGAAGCAGTTTCAAAACCTGGAGCCCCATTTGCGTCATATCCGCCTTCAATGACTATTTTATTGCCGTATTTTTTTAATAAACCGGCAATATCATTTCTTGGTTGAACAGAACTCCAAGCATCTGCTCCTGTGTCGATAATATCTTCAATGATGTCTTCGGCTCTGCCACAGGTATGTTGTATCGGAATCATGCCACACTCTTTGCTCGCCTCAGCAATACGCTTATGCTGGGGTTTTATGAGTTCCCGGTAGGTTGCCGGGGACATAAAAAGGTTGCGTTCTGTTGCAATGTCATCAGCATAATAAAAAATATCAGGTTTAAAATATTTTGCGATATTTTTAATGAACTTAATTTTAAAGTCAGTAATCGCTGACAATAATTCATTCACCGCATCCGGTTCCTCCACCATTGCGATAAGGGCATTTTCAAATCCCATACATGCAGCGAGTCGTTCAAAGGGACCATTTGGAGAAATAACCAAGGTTGGTGTAGTGTCACGATTTACCCCAGCGAGTTGTGTTTCGGCCATTGATTGCCAGTCAATCTTATCAGGATTGGGAATAGTGACTTTCTTTTTCCATTCGGTAACATCATCAAGCAAAAATGCCCTTGAATCCGGGAGCGATTGGCCGGCCCCTTCAGCGGAAGAAACCCAACGCACTCCAAAGCCATCGATGCCACCGCCGGGATGTCCGTACTCCAGTTCCAGATTCGATGCAACCAACACAGATTCCGCGACTCCGAAGGGTATATACTCCGGTTCCTGGTGATTCAATGCCCTCAGATAATTTTCTTTTGGGGATAAGTTCATGCCTTTACCTCTTTAACATTTGAATACTGCCATGACATCATGTGTACTAGCCAAGACATGGTCTGACACTTAAAGAAATCCATTAGGACTGACCGTCAGATTCATAATAGCCAATGAGTTTTTCTTTGGCTAATGGAATTGAATCAACGAACGTTTGCATTGGCGTCTTCCCGTAGCAATACTTGCCGCTGTGAGTTCGCTCGTAGTTATATTGCCGTATCCACTCGGTAAGGTCAAGTTGTATCTCGTCGATGGTGTGGTACACTTTTTTACGGAAGGCAACCGAGTAGAACTCTTCCTTGCAGGTCTTGTTGAATCGTTCACAAATGCCGTTCGTTTGAGGATGGCGGGTTTTTGTCCGGGTATGCTCAATGTTTTCAAGATCCAGGTATAACACATATTCGTGATGCTCCCGGTTCCCGCAGTATTCACTCCCCCGGTCCGTGAGGATCCGTAGCAGGGGAATGTCTTGGGAATCGAAAAAGGGAATCACCACATCGTTCAGCATATCGGCGGCTACCAAGGCATTCTTGCGGTCGTACACCTTGCAGAAAGCGACCTTGGAATACGTGTCGATAAAAGTTTGCTGGTAAATATGCCCGACACCCTTGATGTTTCCCACATAGTAGGTGTCCTGAGCCCCCAAATATCCCGGATGCTCGGTCTCTATTTCCCCGTGAGCCTCTTTGTCTTCCTGGGCTCGCTCCATGGCCGCCAATTGGCTCTCCGTGAGGATGAGATGCTCCTGGGCCATCTTCGCTTCCAGCGCCTTCAGCCGTGCCTTAAATGTAGCCAGGTCATGGCGAAGCCAGATGCTGCGAATCCCACCGGGGGAGACCAACATGCCCCGTTTCTTCAGCTCATTGCTGACCCGCAATTGCCCATAGGCCGGTTGCTCATACGCAAAGTCCACCACCGCCTTCTCCACCTCAGGATCCACCCGGTTCTTTTCGTTGGGTTTTTGCTTGCTGATTTCCTGCAACGCCAGTTCGCCCCCGGTCTCATACAGGGTCTTAAACCGGTAGAAACTGTCCCGGGAATACCCCATGACCTTGCATGCTTGCGACACATTCCCAAGCTGCTTTGCCAGCTCAAGTATCCCGACCTTCGTTTTGATGATTTTTTGTTGGTTCGTCATCTTCCGCTCCTTGCTGATTAGTATATCATATTTTTCAACAAGTGTCAGATATTATCTTGACTAGTACACATCATGACAGACAACCACTAGTGGTCAATAAACAGCTGTGATTTTATGGTACAAGTTAAAGTGGCTTTATAAGCAAGCTTTTTTTAATAAATTTTAGAGTTTTATTGGTATCCAAAGTTCCATATAAAGACATAAACCCATCGTTTTTTCTGCATCTACAAACAGGATATGTCCCCAAGGTTTACCCGCAAGCATGAAGCCATGTGCTCTAACAAATTCTAATGGCTTTATAAATGCATACTGTGGTTCCTCGATATATTTTACATTCATAGCGATAATTGTGTGTAAACAGGATACGCTGGATAATTCCTGTACGTGCGTATCTCTTGGCAGCGAAAGATTTTCCGCTCTTTCCGATAGTATAGAAAGCCCAAAACGCGCTTCCATGGTTTCAATAGAATAAAGTAAAACCGATAATCTTGTTTCGGGCATGGCTTTTATCCATTTTTGTTGAATTAGCTGCATTTTTTGGTCCTTCGAGGCGATACCATATTTTTCATCGTACAACATGAGCATAGACGGCGGCTTACTAAACTCATATTTATCAAGCAAGTCATCAATGAGCCGGTCATTTTGTAAATGTGATTCAATAGCATTAGCCAAATTTTTATATTTTTCCGCTTGTTCAAGCGCCTTGAGCTTATATTTTTCCCTATATTTTATCATCATTTCACGAGTCTTTCCTTTCTTGCGGTTTCTTTCGAAATATTCCGCTATTTCTTTCAAAGTGAAGCCCATGGATCTATAATTAGTATAATCAAGCAACTCAAGCACATTCGTTTCGGTATAAAAACGGCGCCCATTCATCTCACGTTCAACATAGGTCAGGCCTTTTTTCTCAAAAAAGCGTATGGCGCTGGATGTTAGCCCTAAAACCTTTGCGACATCGGTGATACTGTGTTTCATTGTACCTCCCAAAGCTAAAGTAGCTTTAGCCTGTTTCGGTTTACTATCCTTGATCAATCTTTATAATGCGGATTTTCGTCTTTTTTTTCTAGCCCTTGCTCTGCGGGAGCTGTCCAGGAAAGATCCACTTAAGGATCCGGATTCTTTTATGGGCTGATTTTTCCTCAAAATTCCACATTATTCGGGCTGACTTTTCCTGAAAAATACCCATTTTTCGGGTTGATTTTTCCTGATTGTATAGTATGCGAATAGATTCAGTCAGTCCTTTGCCTTTTCCACCAGTTCAGAAAGCAGGGGGATGAGCTGTTTTTTCCGTGAAACTACGTCCTTCATCACATAGATACCATCTTCCTTGCGGGGAAAGTTGATTTGGGCCAGGAAGGATTTTTTTCCCGCTACAAAGAGCAGGGAATCCAGGGTGGTCACGTCGGTGACCAGAAGGGCGGAGAACAGCCATTTTTTGCGGGAGCAGATTTTTTCAAGCTGACCCAGGATTTCATCCTTGCGGGTTACCAGATCGTCCGGGCGGTCGGTTTCAACCTGGCTCACGGAAAATTCCACCCCCTGTTCGGCGTATTCCTTCATGTCCATGGCGACCAGTTCTTCTGCGGGACGGGCGTTGATGCGGTTCGCTTCTGTCTGGAGTTCCTGTCCCAGTTGAATTATGTCCAGGCCGGTAACCGAAGAAAGGTACTCCGCAGTATTCCTATCCGTATCGGTGGTTGTGGCGGAGTGGAGAGATAAGGTATCTGACAGGATACCGCAGAGTAGTATTGATGCTATTTCCTTGTCCATGGGTACATGGGATTCCCGGTAAAGGTTGGCAATAATAGTGCAGGTAGCCCCTACTACCTTGTTAATAAAAGTGATAGGGTACTTGGTGGAAAGGTTTCCAAGCCTGTGGTGGTCTATCACTTCAAGGATACGGTAATTTTCAATCCCCTCAATGGCCTGGTTGGGTTCATTATGATCCACCATTATTACTTCGATATTTGGTTCCTTGATCAGGTCTCCCTCGAAGATAATCCCCGCCACCCGGCCCTCGTCATCCCCCACTGGGAGACAGCGGGAAGGGGCCGTTGATAGGGGTTCCCGTATTTTTCGCACCGGATCATTCAGGTGAACCAGGGGTACAGAATCGTCCCCCATGGCACTCACCGGTGCTGAGTAGATGATCAGCATCGCTGTTGATGAGGTATCGAAAGGACTGGTTATCACCGATACATGGTTCTTTGTCGCCAAGGCTACCAGTTCCTTATCCAGGGTATGGCCGTTGGAGAGTATCAGCGCCCGGACCTTCCTCTCCAGACAGAATTTCTGTAAATCCCAGCGGTCCCCCAGGATCACCAGGGAGTCGTCCGGGCTTTCCTCTTCCAGATGTTTCTTGAAGTAGTCATTGTAAGAGCCGGCCACCACAATGGGGGACTTCTTCACTTCACTGGAATTGAACACCGTGATAGGCTGGGCACGGAGGGTGGCGGTCAGGTGATCGATGGACACGGGAAAATAGGATTTCTTGTGTGGGTTGATGTGGGTGATAATATAATTGGCAAAACCCCGGTAGTGGAGCATACTTTTGTATATACCCTGGGAATCAACGATGGGGATGACCCTAAGGCCGTCCTTCTGCATACGTTCCAGGGCCTCCCAGACCGTCACATCTTCGGCTATGGTCACTGGGGGCTCCGAGATGTAGTAGGAGGCCTTGGGGATAAGGTCCGGCAGGTACTCCGGTACGGGTACCTTAAAGCGGTTGAAGATGTACTCGGTTTGATAGCCGATGTTCCCCGCCCTTGCGGGGAAAACGTTTTCTTGCCCCTGGGCCTGTTTTAGCCGGGCATAAGCTGCGGCGGAAACCACCGAATCAGTGTCGGGGTTTCGGTGTCCGATTATATAGGTTTTCTTTTTCATTTATTTCTTTATCCGTAGGATCGTAATTGTATGGGGTGCAAAATTCATGGTCCCTCCGATACGGTGATCAATAATATACTCTCCTTCCTTTAGTATAGCATAAAAACCGCCTTCTGTCTCATCCCCGGAGACCTGCCAGGGCTTTTCGGAAAGGTTGATGATGCCCGTGGTTTTCCTGGACCGGCTTTCCAGGCGGAACAGATCCCGGTCCAGCCGCCTTACCCCATACTCATCCCCCTCCAGGCTGCGGTACAGTTCCGCAATATGCCCGGACAGGGCCAGGTCATCAGGGCTTAGCTGAAGGGGATTGTCGGAAAACATGATTTGTCCTGCCAGGAGGAAATTGACCAGGGCGATAAGTTCCTTTTCATTGGCCGTGAGCCGGCAGTTTTGGCTTCTGAGGAAGATCACATCCGGATCGTTGATGTACACCGAGCCGTTCATAAAGGAACGGCCTATGGTGTCCATGAGATTTATATAGGCCGAGGGCCGGCCTGTGTGGCCCAGGCATTTTACCAGTTTCCAGTCCCACTCGGCCTTTGTGTCCGCCCCGATACGGGAGAGGGGGAAGCGGCGGTAGGAAGGCCCCAGGGGGAGGCCGCAGCCCAGGTAGGCCACCGGAAGCCCGGTCCTGGTAGCGCTACGGCCGGTTAGGACAGCGCAGGCCCGGCGGTAGTGTTCGTGAGGGCTGCCGGGATTGGCAAAGGCCCCGTTAAAGAGGCCTGTGTAGAGGAAGTCCAGTTTGAGATAGCGGAAGCCCCATTCATCGACCGCTCGGTTTATAAGCCCCCCAAGGTAATCCAGTACATCCTCCCGGGATATGTCCAGACAGTAATACTGTTTGTCCCAGAGGTGGTTGAACCCTGCCACCACGGGCTTACCACCCGGCTTTTCCCTCAGGACCCATTCGGGTTTTTCCCTGAATATGCGGGCTTTTTTTATCACCAGAAAAGGCGCGAACCAGAGGCCGGGTATGTACCCGGCCTGTTCGATTTGTGAAGCCACCGGGGCGAGTCCCTGAGGGAAGCGCTTGTAATTGATTTCCCATTCCCCCACAGCCTTTTCCCAACCGTCGTCTATCTGGAATACCACGGGCTTTTTTGAATCCAGGTAATGGAGCTTGATGATGTTTTCGGTTTTTCCCAGATTTTCCAGATCTCCCAGGATGAGTTTTTCATTGATATTCGTGTAGTGGTTGTACCAGGATTCGTATCCCCCGGGGATCTTACCCAGGAAGGCAGTGGTTTTGAAGCTCTCTTCCTGCCCGTAGAGTTTTCTCAGTGCATCCTTCAGGGAAAAGAATCCCTGAACGGAAAAAACCGCCAGCGTTGCCGCCGCTTCCCCCTCCGCCCAGGTTTTCCCCGGGCAGTAGATCTCCGCGCTGACCAATCCCCGCTTCATATTGATCCGGTACGTTACCGGAGGCCCCTCATCCAGAGCAGCTATACAGAGGTAGCGGTCTCCTGCTCTGATATACATGATGAAGTGTCCAATAAGCCAGTCTTTGCCGCTCCGGTCAGCCAGTGTCTCGGTGTCCCCTGGACGGTTGGTAAGCTTTAACAACTCCGGGATAATCAGGACCCGATTCGGCAAGGTTTCCCCCGCAGCCAGTTCCCAGCCCGCAGACCAGGATTGCCAGCCCCCGCATTGGACCGTCAGTTGCGTAGGATCTCCGAAAGCCTCCTGGTCCGCCCCTTCCAGGCCGGCAAAATTCATTAATTCCTCAAAGGGCCAGAGGGCGATTTCAAAAGCCCCGCCCCTTTCCCTTGCAATTTGCCCCGCAGCTCCGGCAGTATAGCGCAGCAATGTCCCGGCTAACCCGGTTGGCAATGGGCCCTTTGTTTGTATAAGTTCCATATTATCCCCGAAAAATCACTATAAATTTTGCTGATAATAGTTTACTATAGGATAGAAAGATTAGCAAACCAATGATTGAACTTATTGCATTTCTGGGTAACCCCGGACCTGAATATCAGAATAACCGCCATAACGCGGGCCGGCTTTTAGCAGCGGTTCTTCCCTTTGCCCTGAGCTGGCAGAAGAAGTACAAGGGCCTTTACGCCGGCCTGGACAGCAGGGCTTTAAAACCGCCAAGCTCGCCTGTTGACGGTCCGGACGGCCTAAAACTGCCGGCCCTTCCCCCGAGACTCCACTTCCTCATGCCCGAAACCTATATGAACCTTTCCGGGGAGTCGGTCAAGGCCGCTGCTTCTTTTTTTAAAATTCCCCCGGAAAAAATACTGGTGATCCATGATGAGCTGGAGCTTCCCCTGGGCGTCGCGGCATTCAAGTTTTCAGGCGGCCTGGGGGGGCACAACGGCCTGCGGTCCATGAAAAGCTGCTTCGGCACTGCCGATTTTTGGCGCCTGCGTATAGGCATAGGCAGGCCGAACCACGATAATATTTCCGGCTGGGTTCTGTCGGATTTTGGAAACCCGGAGAAGCCGGTATTGGATCAGGTCCTGGAAGCCTGTGCTTCCGCCCTGACCCGCTCGCTCCTGGAGGGGCCCGAGGCACTTTTGCCGGAATGGAATAAAAAGAAGATAGGCTAGGGGAGGGGTAAACCGGTGTATAAGGTATTGATACCCGAGGACGTGGATTCATCGGGAAAGGACTATCTCCTTGAACGGGGATATGAGATCAAGGTGGGTGTTCCCACGGATATTGAAACCCTTAAACGGGAAATCGCTGACGCCGACGCCCTGCTGGCCCGTATCGCCCGGTTCCCCGAGGAGGTTCTGGCTGCGGGGAAGAAGCTCAAGGTGATAGCCCGCCATGGGGTAGGGGTGGATACGGTAGCGGTGGACTACGCCGAGTCCCAGGGTATATGGGTGGTCAACGCCCCCCTGTCCAATGGAAACACCGTGGCAGAATGCGCGGTGGCCATGATCATGGCCCTGGAATGCGATCTCATCAGGCTGGATCGAAAAACCCGGGAAGGGGACTGGACCTACCGGGAACACCTGAAGCGCCGGGATCTGGCGGGTTTAACCCTGGGCATCGTAGGCTTTGGCCGCATAGGCCGCATGGTAGCTGAAAAAGTCTCAGGCCTGGGTATGAAGATACTCACCTACCACCCCCGTAAACACCCCGAAACCCCGCTGATGGTGGAGCATACCACGGATTTTTCCCGGATCCTCTCTTCTTCGGACTACCTGGGGGTTTTTGTGCCCTCTACCTCTGAAACCCGGGGAATGTTTAACTACGCAGCCTTTTCCGCTATGAAACCCAGTGCCTATTACATTAACTGCGCCCGAGGTGACACCTACGTGGAAGCCGATCTGGCCAGGGCCCTGGATGAGGGCCGCCTTGCCGGGGCTGCGGTGGATGTCTTTGATCCCGAGCCCCGCTTTGACAGCCCCCTATACCGCATGGACCAGGTAATTGTGACCCAGCACAGCGCCGGCCTTTCGGTTGAGGCAAACTACAAAATGTCCCTGGATGCCGCTAAAGGCATCGACGAGATACTCCGGGGTGATAAGCCCACTTGGCCGGTAAACCACCCGGCGCATCCGAGGGCGGACAGCACAGTATCGCCCTGATATGGTTTACTCGGGTTTAGGGTTAACTTTTTTCCTTAGCTTCTTCCCAGAATTTGTCCATGGCATTCATATTTTCTTTGCTCAGTTCTAGGCTGCTTTCTTTCATCCTTTTTTCTATGTGCCGGAAGCGTTCCGTAAATTTAGCATTGGTGCGCTGGAGGGCCACTGAAGGCTCCACTTTTAAGAAGCGGCAGAGGTTTACCACTGAAAAGAGGAGGTCCCCCAGTTCCCCTTCCAGGTCTTCATGCAGCCTTCTGACCCCCTCGGGGGCCTCAGCGGCGTGACGGCTCAGGGCTTCCAGTGCCCCGATAGCATCGGCGACCTCCCCCAACTCTTCATCAACCTTGCCCATGACTCCCTGGGTATCCGGCCAGTCGAAACCGGCCTTGGCAGCCTTTTTCTGAAGTTTGTAAGCCCGGTCCAGGGGCGGCAGGGAACGGGACACCTGGTCCATCAGGGAGTCCTTGGGCTTGCGGCCCTCCTGTTCTACCTTTATCCTGGCCCAGTTGTCCAGAACCTCTGCACTGTCCTTAACCTTTACGTCGGCGAATACATGGGGATGTCGGCGTATCAGTTTTTCTGTGATGTCTCCCAGCACATCGGCCACGGAAAAGAGCTTTTCCTGCTCGTGCATATAGGAGATCATGGTCACCAGGAGGAAAAGGTCCCCCAGCTCTTCCCGTATATGGGCAGGATCCTTCTGATCAATGGCCTCAATACACTCGTAGGTCTCTTCGATAAGATCTCCCCGGAGGGTAGCAGGTGACTGTTCCCGGTCCCAGGGGCAGCCGTCGGGGGCGCGGAGCTGCACCACCGTGTCATAGAGGCCCTTAAAGGCCCCTTCTTCGGTTTTCTTTGAATCAGACATAACCCCAGTGTGGCTTGTAAAGCCCCAGAAGATCAAGTCTATCCGACAAATCCCCCGGCATCTACAGCTCCTCCATGAACTGAACCCCTTCGGCGTGCTGAACCAACTGCACTACCTCTGAACGCAAGCGGGGTATATCGCTTTTTACCACCAGGGTCACGCAGAAGGTCATCTTTTTCATGAATTTGTTTTTACTGAGCTGTATATCTGACACTGAAAGTTTTTGTTCCCGGGCATAGGAGAGAAAATCGCTGAAAGGGTGTTTTTTATCGAATTCAAGGTACAGGGGAATAACTGTGGTACGATCCTGGATGCGGGTATCAAAGCGGTTCAGCACCACCACGATAAAATAAATGACAATCCCGGCCATAATAGCCCCCGAATAAAAGCCTATACCTATGGCAAGGCCGCAGCAAGCCGCAGCCCAAAGGCCCGCAGCGGTGGTAATTCCTTTGACCTGGCTTTTGGCGTTCAGGATGATCGAACCCGCACCGAGGAAGCCGATGCCGCTGATTACCTGGGCGCCCAGCCGTACCGGATCCGATACGTGGTAGGTCTGGTAGACAAACTGGTTGGTCATCATTACCATGGTTGCGCCGAAACATACCAGCATGTGGGTACGGAACCCTGCGGGTCTGTTTTTTTTGCCCCGGTCATAGCCAAGAAAGCCGCCGAGAAGCATGGATAGAACAGATCGCAGGCATATAGATATCCAGTTAAGCTCATGCAGTTTTTGTAGTATCTCCGTGTAGTCAAAATTCATAACAATTCCTATCCTTTGTTGTACTTGTTATTTTTTGTAGAATTCTCTGATATAGGCTTCTACATCGGCCCTGGTTCCGTTGAAGGGGCCGGGGTGTTCCATCTTCAGAGAGACCAGGGCGGTGGCGGTAAGCAGTGCCTCAGGGATCCCCACTCCCAGCCGTTCGGTGATGTAGCTTGAAAAGGTGGTGTCCCCCCTACCGCTACGCCCGGAAAGGTTGCGGGCTTTTATGGGTTCGGTGTAGATGGTTTTCCCGTCGTAGATCAGCACCTCCGTATTGTGGGTGATCATGATCTCCTGGGCGCCCCAGCCGAATAGGACCTTCGCAGCTTCGGTCCGGTCCTTGAGCCCTGTGAGGATTTCTGCTTCCGCCGCATCGGTTTTGAGGAACCGTATTTTGGGCAGCAGTTCGTGTTTCTCAGGCCAGTCATGGAAGGACATCTCCCCTGTTTTCTCATCTCCACAGCGGAGGAAGCCCTGCACATCTACCGCCACCAGGGCTTTTTTATATGCAAAATCAATCATATCATTGCCGATGTCTCCCCGCATTAGCCCTGCCAAGTGGTAAATCTTAGCGTCCACCGGAGGCACATCTGCGGGCCGGTACCCATCTATGCGGCTCACCGCCCGGCAGGTCCGACGTTCTTTGTCCGCAGTATGGTAGATGTTTTCAATAGAAGTACTATTGGCGCTTCCAACCACCGCAACTTCAATGTTCTTTGATTTGGCGAACAGGGATACGGTATCCACAGTATCCTTATTTGCCTTGGGAAGCACGCAAACCGAATGGCCCAGAGCTGCCGCCGCAAAGCCTGAATAAACCACCGCTCCACCTATCTCGTGGATAGTGTGCCCTTCATGGTCCGTGTTGATGTCCAGTGAGGGCTGTCCGATAATAAGGGTGTCAAATTGTTTGCCCATGTAAGTTCTCCTTCTGATATTCTTCTCCGGCTCCTGTTATAAGCCGGCAGGTGCCTCGTTTTACCAGGGTGGGGGTAAGCACAATGTGTGAATACCCCGCCGCGCTTTCTTCTATATTATGGATCAACATATCCACCGCTGAAACAGCCATGGTGCGCAAGGGCTGTTCAATGGTGGTAAGGTTGATCCGGGGTAGCATGGAATAAGAAATGTTGTCAAAGCCGATTAGGGAAATATCTTCGGGTATTCGTATTCCCAATTCATCCGCCGCCTTCATTACACCCAGGGCAGTGGTATCGTTACCCGCAAATATCGCTGTATAGGGATGAGGGCCTGAAAGGAGATTTTTCCCCAGGGTATACCCGTGTTCTATGGAACTGGATGGCGCAGCATTACTGATTACCGCAGTTTTCAAGCCGTGCTTCTTACATGCGTTGAGGTACCCCTCGGTACGGTGTTGATGGGTTTTGCTTCCCTGCCGGTGGCCGATATAGACAATAGACCGGTGGCCCATGGATATGAGGTATTCCGTACCCAGTTCTGCTCCTTGGTAATTATCTACCGTAACATAACTGCGGCGTTCATCCTTCAGGTTATCACCGATAACGACCGTAGGGATCTGCTCAACGTATTTATCCATCAATTCATAGGATTCGGCGTTGGTCGGGGTAATGATGATTCCGTCAACCTGCCTGCCCATGAGGAGGGAAAAAAGTTCCGCCTCGTGCTGTTCCTGGTGCATGGAATTACAGAGGATAAGGCTGTACCCCCGCTGTCTGGCGTAGAGTTCCACCTGAAAGGCAAGCTGGGCCATATAGGGGTTGTCGATGCTGCCCACGATAAACCCAAGAAGTTTGCTTTTTCGCACCACCAGGGAGCGGGCCATGTAGTTTGTGGTATATCCAACCTGGTCGCATATCCCAAGAATCTGTTTACGGGTTTCGCTGTTGATACCGGGGCTACCGGTCAGGGCACGGGAAACAGTTGCGTAGGATACGCCGCTTATTTTTGCAATATCCCGTATGGTTAACCTCTTTGTGCTTATCATTGGCATACCCTTCATTTTGAATAAACAGTTATGTAACAGTTAAAGTATATTTTTATTTTGTAAACCCGTCAATACATAAATATTATGCACGGTGCTACGTGCGCTTTCCATAAAAGACATAGACAAGAGTGGAAATCAGATTGCCCCATAATACAGGCAAAAAGAGATACATAATAAAAAGCCCTGCCGCTGCCCGGCGCTGCTCTGGGGAATAGTGTAGAAGGGCAAAAACGCCTATAAGAGCTGCGTATATAAAGAGCAGAAAAAATGCCGCAGGAACCAGACGTTTATCCCTGATAAAAAAAAGCGGTATAACGCAGATTGCACTGGCTATGATGCAGATAATTGACGGGGGCAGCCATACCGCAAGAAAGTTTCCGGTATCCCATGGAACAAGATTCGCGACGGGCCCAGCGCTTAGTGCATAGGACAGTATAAATATCACAGCATAAAGCATGCTCAGTGAAAAAGCGCTGAGAAAAAAAGTACTTTTTATTTTGCCTCTGTCTGTAAAAATGCCCATTGCTTAACCGGATTTTTTAAACGAAAGTCCGGATACTATATTTCCGAACTTTCGTTTAATGGTAAGTGCGGTGGCGTTCCCTCCGCATAGGCGGGGAAAACGTCTCAATTTATCTTTTTGTTTGAAGTGAAATCCAATAATCCTTTATATCAGGCACGGCGCTGTAAAGGTAACTGGGATCTGCTTCAAAGGTCTTGAGGTCTGCCAGCAGGGGATTGCCCTTGGCAGGGACAACGTCATCCCGTACAGACCAGCCGCCCAGGGTGTTAAAGGGATTAAAGCCCTCGCCTTTGCCATCGGTGCCTCCGAGCATCCAGCGGAGCAGAAGTTTTGCCGCATTGGGATGGGGAGCCTGGTCCACAAGGTAGAGATTATTCTGGTTATGGAGACTGGTTCCGGGGGTAATATTGATAGGTGCCAAAACCCAGTTGTCGCTGGCATTTTTGCGGAGCTTGGAAGAAGCTGCCCAGCCGACTAAACCCGGTCCTTTCTGTCCTTTTGTACCGACCGCTTCACAAACCCTGTCGGATGAACTTTCAAAGATAATGTCATTTGCTGTTAGACGTTTGATAAGTTCATGCGCCGCAGTGGGACACTCGGGGGAAAGTTTTATTTTTTCGCCGAAGACTTTCTGATAGTCCTCTTCAAAAAGCGCTGAGTTTGCCACAAAGGCCGCAAAGTTGATAAGATAGGTGTTGGCGCTCAGGGGGTCCTGCATAACTATACGGCCCTTCCATTCCGGTTTGGTCAGATCCCACCAGCTGGAAATGGGGGGAGCGCTGAAGAGCTCTGAATTATAAAACCACTGGGAAAGCTCAACATAGAGGGGCATGGAATAGGCCCGTGACGATTCAGGTATATGAGCGCAGATATCCTGTGGGTAGTAAAGGTTGAATTTACCGGGCAGTACCATTTCCTGATAAATCGCCCCGTCCTCATCTTTGATATGCACCAGATCGGCGTTGTAAACCCCTGCAGCATATTCCCTGGTAACCTTTTCATAGAGTTCGTTGGAGCTGATGTCAAAGGCATTAACCGTAACTCCAGGGTATTTCTTTTCAAAGCTGACTTTTATCGAAGTAATACGGCTGGAAATAGAATAGATGGTAACCTGGCCTTCCTTCTTGGCAAGTTCATACAATTCATCCTCAGTTTGGGAGCCATCGTCGACTTTATTCGCTTTGGCCCATTCGGTGATAACCGGAGTAACCGGCGCAGCTGCCTGGGAGCTGCCAGTTGTTTTTCCTTTACCGCAGCTTAAAGCCAGGGCAAAGACGCATGCCGAAAGAATAATAATTCTTTTCATTTTCTTTTCCTCCATAAAATTTTACAGTGCGTATTTAATAAGCGCGCCGCTTTCCTTGTTAAAGACATTGATCATATTAGGATTTATGCTCAGGTACAGTTTCTGGTCACTCTCATAATTGCCTATGCCAAGCTCCTTGACCAGAAGCCGGGTATTTTTTATCTGAATCTGCACCAGGGTCTCGGAACCCGCAGGCTGGGAAGCGTATACGGAAGCCTCCAGGGCGCCGGGGGAAGAATTTCTCTGTGGAGTGAGCTGTTCGGGCCTGAGGCCGAGGATGCAGTCAAATTTTCCTGATTTGGGGAATTCATTGGCGGTCAGGTCCTTTTGGTCGAATCTGAATTCACCCAGATCAGAAGCTACCACCAGATCACCCCCTTCAAGGGAAGCCTTTCCTTCGACAAAGTTAATCCGGGGATTGCCGATAAAGTCTGCCACCCTCAGGGAGACAGGGTTTTTATACACATCCATTGGTGTATCCACCTGCACCAGCACTCCGTCAAAGAAAATAGCTACCTTGGTACTCATGGTAAGGGCTTCAATCTGATCGTGGGTAACATACACAACCGTGGTCCCCATTTCCTGGTGCAGCCGCTTGAGTTCTGACCGCATATCAATACGGAGCTTCGCGTCAAGGTTGGAAAGGGGTTCGTCCAAAAGCAGTATCTTTGGGGTGGTAACAATGGCCCTGGCTATGGCCACCCGCTGCTGCTGCCCGCCTGAAAGTTCCGAGGGATACCGGTCTTTGTACTGGAGTATCTGCATACGGTCCAGGGCGTTTTCCACCTTTGCCTTGATCTCGCTGTTGGGGATCTTTTTTATGGTCAGCCCAAAGGCTACATTCTTGTACACCGTCATGTGGGGCCACAGGGCGTAGGATTGGAATACCAGGTTTAGTTCCCGCTTGGAAGGCGCCACATAGAACAGTTCCTTTGCATTGACAATTTCCTTGTTGTCCAGGCTGATGGTTCCGTTTTGGGGCGTCTCAAGTCCCGAAATGACCCGGAGGGTTGTTGTTTTCCCGCATCCCGAGGGTCCCAGGAGGGTCATAAATTCTCCGTCCTCGATGGTAAGGTTAAGGTTTTTCAGCACATGGTTACTGCCGTAAAACTTGTCAATATTTTTAAGTTCTATCCTGCTCATCTCTTTCTCCTTGTTAGATGTTTGTTTCCCGTGCTTTGCGCGGGGAACTTGCAAGAAACGGTTTTCAGCCGCCCATGCTCTTGGCGATATCCGCCTTACCGCCGATATTCAGCAGCATATAGGTGATAAAAACAATGGCAAACAGTATTACTGCAACCACATTGGAATAGGGTTCCTGGTTCTGGTTCGCATATTGAAACGCCATATAGGGCAGGGTAGCCCTGGTGGGGGTCATGATAAGGACGATCAGATCCAGTTCCTTCATGATACTGATAAATATCAGCATGAAGCCCGATACAAAACCTGCTTTGGACAGGGGGAGTACAATGCGCCTGAAGCGGTTAAGGAAGGAGGATCCCTGGATGGTCGCCGCTTCTTCCAGCTCGACCCCTATCTGGAGCATATTTGAAATACCCGCCCTGCATGAGAAGGGCAGATGTTTGACCACACTGACCAGTACCATGAGGGTAAAGGTTCCGTACAGGGACGGAATAAGGTGGAAGGTTCCTCCCCCGGGCAGGGGTATGCCGAGACGGGGAACCGCAAACATGGACAGGTAAATTGCGCCAAAGGCAATGGATGGAATAAGGTAGGGCACAAAGACCAGCTGTTCGATAAATTTCCCCGCCAGTTTTCCCCTGGTTCGGGAAATGATATACCCGATAATCTGCCCTACCAGGGAAGCGATAACCGAAGTACATACCACCAGCATGATAGTGTTTCTGAATATCATCCAGAAGCGCGGATTGTGGAGCACCCCCGGTTCGCCTTCATAGATTGAAAGGTTTGGCGCCCCGGCCCAGTAGTGGAAGGTAAAATTGGATAGGGTATATAAGCCCGGTTTAAGCATAAAGGTATCCACTACCAGAATAAGCAGGGGGCCCATAACGCCTAACACCAGGAGCAGGAGCAGCATGACCATTATCATATACTTCCAGGGCCCCAGTTTTATCAGGGTTGATCGTCCACCCTTACCACCTATGGTAGCAAAACTCTTTCTCGCACCGATGGCCTTTTGATTGATGAACACAAAAACTGACGAAATCCCTATCAGTATCATGGCCACCGCATAGCCCGTTGTGGCTTCCCGGTTTTTAATGGTCTGATACAAGGTGGTAGAAATGGTGTTGAAGTTTACCTTCATCCCCAGAAAGGCCGGTACCCCGAAGGTTCCCATGGCCTTGGAAAAGGTAAGGATAACCGCCGAAAGTATGGCCGGCAGTACCAGGGGCATGGTTATTTTACTCAGTATCTGCCTCTTATTGGCCCCCGCAATTTCTCCCATCTCTTCAAGTTCGCTGTTGACCGAGCCGAGGGCCGCGGATACCAAAAGATACGCGTAGGCATAGTAGTGGATGACCAATACCAGGACTATGGGTATGGGCCCGTAGGCAAGCCAGTTTGGGGTTTCAATACCCATAGCTGCCAGAAAGCCTATACGACCCCCAATGCGGGAATTCTTAAATACCGTAATCCAGGCCATGGATTTACACCAGGAGGGCAGCATATAGGGAATGATAACCGCCAGGGAAAAGAATTTTTTCCAGGGAATATCGCTGCGCACCATGAGCCATGCAATAACCGAACCGAGCAGTATGCTCATTACCGAAACAGAAATCGCTATGCAAAGAGAATTGAGCAGCGGTCTGTAGAGCAGTGCCTGGCTGAGGTTTGAAAAAACCAGACGGTTCCAGTAGTACAGGGTAAATTCACCCTCCGTCATGTTCGGAAACCTTCTCAGGTCCACCCGTTGCAATTCAAATGTGGTGGTAATCATATCCAGCAGGGGCATGATAATCAAATAGCCGAGCAGAATAATTGTTATCACTACAATGACATTGTAGGGATTGGTAACAATATTGAGAAAGGCATTTTTTATCTTCCGTGCCACCGAATAAGATCCTGGCTGGGATAACTGCGCTGTACTCATACAGTCTCCTCCTTTACCGTATTGTTAGCAGGGGTAATTTCAAGGTTTAACATTTTGAAGCCCCTTCTTCTGTTAATTTCTTTACTATCCCTGGTATTTCCATAAGGCTGGCTACCGGATACTCCGCTTCCTCGTCTTCGGTCCCGAACCCTGCATCGGAACCCTTGGTCAATTCCGAATTGATCCGTATGCAGCCGAGATACCCCGCAAGCCGGGAACCCCGCACATCCCGGGAAATGGTATCCCCCACATAGAGGCATTCGTCGGGCCTGACTCCCAGGGCGCCTGAAGCAGTGAGGAAAAGCGCCGGGTTAGGTTTTCTAAACCCCGCAATGGAAGAAAGAACGATGGTGTCAAAATAGCCGCGTATCCCGTATTCGTGGAGTATTTCAAACACCTGGGTATAGGAAGAGGTGTTTGAAATGATCCCCATGGATATCTTCATCTCCGCAAGTTCATCAAGCATGGGCTTTGATTCCGGGCGCAGGGAACGGTGATAGTAGACCCGTTCCCAGATATCCGCAAGATCGTTTGCAGCAGCCTTGAGGCGATCCCGGTTACAGTCAAAGCCTTTGAGCAGCCACTGGGACCAAAGTTCGTAGGGGCTGAGCTCAATACCCTGGTCCACACCCCATTTGCGGTACGCCTTATTTTGGGCCTCAATGTGCTCCATAAATTTGGCCGGCTCAAGATCAATTTGCATACCCTGCATCCCCAGATAATCAAGGAGTTTTCTGCCGCAGGTTTCGTTATATTCCGGTTTATGAAACACATCCTCCAGGGTTCCGCCCATATCAAAAATGACCGCCTTAAGCATGCTGTGCCCTCCGATTTGCATTGTGTATCAGGGCCGGAATTTCCGGAAACCCGTCAACCCGGTAATCCGGTTCATTTTCAGGGGAAACAAACCGGGCGTCCTTTTTTTCCGACGCAGGATATCTAATCAATATGACCATGGCCATGCCTGCATTATGGGAACCAATCACATCCCTGGAGATACGATCCCCCACATAGGCGCATTCGGACGGAACCAGGCTGAGTTTTTCTGTTGCAATTTCGAATATGTGCTTGTCCGGTTTCCGTATCCCCGTTTCCATGGAGGTAACCACAGAGTCCATATAATCCGCCAGGCCGTACCGTTTAAGCCGGTCATGGACAAAGTCGGGGGAAAGAATATTACTGATGATGCCAAGCTTCATGCCCATGGCTTTAAGCTCACCAAGGGCTTCCTTCATACCTGGTCTCGGGACAAGCTGCTTGCGTTCCCCGTCATACAGAAAACAGAGGCGTTCCGCGCAGGGGGCCAGTTGCTTTTCTGTGAGGGAAAAGTCTTTGAGGAAGAATTCTGACCAGACCCTTGCCGGGGGAAGTTCTTTAAGGTCTTGCTCGCTGTGTTTTTTGTATTCCTTGGCCCGCTTGTCCACCGCGGCAATAAGATCCTCGGGGCTTATATTCAGGCTAATCCCGTTTTCAGACAGGGTTTGTAAGACCGAAAGGGCAAAGTTTTTTTCCTGAACAGGGTCGTCTTCGCTAGTGTGGAGTACGCCGCCGACGTCAAAAATTACCGCCCGGATCATGACCGCTTCCCTCCGCAACTTGCAACGGAGTTACCCGCGCAGCTTACCAAAACAATATCGTGATCCGACAATTCCTGCCCCTGATAGGAGAGGGCTTCTTCCGACGGGTTTTTAAGGCCATTGCTATGAAAGATACTTTCCACCCTGCTTGGTGCAGAACAGACAAGGCCTCGCTGGAAAAACCAATCCAGGTTGAGCAGCACCGTCTGCCCGTCATCCATGGGCTTGCGCCTGGTGGGCTTGGTCATGCTATTGCAGTCATGGTAGGAAAAGCCACGGGAGGCCGCATGGTCCAGCAGGGGTTCCAGGGCGGGAATCTGTCCCAGCCGCCGCCACTGTTCATCAGGGTGATCCGCCAGGCTGCGCATCTGGCTGTCATCATTGCCGTCAATCGTATTGGTGTTCATGTCCCCGCCTATGAGCACCGGAGTCCCGGGGGCAAAATGTCCTTCCACCGCGTTAAGAAGGGCTTCCATCTGATGCAGCCTTCCCCGGGGGTCAGTGCGGTTTTCCAGGTGCACACTCACCAGGCCCACTGTTCCCAGGGCGCCCATGTCTGCCTCTGCAAATACCGCCATGCGCATACCCAGGCGGCTGTCCCCGGGCTTGTAAAACCAGTCGTAGGCTATGGGGAGCCGTAGGGCGCCGAAATTCTTTAGGGGGAAGCGGGAAAAAATGGCGTTTCCATGCAGCCCAAGGCCGTTCCCGCTTTGCCCTGCTTTAAGGGTAAGAAACTCCACCCCGTAAACATAATTCATGCCAAGGCATTCTGCCAGTTCTTTTGTAACATGAAGATTCCCTGTCCGGGCCATCCCGTAGTCAAGCTCATTGGCAAAGAGCACATCCGCATCCTTAAGCTGGGGGAGATAGGTAAAATAGGCTTTTATCTCCTTAAGCCGCCTGCCTGCTTCCATATTGAAAATCGCCGCCCTGAAGGGTGTTTTTCCGGTCTTGGAAAAGCTATTATCCCCCTCAAGCTCCAGCATTTCAGGCAAATAGGTCTTTATAGCCTCAGGGTGGGACAGTTTCCCCACTGCGGCGGCGGCTATCCCTATACTTTCCTGTTTGTACTGAATCATAACTCCCCTATTCGGTTTGTAACCGTTTACGTTATTGTAACCCCCGAATTTTAAATCTGTCAAGAAAAATATTTATAAAATGTGAAAAAAATGTAATCTGACGTGGCTTATCCTTAAATCTTACCAAAAACCTTGTTGACAGGCCTAGTTTTTACGATTTACACCGAAATATCATTGCAACCGTTTACCAAAAATGTAACAAATGAAAGGGCAAAATAGGATCAATATCTGCTTTCTTTGTTCCTGAACGCTGCTTGCCAGTGGCCGGTAGAAGCAATAATTAAGCTTATTCCGCATCCAGGGGAGAGTCGGGCAGCACACGTACACATTCCATATCAAGTACGGCGTTTACTTTTTCACCCTCGGCGTAAGTTTTATGCAGCTGGGGATTGTAAATTTCTATCACCAGCACGGTATCCGCAAGTTCCAGCTCATATTCCATGTTTGAACCCAGGAAGGTTACCCGCCTGATGGTTCCGGGAATCCCCTCCTCGTGCACGGACAGTTTGACCGATTCAGGCCGGAATGTAAGGCAGCACTTTTCCCCGGGCCGAACCGGCGCTTTGCCGGGGTTCGGTATTTTGAAACTCCTGTCTCCGATGCGAACCAGGGCCGCTTCATCTTCCTTAGCTTCGTAGATGCCGGAGATAAAGTTTGCCTTGCCAATAAAATTAGCCACGAATTTACAGGAGGGATACTCATAGATGTCCTTGGGCGTACCAATCTGCATGAGATCTCCGTCTTTCATGATCACCACCCGGTCAGAGATAGCCATTGCCTCTCCCTGATCGTGGGTGACGTAAAGGCTGGTAATTCCAAGGCGTTTTTGTAGGGACCGGAGTTCGTCTCGCATGTGTTCACGCAGTTTTGCGTCAAGGTTTGAAAGGGGTTCGTCAAAAAGAAGCACACTGGGCTCAATGACGATGGCCCGGGCCAGGGCTACCCGCTGCTGCTGCCCCCCGGAAAGCTGGTTCGGGAAACGCCGTTCCATCCCGGTTAGCTGCATCAATTCAATAACTTTATTGGTACGGGCGAGAACCTCATTCTTGGAAAGACGCTGTACTTTCAGTCCGTAGGCGACATTTTCCCAAATGCTCATGTGTGGGAACAGGGCGTAGCTCTGGAATACCATAGAAATCCCCCGCTTGTTGGGGGGCACCTTTGCTACGTCCTTACCGCCGATAAGGATCTGCCCTTCCGAGGGATATTCAAAACCGGAGATCATCCGCAGGGTAGTGGTTTTACCGCAGCCCGAAGGCCCCAGCAGGGTTACAAGCTCCCCATCGGCAATATCCAAGTCGATGTGGTTCACCGCGATGGTTTCCCCCTTTTTTTCCGGGGTGGGGAATAACTTGGTAATATTCTTCAGGGTTACGCCGCTGCTCTTTTTGCTGAATTGGCGTATGGCCTCGGTATTTTCAAACATGGCCGGCTCCTTCCTTTTGTACTTCAAATGATACTAGCGCTTTTTTGATTTCCTCCTCCCGGGGGGCCTTTGCCCTGGGGGAAAGCAGAATATGTACTAAAATATTGATGATGCCTATGGCAGCCAGGATGATAACAATCATAAGGGTAACATAGGCTGCGGCATCGGAATACCGTGAGGCTTCAAAGAGGGAAAATATTTTTGATGTGGCCAGGGGCCATCGGGGGGACACCAGAAATATGATGGCGCTTACCGCGGTCATTGCCCGCACAAAGGCGTACACAAGACCGGAAAAGAAGGCATTGCGCAGCAGGGGCAGGGTGATACGGCGGAAGGAATAGGCACTGCTTGCACCTGAAATGGAAGAAGCCTCTTCAATGGATTTGTCTATCTGTAGCAGGGTTGTGGTACCCGACTCTATAGCCACAGGAAGGTTGCGGAACACAAAAGCTGCGGCGAGTATAAACGCTGTGCCTGTGAAGAGCAGAGGCCTTTGGTTAAAGGAAGTAATATAGCCTATACCCAGCACCGTGCCGGGCACGGCGAAGGTCAGCAGGGAAACTACTTCCATGGCCCTCCTGCCGGGAAACCGGACCCGCACGGTGAGATACGCAATAATCATGCCTAGTATGCCCCCAATGGGTGCGGCATAGACGGCCAGCTTGACCGAATTCCACAGGGAGTCCAGCCCCATGGACAGCACAAATTCAAAATGTGACAGGGTGAGCTGATAATTAACTCCCCAGGTTTTCACAAAAGCCCCGGTCAGGGCGGTCCCGTACAAGAGTATGATAAAGGCTGAAACCAGGATACAGGCGGCAAACAGGGGGTATACGATGTGTTTTTCATGGAGCTTGCGACGTTTCTGGGTGGGCTTCCCCGTGATGGTAACAAAACTTTTTTTACGCATCCAGTATTTTTGCAGGAGGTACGCCGCCACGGTCGGCAAGAGCAGTACAATTGCCATCATGGAACCCTTGTGGAGATCGTACATACCGGTGATAATCCGGTAGGCTTCTACGGATAGAGTGGAAAAGGAACCTGCAATGACCGCAGGGTTTGAGAAATCCTCCATGGACTGGATGAAAACCAGCAGCATGGCACTGATTATGCCCGGCAAAGAAAGGGGGAGGGTAACGGTCCTGAAGATATGCCCCCGGGTGGCGCCCAAGCTGTAAGCCGCATCCTCCACAGAATCGTCGATAGATTCCAAAATGCCGCTTAGGGTCAGGTAGGCTACTGGAAAGAACGAGAGGGTTTGCACCACAATAAGGCTGTGCATCCCGTATACATCAGCATTTCTGATCCCCAAAAGGCCCCTGGTGATGAGGCCCTGACGGCCGAACAGGAAGATGATGGACAGTGAAAGGATAAAGGGGGGCGAAACAATGGGCAGAGTGGCAATGGCCTTAAAAAATTTTTTACCTTTCATTTCTGTGCGGGTTATGGCAAAAGCAAACAAATACCCTATCACTGTTGCGATTACCGCGACGATAAGCCCCAGGGTCATACTGTTGTAGAATGTTCTGCGTAAGGATGGTGTGGAGAGAATACTGGTAAGATTACCCAGGGTAAAACGGTTGTTCCCATCGGTGGCGCCCATTTTGAACACATTAAAAATGGGCAGGAGGACAAAGGTCACAAGCATAAGGCCGATAATAAAAATAGTAATCAGAAGCAGGGGCTGGCGGATAAGCATTGTCATATCATTACGACCGGACAGGTAGTTAAGCTTCTTCTCCGGGATTTTTTCCCCGGCGGCTCCTGCTAGCATGGTACCTCCTTTTATGGTACGAACAACCCGAAAAAAGCGGACAGGTCTGCCTTTCCCGGGTTGTTAAGGGACTATCTCAAAGACGGTGAAAAATTACTCCTTGAGATTTGAAGTATTTTCGATTAAATCATTAAATTTCGCTACAAAAGCTGCTTTGTTCTGCCCCGCCCATACAGCATCATAATTAATGATTGGCAGGTCATCCAGGCTGACCAGCCCCGGGGTATACTTGGCTTTAGTATTGACCGGCAGACGGTTACTGGCGGCATCAATGAACAGTTCCTGCCCCCGGACACTCATAAACCAGTCGATAAAACGTTTTGCGTTTTCCTGTTCTTTTTCAAAGCCGTTTTTGATAAGCGCCACGCCTCCCACTTCGTAACCCGTACCCTCGGTGGGGAACACCAGTTCCACAGGATACCCTTCCATTTTGGGCTTGAGGCCGTCATGGGAGAAGGTGATGGCAATGGCCGCTTCCCCAAGGGCCGCTTCCTGGGGCGGGGCGGCTCCGGCCTTGGTGTACTGGCGTACATTGGCGTCTAACTTTTTCAGATAGTTCCAGGATTCGGTTTCCCCAAAGAGCTGGATAAGGGTTGCAAGCACGGTGTAAGAAGTGCCGGATGTGGCAGGGTGGGCCATGGATACCTGTCCCTTGAATTCCGGCTTAACGAGATCCGCCCAGGATGTGGGCATCTTCAGGTTGTTTTCCTTAAACCAATCGGTATTACAGACAAAAGCGATGGCCCCTACATAGATGGGGTTCCACACGCCATCCGCGTCATGGTACTGGGCGGGGATGTTTGCAAGTTCTGAGGACTGATAGGGGGACAGAAGCCCCTCTTTATTTGCCGCCACATAGGTATCGCTGGAACCGCCGTGCATGAGCGAGGCCTGGGGATTGTTTTTTTCCGCAGAGATACGGGCCATCATCTCCCCGGCGGAGAGCCGGACATAGTTCACATGGATGCCTGTATCCTTTTCAAAGGCATTAAAATAGGTGGGGATTTCCTGATCCGGCAGGGCCGAATAGACCGTGAGCTGGTTGTAAGCCGGCGCGGCTGTTCCGGCTGATTGCCCTGATTTGGGGGTGCAAGCCGCCAAAAGGATAGACACAAACAGAAATAATGGAAGTCGATGTTTCATACTAAAATTTCCTCCTCGAAATTGTATAGTATCGGTTTTTATACCGGGACTTAGGTAACTTGTTCTTAATTCTATGATCACCTTGCATAAAAAGCAAGAAAATCAATGGTTTGTAACCGTTTACGTTATTGTAACCCCTGAATTATAAATCTGTCAAGAAAAATATTTTTTAAAAATAGTTATAAAATGTAATTTGCTGTGACTTATCCTTAAATATTCCCAAAAATCTTGTTGAAAAGTCCATTTTTTAAAATTTATACCGAAACATCATTGCAACCGTTTACCAAAAATGTAACAAATGAACGGGCAAAATGGGATCAATATCTGCTTTCTTTGTTCCTGAACGCTGTCTTATGTATACTTTTCGATTAGATCCCTGAAATTGGGGCACTCCATATGGTACGCTCCTTTTTCAAGCGCTTCTTTGTATGCAAGGGAATCGTGGACCGGAAAGTCAAATACCATGGCCGCACGGCCCAGTTCACCAGGCCTATGGGCATCGGAACCGCAGGTCCGTATCAGATGGGAATGCTCCTCCGCAAGGGCAAAGGCCTGCTGGTTGTGGCTATCATGCCTGGGACTGTCGTTGACAGCCTCCACCCCGTGGAGAAACCGGGGCCGTATATTGTCACCGCCCCCACGGTACGGATGGGCCTGGATGATAAGCAGCTTATCATGGTAATTGTTATAAAAATCCTCAAGGCCGTTCCGGTATGGATAGGGATGGGCCCTGAGAAATTGTTCATCCATGCCGTAGAGAAGATAGTCGTTATCGCTTTCAGTAAAACGTATCTCCACACCGAAGATAAGGGCCAGCCCCACCTTTTCACCCATGGCCTTTGCCGCTCTGTAACCCGAAAGATATTTATCCACACAGGCGTCCCAGTTATCCCGGCAGGGGAGAGAGGAAATGTACCCTTCATGAAGATGATCGGTTATGGCTATACCATCATAGCCCAGGGCTTTGTACTGGGCGGCCATGTCGGAACCGCTTATCCAGCTGCATGCGCTGGTTTCACTGGCGTGAACATGGGGATCAATGCGGAAAGTCTTCATCTGTTATACCTCATTTCTCATTTAACTCAGGTCGTTAATCAGTTTATTTATTGTTACTAAGGCCTCTTCAAATTCAGTCATCAGGACTGAATTTGAAATACCATCGATATGTTTTTTCGTTTTGTCGTTAAAGGGTTTTTGCTCAAGTTCCGTAAGGATACTGCGGATAAGCCCGGGATGCTCTTGTTCCAGAGCTTCCTTTAGCTTCGTGAACAGGGGAAGGTACTGGGAAATATCGCTATCGGAATCAGTTTCAGCGTCGACCTTGTCATCCAGCACTGATACTATCTGTTCCGCCAGATCTTTCAGATTCCAGTAGAACGGAGGAAGCCCTTCTTCGATACGGGTCAGATCCCCTGCCTTCCCCGCCGCCTCCAGTTCCGCGGCTTCCTCTGATACCCCGGCAGCGCCGATGGTGGCGGCAGCGCTCTTGAGGGCATGTACATTGGTGGTAAAAAGGGAGAGTTCCTGCTCATTGGGAACACGTTCCAGTCCGGGCAGCCGTTCCAGGGCATCCTTACGGAAGGAGGCCAGCACCTTTCGGTACCCCGCCTCAGTCCCGCCGGTCATGGCCAGGCCCCTGGCAGTATCCACCCCGTCAATTTTTATACCCGTGGTTTCCATAGTTCGTTCAGAATCGGTTCCGGGCTTTGGTTTTATCTGCTTTTCAAGGGGTATCCATTTTGCCATCATCCCGTCAAGTTTGGATATCTCAATAGGCTTGGAGAGGTAGTCATTAAAGCCCTTGGATAAAAACATCTCCCTCATCCCGGTTACTGCGTTTGCGGTAAGAACGATGATGGGAACAGGCTTTGCCTGTTCCTTGGGAGTTTGATCCTGCGGATCAAACTCCACCGACTCCTTTTGTTCGGCTTCCCAGGCCCGGATTGCTGCAGTCGCTTCAATGCCGTCCATTTCGGGCATCATGTGGTCCATCAGTATCATATCATAGCGGTTGTTCTTTATCAAATCTACCGCTTCCCTTCCGCTTGTTACGGTGGTGATATCGATCTGATATACACTCAGAAGCCCCTTAGCTACATTCAGGTTGGTAACAATATCATCAACAATGAGGAGCCGGGCGTCAGGGGCAGTAAACCGTACAATGGTTTCTGTATGATAGGGGGTATCTGTTTTTTCGTTAACCACATTGGCAATGGGCAGGGCATAGGCGGGCATACTGATAATAGGGATATTCTTGAAGGAGGATATTTCCTGGAGCGCTCCCAGGAGCACCAATTTTGTGGGCAGGGATAATTCCTGTATAATGGATAACGCCGCCTCCACTGCCTCGGCGCATACAAATGCAAAGGAATACCTTTTCTCACCGGGGAGTGAACTGGCCCTCAGCTCCTGGCTAAAGTGTTCCATATCCACGGCGGCGGTTACCGGCATGCTCAGGTTCTGTATCGAATAGACAATCGAATCGGCGTATTCTTTCCGGCTTTCATAGAGCAGTACCGCTTTTGTTTCAGGGTTTTCAACCGCCGCCAGGGGCTCCTTTTCCCGCACCTTCTGAGGTATGGTTGCGGTAAAGACGCTGCCCTTTCCGTATACGCTGTCCACCACAATATCTCCGCCCATAAGGCGGCAGAGGTTACGGCTTATGGCAAGCCCCAGGCCGGTTCCCTCAATGCCCTGGTTCCGGTGGGTATCAAACTGCTGGAACTCCCCGAACAATTTCCCCATATCTTCCTGTTTAATACCGATGCCGGTGTCGGTAACCGAAATGGCCAGAATAATCTGATCTTCCCACAGCTCACCGGTGACTGCAAGGATAATGTGGCCTGCCTGGGTATACTTGACCGAATTGGAGAGGAGGTTCATCAATACCTGCCGCACCCGTACTTCATCCCCTGCCAGGCGGTCCGGCAGCCTGCTGTCAATATCCACAGTGAACAGTATTGGTTTTTCGCTCAGCCGGATACGGATGATGCTGATAGCATCGTTAATCACCGAACCCAGCTGGTAATCAACTTCTACAATATCCAGCTTGCCCGATTCTATTTTTGAAAAGTCCAGAATATCGTTGATGATGGAAAGTAGGTTTGATCCCGCCTGTTTGATACTCCTGGCTTCTTCGTATACATCCTGGGGAATATCCTTCCGCAGTATCAGTTCCGCCATTCCTAGGATAGCGTTCATGGGGGTACGGATCTCATGGCTGGTATTGGCCAGGAAGACGCTTTTTGCCTGGGTTGCCCGTTCCGCTTCTGTCAAAGCTTTTATCTGCTTTTCCAGGGTCCGGGTTGTCTGCTCCAGATCCCTATTGGTAAGGTTTAGCTGGTTGTACAAGGAGGCGAACCGGCGGGCCATGATCAAGGCCGCCCCGGTGGTAAACACAAAAAAGCCGTAACGGGTCAGGGTAAGCCCGTAATGCAGAAAGGTAGAGTCGATTAAATCAAGAACAGTGGAGCCGATACCGATTACCCCCCCGATTATCAAACTGCCAATAGAGGTGTCAATAAAAACTTTAGCCACCGTCCTGGGAAAGGAGACCCCCCCCGGAGCGGTATACTGCCCTTTTATCTCCCGGTATGCAATTACAAAGGAGTACCCAAAATAGAAACTCACGAGAAGTATACCAGCCGGTATGATTACTACTTGCCATATTGTTAGAATATCGTCCCTAAAGGCTTGGGAAAACAGCAATTGAACCACTGCAAGCAGTACAGAAATGGCGCCGTAAATCCGGGTGATGATAAAGTTTTTCTTCAGACAAAGGCTTTCCAGGAAAAAAGCCGCAATGGGCAGCGCCAGGAACACACAGAAATATTCTACCCGCCATATAATAGCCGTATTAGCAATAATGCGGTAAATAAAATGGGTACGCATGGAGAAATAAACACCCAGTACCACTGAAAAAAGGCCATAGGACAGGTTATAGTATTCTTTTTTGTGGATAAGAAACATAAATAAATGATAGATCCCCATGAAAAAATACACCCCAATCAGGGCCATGGTCAGAGATTCGCTATACTGATCGGCGATGCGGGTATACTCATCAATATAGTACGGGGAAGCATAGGAAAACCCCAAGGATTTATAGGTCGGATCCCCGACGAGCCTGAAGCCCAGAATATTTTCCCCCGGGACAAAATGGGTTTTATCCAGGGGGAAGAAAACCCAGCGCATGCTACGGTGCAAAACAATACTACCCTCAGAGTTCAGGTGCATTTCCGACTTTACCAGATGACCGTTAAGGTAAACTTCCCAGTTGTCACCTATACTGGCCAAAAACAAACCCGGCGCAGAAGTAGTATCCGAATCAAGAGCAGAGAGGATTTTGTCTTCCGGCTTAAAGGGAACAAGAACAGTAAATTCTCTTTCCTTAACTCCAAAGGGGGAAAGGAAAACACGGCGGGGAAGATCCGGAAGCCCGAAATCCCGTATCATCACCGGGCCGGCGGAAACTTCCACCACCTGCCAGGCACCGGAAGAAACATCGGGCCCCCTCAAAAGGTCGGCGGGGGAAAAACCGGATTTTACATAGAGGGGGTAGGTTTTTAAGTCTATATACAGGGGGCCCGCTCCCCGGGGCTCGGCGTTTAAATTTGATAAGAATGCCAAAAGCATTACTGTGAATAAAAATACTTGTTTTGTACCCGATCCGTTCAATTACTTTTTTCCTTTTTCCTTATGTCTGGCGGAGTACCGTCAGCTTTTCGATTGCTTCCTGAAACTCACTCATTAAAACTGCGTTGGAAACAGCAGCCAGGGCTTCCCGTGTTTTTCCGTCAAGCGGCGCCGCTTCCAATTCCGTAAGGAGGCGGTGTACCGTCCCGGGTTGCTCCTGTTCAAGCGCTGCATGGAGCTCCGTAAACAGGGGAACATACTCGGCGGAACTTCCCCCGGCGCCCCTATCTTGATTCTCCGGGGTATCGTCCCCCAGGACCCGGCTTATGCCATCCGCCAAATTTTGGAGGTCCCGGTAAAATTCCGATAAGCCCATTATAATACGCGCCAGGTCCTCCGACTTTCCCGCAGCCTCCAGTTCCGCAGCTTCTGCGGATACTGCGGCAGCCCCGATGGTGGCGGCGGCGCTCTTGATGGCGTGAGCATTGGTGGTAAAAAGGAAAAGGGAAGACGGATCAGGAATGAGGGCAAACAGGGGCAGCCTGTCCAAAATGTCCTGATAAAAAGCGCTTAATACCTTCCGATAGACGGCTTCGGTCCCGCCGGTCATGGCAATACCCTTTGCGGTGTCCACCCCGTCTATTTTTATGCCCCCGGTGCCCGGCGCTGTTTCAGCGTCTGGTTCCACTGAAACAGTTTCCATTTCGGCGCTTATCTGTTTTTCTGTGGGTATCCATTTGGCCATTATCCTGTCAAGTTTGGAAATTTCGATGGGCTTGGAAAGATAATCGTCAAAGCCCTTCTCCAGAAACATTTCCCTCATGCCGGAAATTGCATTGGCGGTCAAAGCTATGATGGGAATATGCTTCGCATATCCCTCCGAAATTTGCCGTTTGTTTTCCCAGGCCCGGATAGCCGCCGTGGCTTCTATGCCATCCATACCGGGCATCATGTGATCCATGAGTATCAGATCGTAGTCTTTTTCCATAACCAGCTTGACCGTCTCTTCTCCGCTGGTACAGGTGGTGATATCCATTTGATACGGGGCAAGCAAACCTTGAGCTACGTTTAAATTGGTAACAATATCGTCCACGATGAGGATTTTTGCGGCGGGCGCCGTAAAGCGGACAAGACTTTTTCCCGGATGGTTTAGCTCCGCCATGGGCGCGGCGTTCACAAGCTTCTGGGGTATGGCGGCGGTAAAAACGCTGCCTTGGCCGTAAACCGAACTGACCGTAATATCCCCGCCCATGAGGCGGCAAAGGCTGCGGCTTATGGCAAGCCCCAGGCCGGTTCCTTCAATACCCTGGTTCCGCTTAAGGTCTACCTGCTGGAAATCCCCGAACAGCTTATCCATATCCTCGGCCTGTATACCCTGGCCGGTGTCGGCAACCGTCATGGTTAATAAAACTGAGTCCTCAATATCAGGAAGGGGCGGGGCCGTAACCGTCAAGGTGATGGTTCCTTCTTTGGTGTATTTAACCGCATTGGAAAGAAGATTCAAAAGCACCTGCCTGATGCGGGTGGCGTCGCCTGAAAGCGTTTGGGGTAGACTGTTATCAACATGGGCCGTGAATACAGCAGGGGCGCCTTTAAGCCGAGGGCGGATAATGTTGATACAATCATTGATCATCGAGGCCGGCGTATAATCGTCGCTTACAATATCAAGCTTACCGGATTCTATTTTTGAAAAATCAAGAATGTCGTTAATAATGGAAAGCAGACTCATCCCCGCCTTTTTAATACTCTCCACATCTTCATGGCTTTCCCGGGACAGTTCCCGGCGCAGTAAAATATCCGCCATACCGATGATCGCATTCATGGGAGTACGGATCTCATGGCTCGTTTTGGCAAGAAAGGCGCTTTTCGCTTCCGAAGCAGCCTCTGCTTTCCTGCTCAATTCCAGAAGATTCCGGTTATAAGCCGTTACCCCCTTAAGCAAAAACAGATAGATTAAAAAACCAAGAAGGATTAAGGCCGTAGAAAGAACAGTCTGTTGTTTGATCCGGGACATGATGGCGTTGAAAATCGATTCCGCTTCAAAATCGCAGCCGATAATACCGACAACATCCCCGGCGGAATTTAAGATAGGCATAAAGGTCCCTATGGTGTAGCCCCACTGGCTCTGTACCGCCAGGGTCCCGAACTGGGGCAATTTTGTTTCCCAGGCCAACTGAAAGGCGATATCATACGCGCTGGTATCTTCTTCGGCGCCGATGGGGGAAAATCCTTCATCCTCCGGATTTCCGCCGTCAACAATGAATTGGTATATCTTTCCCCTTCCCCGGCCTCGTCCCCCTCCCCCCCGTTTTGGCGCCATGGTGTAGAGGTAGAGGCATTTGGTTTCTTCTTTAATCGCCAAAAGTTTAAGCCGGGTCTCCTCGTAGAAAGGGTCCCGGGCGTTCAGGGTTTTACAGAGTCTTTCGAAGGCGTCACCGTCAATCTGTGCGGCGGCCCGATTTACAATGGGAAACCCCAGCCAGGCGCTGGTCATTTTTGCGGCGTCCCTTATCTGCTGGACGGAAGTGGTAATAATGATCGCGATTACGGCAAGCACAAAAATGATAAAAAAGAGGGTAAAACGCAGGGTTAGTGAAATTTTTTTGAGGTCCGTTTTCATACCAATTATGCTGTTCTCCGATCCTTAAAGGCTTACCCCAGCCTTTTCCAGCCCAGCGGCAAGATCCCTTACGCATCCCCGGTAGATCATGCCGGAAAAGCCGATGTTAAGGGCGGCTTCAACATTGAGGCTCATGTCGTCTACAAAAAAACATTCCTCCGCCTTTAGGGCGTATTTATTGAGCAGTGCATCAAATATCTGCCGGTCCGGCTTCAAGAGATGAACATCCGCAGAGACAATTTCTCCGTCAAACCAGCGCAGCGCCCCCAGAGAGGGTTTGAACTTATAGAAATCAAATCCTGCATTGGAAAGCAGGTAGATTCGGTACCCTTTTTTTTTCAGGGCGCCGATGAACCGCTCAATTGTCTGGTCGGGCTCAAAATGATCATACCAGTGCCGCACCAGCCAATCCGCATAATGCCAAAGTTTTTCAGGCAGCCGCCCCTGGATGGAAGCTATGGCCTCCTCATGGGTAATAACCCCCCGGTCCAGCCGGGACCATTCAATCGAGGCGAACACTTCCCGCTGCATAATTTTCCGGTCCCGTCTGGACCGTACCCGGGAGGCACAGAAACGGGCGGTATCGAATTTGGCAAGCACATTTCCCATATCGAAGATAATATTTTTGATCACCTTGCAGCCTTCCCCGTTAGTTTTTTTACGCAGCAAAATTCTAAGAACTGAAGCTTTTAGAAATTCCCTTTATAACTGACCGAAATTCATCATAACCTGGTGGATCCGCTGTTCCAGAAGGTTGAAGGAGAAAAATTTTTTCCCCAGCTCGTAATTTTTGGAGGTCATCACACTTAAAGCCCCGGAGCCGGATAGTATAGCTTCCACGCTGTCGATAGTTTCTGCCGTTACGTAGTTCTCCATGATCACCACATCAAAGTCCAGGGGTTCTATGTCCCGCTGGAATATTGAATAGCGGTTTACCAGGATGGGCTTCCTGAACCAGATCGCCTCCAGGAAGGCATTGCCAAACCCCTCATAGGTGGAAGGGTAGGTGACAAAGTCTGCGTTCAGGTAGCAGTCCCAGAGGCTGTACTTTTTCTGTCCCGGAGCTCCGTCCAACCCCTCGGTGCTTCCCCGTTCTGCGCCGATAAGGTCCGGGCGCACTATCACTTCCACCCCAAGTATCTTTGCGTAGTCCATGGTCCGTTCGTAGTATTGGGAACCTTCGTCCCGGTCCTGGTGGCTGATCAGGAGCTTGGCTTTTTTACCCCGGTCCCTCAGTCGGTTCGCCAGTTCTATGGCGTGCTCAATACCCTTGCGGGCAACCATCCGGGTAGGCTGGAGCAGCAGCAGCTCATCCTCCGCTATGCCCAGGTCCTTCCGCATGGTTGCGGCGTAATCATCCATTTCCGGGGGTTGGGTATCGAAGTCTAATACATTGGGGATGATGATGGAGGAAAGGCCGCAGCGGTAGGAAAGCCGCTGCCGGCTTTCGGAATTGATCACCACATGGTTGATGGTATGGAGCCGGGGAGGGAAGGACATGGCCAGGTAGTCCTCCACGCAGTTCACGGAAAAGCGCTGCCGTTCCCAGGCAAAGTCGTGGTGGTGGGCAATGGTTGGGATCCCTGTTTCGGCAATGTATTCGGTCAGGGCAAGCCCCAGGGGGATGTTCATGGGGATGGTTAGGGCGTTTTCTACGATCAAGAGATCGATATTGAAGGTCTCTACAAATTCGTAGATAGCCCGTTTAAGCCGAAACCGTATGGCTTGGATTTCCCCGGTCAGGCCCTCCCCACGGACGGTAGTTCCGAAACAGCGTTCCTGTATATCTTCGATGATGGGGTGGCCGAAAAAAGCTTCATCCACCACCATGGATTTTTCCGGCGCCCAGTCGGAAAGGCCTGAAAAGAAAAAACATTCATACCCCATCTTTTCTAGTACCTGCCGCCATTTATCGGTTTCCAGGGAAACCCCATCGGTACCCTGTAAGCGGGTCGATACAAACCCTATGTGGCGGATATTGGTCAATTTGGTCAGGTACATGAAGGCCTCCTAAGCCGACTCGGGATGGGTGAGCAGTAACATTAACTGAACAAAGTAATTGATTTTTTTGTAAGCCTCGGTTATACGCTGGCTGATGGGGACCTTGGTGAAGTACCCCAGTTCCTTCCAGTTGATGATAAGCTCAGGGGGACTTTTCTGGGTATCTCCCAGGAGGTTTTTCATGTGCTTCCCCACCACCACCAGGCTCTGGACAGCGGTATTGATCAGGGTAAGGGCGGTCTCGTCCAGTTCACCTGCCACATGGTCAATGAACCTGGCCTGGGTCTTGTTCCGGTCCGCCTGGACCAGGGCCTGGGAAAAACGGGGGCCGAAGGTTCCGGTTTCCGAAAGGAGCAGGTCCAGGTCGGCGGCCGATTCGGTAGCATCGTTGATGGTATGGATGGCGTTGGACATTTCCATGGACTGGGAATTGATTATCCACTGCCCCCGGACCAGGAGTATATCGCAGAGTTCCTGCATTTCTTTGGAAAGAAAATCCTGAACAAATGCGGTGAGGTAATTCATTGCCCCGGCATAGAGAAAACCATCCAGGCCTATATCGTTGCAGGCATCAGTGGTTTCCTGGTTGTAGTACTGAAGCCTGGTCACCTCCGGGGTCCCGAACACGGCGGTAGCCAGGGTTTCTATCTGGCCGTTCCGCTGGCTGGTCACAATACGGTCAATCACCCCCTGAACATCGGAACGCTTTGCCTCAAGCCAGTTTTCCGCCAACTGCTCGTCAATTGGCTCGGATTTAACCCGCCATACCGGGTTTTTGGTGGTGTATTGCCCGATGAGCTCGATGATATTAGAATTTTTAAACTCCCGCAGGTTCATCAGAAGCATATTCCACTGGTTTAGGGGGATAAGCTCCTGGCCATCCCGGGCGATTTTCAGGATAGTCAGGGCGTTTTTCCAGTCATCCCCGGGTTCTAGGTGCTGAATGACCGCGCGGAACTGCCTTAATTCTTCGATCAGATCCGCCGCCTTAGCCGGCTGGAACCGGGGGGTATAGGGGCCATTGCCCTCGGGCAGACCAGTGTCGAATCTCCGTAAAATTGAAAGGAAATTGAACTGGGCAAACTGTATCAAGGCGGTATTAAGGTTATAACACCGGTTTATATTGGCAATCCGCTTACTATCAAAGACCGCAACAAAGGAGTTCAGATCTTCCTTAAGCTGGGCACTCACAACCTTAGGTTCCTGGGCCTTAACCCGCTCCTGTACCACTTCGGGGCGGAGCTTCCGGGCCAGTTCCAGGGTTCCCTTGTCCATAAAGGCTTCCACGGAGATATGCTTTACCCGGCTCAGCTTGGCGGTATTCTGCACAAAGGCGCAGGCAGGATACACTATCTTGTATATTTCATAGATATAGGCAGCAAAGGAGGGGTCGATTTCCTCGGACTTCAGCCGGAAAAATTTGGCATATTTATTCTGGCTGATTTCTTTGACCACCAACTTTAGCAGGGTCTTCTTTTCCGAATCCGGCTCCTCACCGCCGGAAATTATCGAAATGACCTTCCCGATTAAATCATCTGGCATAAACGTACCTCCCTAATACTATGGAATATCGGCAGGGTTTTTTCAATACCGTTGGGAAGGGGGCAAGTTCCTGCGGAACTTGCTTGGAGTTTGCTGCGCAAACTCCAGAGTGCTTGGTTTATGGGGGCTAGGGCTATAAACCCCGGGATTTTAGGTGGGTCTCAACAGCAAGGGAAAATTCGCCTCCCGCTTTTTAACCATAAAAAAGCCCGGAACCGCCTTCACAGCGACTCCGGGCCTCATTAGCTAAACACTTTTCGTGGAGTTTGGCTCCGCCAAACTCCTTAAGAAAAAAACCGAAAGTTTTTTTCTCAGAATGGTCTATCCGCTAAATACTTGTACTCTTTCCACACCCGCTCTGCCTGGGCTTTGGCCTTGGCAAGCAGGGCGTCGGCGCGGTCGGGGCTGGCAGCCTTGAGGCTCTTGAAGCGGACTTCCTTGTACATGAAGTCTTCCAGGCTGGTGGTGGCTTCCTTGGAGTCCAACTGGAAGGGGTTTTTGCCCTCTCCCTTGAGCCGGGGATCGTAGCGGTACAGTGGCCAGAGGCCCGAGGTAACCGCTGCTTTCTGCTGTTCCAGGCCCTTGCTCATGTCGATGCCGTGGTTGATGCAGTGGGAGTAGGCGAGGATCAGGGAGGCCCCGGGGTAGGATTCTGCTTCCCGGAAGGCTTTGATGGTCTGGCCTATGTTGGCCCCCATGGAGATCCGGGCCACATATACATAGCCGTAGCTCATAGCCTGGGCTCCCAGGTCCTTTTTGGTAATGTCCTTGCCGGCGGCGGCGAATTTGGCGATGGCCCCTATGGGGGTTGCCTTGGACATCTGACCGCCGGTGTTGGAGTACACTTCCGTATCCATGCAGAGGACGTTGATGTTCCGGTTGCTGGCCAGGACGTGGTCCAGACCGCCGTAGCCGATGTCATAGCCCCAGCCGTCGCCGCCCAGTATCCACACGGACCGCTTGATGAAGTGGTCCGCCAGGGAGGCAAGCTGCTTGGCAGTCGGTTTCGTGTCGCTTTTCAGGGCTGCCTTGAGCTGGTCTACCAGTTTGCGCTGATCTTCGATCTCAGCGTCAGTGCTCTGGGGGTTTGCCAGGATCTTGTCGATGATGCCCGTCTGGAGGCCTTCGCCCTTGGCGACAACTGCCACTTCTCTGGCAAACTCAGCCAGCTTGTCGCTGGTGAGCCGCATACCTAAGCCAAATTCTGCGGCGTCTTCAAAGAGGCTGTTGGACCAGGTGGGGCCCCGGCCGTCGGCGCGCTGGGCGTAGGGGGTGGTGGGAAGGTTCCCGCCGTAGATGGAGGAACAGCCCGTGGCGTTGGCGATAACCGCCCGGTCCCCGAAGAGCTGGGAGAGGATCTTCACATAGGGAGTCTCACCGCAGCCGCCGCAGGCGCCGGAGAATTCAAAGAGGGGCCGCTTGTAGGCCAGGCCTTTGGGGGTGGACAGGTTGAGTTCTTCCGCGGGAACTTCGGGCAGGCTGAGGAAATAGTCCCAGGCTGCGGCTTGTTCCGCGTGGTATTCCGGGTTATCCGCATAGTTAATCCAGCTTAGGGCCTTCTTGTTCGGATCTTCTTTGGATTTGGCAGGGCAGGCGTTGATGCAGACCCCGCATTCCATACAATCTTCGGCGGAGATGACCAGGGCAGTCTGTTTACCGTCCACGGGCTTAGGCTTAATCGCCACAGTCTTAAAGCCCTTGGGGGCCTTGGACGCTTCGGCGTCGGTAAGGTTCTTGAAGCGGATACAGGCGTGGGAACACACTATAGCACAGGTACCGCACTGAACGCAGATCGAGGGGTCCCAACTGGGAACCCGCTCGGCGACCGCCCGTTTTTCGTACTGAGTGGTGGCGGTGGGGAAGGTGCCGTCCACGGGGATTTTGCTTACCGGCAACCTGTCCCCATCCTGGATGGACACGGCGCCCAGCACATCCTGAATCCAGGGGTCCTTGGCTGTGGCAAAAGGTTGTTTCATATGAAGCTTGCCGTCTACAGCGGAGTATTTCACTTCCTGAACTGCGTTGAGCGAGGCATCCACGGTGGCGTAGTTTTTCTGGACCACGTCGGCGCCCTTCTTGCCGTAGGATTTTTCGATGAATTTCTTCATATACTTGACTGCATCCGCTTCCGGGAGCACCCCGGAAAGCTTGAAGTAGGCGGCCTGCATGACCGTGTTGATACGGTTCCCCATGCCGGTATTCCGGGCTATTTCTGCGGCGTTGATCACGTAAAACTTGACCTTTTTGTCGATGATCCGCTTCTGGGCTTCCACAGGGATTTCCTTCCATACTTCGGTGGCGCTATAGGGGCTGTTCAGGAGGAAGGTGCCGCCGTCTTTGATGTTGGCCAGGAGGTCGAAGGTTTCCATGTAGGAGAATTTGTGACAGGCCAGGAAGTCCGCCTTGGTGATCAGGTAGGGGCGGCGGATGGCGCTTTTACCGAAGCGCAGGTGGGAGACCGTGAAGCCCCCGGATTTTTTGGAGTCGTAGGAGAAGTAGGCCTGAGCGGAAAGTTCCGGCTTGGCGTCCCCGATGATCTTGATGGAGTTCTTGTTGGCCCCGACCGTGCCGTCGGCACCCAGGCCGTAGAACATGGCTTCGTTCATGCCTTCTTCGGCCAAAACAAAATGTTCGTCATAGGCCAGGCTCTGGCCCAGGATGTCGTCATTGATCCCAACGATGAATTTGGGGATTTTCTTACCCGAAAGGTTATCAAAAACCGCTTTGACCATGGCGGGGGTGAATTCCTTGGAACCCAGGCCGTAGCGGCCGCCCAGAATGGTGGGATAATCCTTGAACTGGGCCTTTCCCTCAGCCTGAATTTCGCCGATGGCGGTCCGGACATCTTCGTACAGGGGCTCGCCCAGGGAGCCGGGCTCCTTGGTCCGGTCCAGAACCGCAATAGCCTTAACCGTTGCAGGCAGGGCCTTTACAAAAGCCGCGGCATCAAAGGGCCGGTAGAGCCGTACCTTGAGTACCCCGACCTTTTCACCGTTTTTGTTCAGGTATTCCACGGTTTCTTCGCAGGTTTCCGCGCCGGAACCCATGATAATGATCACCTTTTCCGCATCCTTGGCCCCGAAGTAGTCATAAATGTGGTAGGCACGACCGGTGATCTTGGCATATTTGTCCATTTCCGCTTGAACTATGGCGGGAACCTTATTGTAGTACTGGTTTACCCCTTCCCGGCCCTGGAAATAGGTGTCAGGGTTTTGGGCGGTACCCCTGATGGAGGGCTTTTCCGGGGTCAGCCCCCGCAGCCGGTGTGCCCGGACCAGATCGTCGTCGATCATCTGCTTCAGGGTATCAAAGGACACTTCCTCGACCTTCTGCAATTCGTGGCTGGTTCTGAAACCGTCAAAGAAGTGGAGGAAGGGTATCCGGGAGCGAAGGGTGGCGGCATGGGAAATGACCGCCAAATCCGCTGCTTCCTGGACGCTGTTGGAGGAAAGCATGGCCCAGCCGGTCTGCCGACAGGCCATCACGTCCTGGTGGTCCCCGAAAATCGAGAGGGAACTGGTAGCCAGGGCACGGGCGGCGATGTGGAACACCGTTGAGGTGAGCTCACCGGCGATCTTGTACATATTGGGGATCATCAAGAGCAATCCCTGGGACGCGGTAAAGGTGGAAGAGAGGGCGCCTGAGGTCAGGGCCCCGTGGACCGCCCCCGCGGCGCCAGCTTCAGACTGCATTTCGACCACCTGGGGGATAGTGCCCCAGAGGTTTTTCTTGCCCTGGGCTGAAAGCTCATCGGAGACTTCGCCCATGGGGCTGGAGGGGGTAATCGGATAAATTGCGATTACTTCGCTTAGCGCGTGGGCAACCTGGCCCGCGGCGGTGTTACCATCAATCATAACCATGTGTTTTTCGGACATTTTTTCCTCATTAGGTAAAGGGTTTCTTTATTATATCTTTTGGATGTAAAATGTTCAATAGTGATAACTGTACTGGGTTACTGACCGGGCCGGGGGGGCAATTCTCCCCGGCCCTAACCTGTAGAGCCTGCCTCCGTCAGCCCGCTACGCGGTCTGCTACGGCAGAGAATTCCAGAGACGGGCCGGAAAGAATTGCCCCCCGGCCCTGCCTCTATCCCGGTATATTTACATTAAACCATTGTTATACATAACATAAGGAAAACCTTAACTCCGCTAAACTTAACGGGAGGGAGCGCCTTGGATCGGTGGTAAACATAAAAGGGTAGGGTATGCCTTGGATCGCTAGTATACGGTACGGTAAGGGGCGCCTTAAATCGGTGGTAAACATGAGGGTAGGGGATGCTTTGGATCAATGGTATATGGTACTTAAAGGGGTACTTTGGACCGCTGTTAAACATAATGGCAGGGAATATTATTGAACCTTGGGGAACAGGCTATCCTTTTATTCTGGAAGTGTGAGTGACAAAAGGCAGGGGAGGGAGGGAAATACCTCCGCCCCCGTCTCTGGAATTCCTCCCCGGAGCAGACTCGCAAAGCGAGGCTGACGAAGGGGAATTCTACAGGTTAGGGGGCGGGGGTATTTCTCTTCCTCCCCTGTGTATGCCATCTCAGCTCACTTCTTCCGTGAAGTAGCTATACTTGCCTGACTTATCTTAGTATCAATATTCCCTAAAATAGACCGGGCAGACTGGCTTTTGCTGACACAGTCAGGGTAGTTCCCTGTGGAAAGAGAACCCTGAGCCTGATCTACCAGGTTTTTAGCGGAATTAAAGTCCTGGGAAATACCGTCAAAGTCAAGACCGAGGTTTTTTACACCCTTGGCGGCGGTGATGTTCTTTTCGGTTTCTGTCAGGGCTGTACGGGCTCCGTTTACCAGGGTGGCGGCTTCGTCCCGGGCACGCTGGGCTCCGGTTTTGCCGTCCGCTATGGCCCGGTCTGCGGCGTTAATCGCTTCCTGGGCATAGGTCTTTGCACCGTCATAGCGCTTTGCACCGGCTTCGGCCTGCATATTGGACAGGGCTTCCCGGGCACGGGCTAATGAAGAGCTGCCGTAGGCTATGGCATCTGGATCATTTTCCGCCCTGGTTACCGCTGCTATGGCATTATCCATTTCTGCGGTAGGCGGCTTGGCGCAGCCTACCAGGGACAGGGCTAAAAGTACAAATAGAATGATGTTTATTCTACTTTTGCTCAATTTTTTCCTCCTGAAAATCATTCTGTCTTTATATAATAATCATACCTTATGGTATAAGCAAGTATAAAAGACTTTACTATTATCGGAATAATTTCGAAAATAAGGTATCTATGGCAGTATATATTTCTAAAAAGAAGGCTCTGGTCAGACTGGCGGTGACGTTTTGTGTCGCTGCTGCTGTTATTGTCCTTTCTTCTCATGTTCTGAAAGGCCCTAAGCTGGGGCCCCATTACGATTATCTCTTGCAATTTGCCGGGCGCCCTCCGGTTTCTCAGGAGCTGTTGCTTATCGAAACCCGGCTGTCCCAAGAGGATTTTATCGATCCTTCTGCGGCTTCTCAGGTATTGATGACCTTGACCGAAATGGGGGCTGATACTCTGATTATTCAGACACCGGTCCTGGAAAACCCTTCCTTTGGGGGGAACTTTCCCGGTGTTTCCGGTGACAGCTCCGGTTCCCCCGGGATACGGTCTCGGTTTGACGGGGAATTTGCCCTGGTGGAACGGAATATACGGAACCTCTTTGAGGCTATACGGCTGGGTTTTATCCTTCCCTCGGAGGCGGAACGCTATGTGGGGGAATTGGTGATTATCACCGAACGGGGTAAGGATCGGCTTCTCCAAGCCCTGGTTCCCCAGGAAAAACAGGAGAAGCTCCTGGAGCACTCCGCCGGGGTTTTTGGCAGGCTCTACCTTCCCGGGCTGGATCTGTATCTTGGGTCGGCCAAGGACTGGGACGGCAAAATACGCCGTATCGCCCCGGTGATGATCCGGGAAGATGGTTCTGAGGCGGAGCATATTGTTTTTGCCGCCCTGAAAAGCGCTGGAACTTTCAGTGCCGGGCCGGAGGGGGATTTTCCTCTCCCCACAGACGAAACCGGGGCGCTTTTGTTTATTCCTCCTAACCTGGAAGAACAGGATTTCCGTCGTATCCCCTTGGCTGCGTTTCAGGAATATGAGGAGGCGGACCGGGAATTCGGGCGGCTCCTGACCAATGCGGAAAACCAGGGTATCTATAAGGACCTGGACCCCGTAGCATATCCGGGATACCTCCATAAATATACCGAAGAAATCCGGGACGAACTGTTGGCAGCCCCGGATCAGGAAAAAAAAGACCTCTGGCTGAACGCCAGGGCGGGGTATTTCAAGTCCCTGGATGAATTTTTTAATGGACCCTCGGAAACAAGCCTGGTTGACGGATATGAGCGGATGATTGCCTCCGAATCCTTAGGAGTGGAGGGGATACGGCGGGTTACGGTCCTACGAAATGAGCTGATCCTCACTTTCAGGAATCTTCGGGAAAAATACGCCGAACTGCTGCGCCTCCGCTCTGCCATGGAAGCGGAACTTTCCGGAGCCTTCTGCATTTTGGGCGCCCCCGGGGAAAACTCAGACCTGGAAAGCTCCGCCCTCATGGCCAATACCCTCCTTACCGGCCGGGTATTCAGCCCGGATACCGGCCAGGATACCCTGGTCTGGTCTCTTCTTGGGGTCCTGGTCATTCTGACCTCTATTGCCCTGACCGGCCCTTGGGTTTCCCTGGGCCTGGGTCTGGTCCTGACCGCAGCCCTGGGTTTTGGTTTTTCAGAGAGTTTTATCCTCCGCTCTTACTGGATGGATCCCCTTATCCCCTTATCCGGGGCCTTGGCGGGGATTATCTCATCCTTTGTGTTCGCCCTGCTTGCAAAATACCGGGAGGCAAACCGCCTCCGCCGGGCCTACGGTCCCCGGATGGATCCTTCCTGGCTGAAAGGGCTCATCCGGGCTGGGGGGCCAGGGCTTTCAGAAACCCTCAATACCAACGCGGCTATTGTGGTTGTTCGGGAGGGAAACCTGAAGGGCCTTGAAAACAGAAGTAGTCCCCAGGAGGCTGCCCAAGCCGCCTCAGCCTTTCTCAAAGAGGTGCTTAAGGTGTTTGGAAAGGCCGGCGGGGTGCTAAGCGGCATTGAGGGGGATACGGCGGTTTTTGCCTTTGGTTCCCCACTGGAGCGGCGGGCCATGACAAAAATGAAGGGCGCCGTCCCCTATGACGACAGGGATAAGGTTCCGGCGCCTCAAAGCCCCGGGGCAAGGGCGGCCTCGTTGGTGAAAGAACTCCTGGAAAAGAGCCCTCCATCCTGGCGCTTTGCCCTGGATACCGGAGAATGTGCCTTTTCCTGGTCCGCCGCCACAGGCTATACTGCCGCCGGTCACCCAGTGATTTCCGCCCGGCTTCTGTCCGGACTTACCCAGCGGTATAAGACCCGTAATCTGGTGAGCAGCCGGATATGCAGCCTGGCGCCGGACCTGGCTGCAAAGAAACTGGGTGCCCTGGTGGACCAGAACAATAATGAAAGGAAAGAATTTTTTGAGTTACAGTAAAGCAGTACTGGAGGCCCTGATCGAAAGGCTCCCCTCTGAAATCACGGCTCTGCTAGCCCAGGATGACCTGAAATACGACGAACCCCTGTCGACCCATACCACCTTTAAGGTCGGCGGCCCGGCGGATCTTTGGATACGGCCCCGGGGCGAGGCTTTCCCACCTATTGCCGTAGCCCTGCTGGATCTGGCCCGAACCCAGGGTATACCCCTCTTTATCCTGGGGGGCGGGGCAAATTTGGTGGTATCCGACTCGGGGCTCCGGGGGATAGTGCTGGACACCACCGGATGGACCGGCTGCGACTTCAGCCCCGACGAAGCTACAGCTGCCTCGGGCAGCGTTTTGATCCGGGCGGGGACAAGGGTGGATGATGCCCTAGAAGCCGCTGCCCGTGAAGGCTGGGGGGGGCTTGAATTCCTGGCGGGAATGCCCGGCACCCTGGGAGGGGCGGTGTGGATGAACGCCCGGTGCTTCGATAGGCAGGTCTCGGATGTACTTTTGGAAACCGAAATACTGGATGAAAAACTGAATAGAATCAGCCTTTTCCCCGGGAAAGGGGATTTTTCCTATAAAAAAAGCCCCTTCCAAACCAGGGATGTCCTGATTCTGGCCGCCCGGTTCAGGCTTCAACGCCGGGAAAAGCTGGAAATACAGGGTGATATGGAAAAACATCGCCGAGACCGGGAGGAGAAGGGGCATTACCGCTTCCCTTCGGCGGGGTCAGCCTTTAAGAACAACCGGGATTTCGGGAAACCCACAGGAAAGATCATCGATGAACTGGGCCTGAGGGGCCTTTCTGTAGGAGGGGCCCAAATTGCGCCCTGGCACGGGAACTTTATTATCAACACCGGGAACGCCAGGGCTGCTGATATTCGGGAACTGACATCCCTAACGGCGGAAAAGGTAAAGGCCGCCCTGGGGATTGAATTGGAACCGGAAATTATTTTTGTCGGAGATTTTAATCCCTGAACTCTGAATGGATTTTATTCCGATACTAAGATATACTAAAAGAAGAATTTGTATAATGACAATTTTTTCGGGATTTTATACTTTAGCGGGGTTTTATGAGCGGACAGCTGCAACTTACGTTTGTCAGTTTTAAGAAAGGCTCTTATATCGTAGTGGAGGGTAAGCATAACGCCGACCGGTTTTTCATTATCCGGGAAGGGAAGGTGCGAATTTCCAAGGCCGTGGAAGTGGTGGTTGAGGAAGGGAGCAATCTCCTGGGACCCGGGGACTTCTTCGGGGTGGTATCCACCATGTCCACCCATAGCCATATCGAAACCGCCCAAGCCATAACAGATGTTACCCTGATTTCCGTTGAAAAGGATCAATACAGCGAACTGATTCAAAAGAATTCCGCAGTGGCCATGAAGATCATCCTCCTGTTTTCCAAACGTATGCGCTACCTTGACGAAGCTCTGACCCGGCTGACCCTGAAAAATGCAGGTGAGGAGGGGACAGAGCACCTCTTTATTGTGGCCGAGTACTACGCCAAGATAAGCCAATACAACCATGCGTATCACGCCTATTCCAAGTATGTCAGGTTTTGTCCCCAGGGGGAAAATTTTAACCTCGCCCGGGAACGGATGATGAAAATTGCCCCCTATGTTAAAACCCAGGCCATTGAGTCCCAGGAGGGCGACTACATTCGGAAATACCCCAAGGATTTTATGATATTCGCCGAGGGTGAGCCCGGGGAAGAGCTGTATATCATTCAGAAAGGGTCGGTAAAGATAGCCAAGATAGCGGACAATAACGAAGTTCTCCTGGCGGTGCTGAAAAGTGGAGATATTTTTGGGGAAATGGCACTGCTGGAGTCTAAACCCCGAACCGCCTGCGCAGTCGCCTATGAGGACGCCCTGCTCCTCACAGTGAACCGGGAGAATTTTAGCCGCATGGTAGTCACCCAGCCCCAGATAGTCGCCAAACTGACCACCCTCCTGTCGGAACGGATCTGGTTCATCTATAAACAGATAGCCAACACCCTGATCGCGGATCCCCTGGGACGTTTGTACGATGTCCTGTTGATCCAGCTTGAAAAAGCCCGGGTGGACCTTAAAAATGTCCAGAGCCATATCTTTGATTTCGGCCCCAAGGAACTGATAAACATGGTGGGTCTCTCCCAAGCGGAGGGCAACCTGGTGATGAAAAAGATTATGGATAACCACAAGATCCGGCTTATCAATGAAAAGATCTGCGTCCTGGATGCCTGGGAGATATCCAAACAGGCCCAGTACTATCGGAATATGGAACGCATAGAAAAGCACCGCAAAGCCGGGGTAAAGAAACCCTAGGCACTTTAACAATTTTCTGTTTAAGCAAGCAATGGCGGCTCATTTCCCTCCCGGGTCAGTAACCCAATACAGCTATCCTAAACCGAGAATCACTTGAAGCGTTTAGTTTTAGCGCTGAATTCACCGATAATCAAATGATGAAACATCTGTCCCTGGTACTGGCCTTGTCTTTGCTCCTCCTTTCCGGCGCTTTGTACGCCCAGGATAATGGCAACGCCGATGAGGGCTTTGAATATGACTGGAGCAACTTTTCGGAAGAAACCGAAGGCCAAGGGGACACTGAAGGCCAAGCGGCAGAGGGATACACCCAAGACGAGGAATACCTCAATTATTTAGATGTGGAAGAAACGGCGGCCGAGGAACCCTCGGTCTACGCTGAGTTGCCCCGCAGTTTCCGGCACATTTTTTTAGGAATCGGTCTTGATGGGCTCAAGATAGTTCTCCGGGAGGATGACATATTCCGCTTCCGTGAAGACCGGGATGTCTCCCTGGTCCCTTCGGACCAGGATCAAACCCTAGTGGAAACCCAGGGCCTGTCCTTTATCCGGCGCGCTTTCTTTCAGTTCCGGGATGAATCCCTGTTCATCATGTCTTTTATCCTGGATACCCGGCTGGTGGATCACTACTCGGTTTTTACCAGCTTTGTGAAACGTTACGGCCCCCCCAGTTCCTTGAGCCCCAAGGAGGCTGTCTGGGAAACCGCCGAGACCCGGGTCTCTATTGAGCGGCCCCTGACGGTGAAGTACATAGACAAGCCGGCCTTCAGCGCTATGGTCAAAAGCTCCTCCGCCGACGGCTCCCGGGAACTGCTCAACCGGAATTCTTTTTTGGACGGGTTTTAACGTGAAATGCCCCCGGAGTCTTTTTTTTAGCCTGATCCTGATCGGCGCAGGGGCAGTAAACTGCGCTCCCGGTGATTCCGCCGGAAGTACCGGGAGGCAGCACAAGCTGGAACAGCGGGAGCTTACCATAGAGCGGGAAAACGGGGAAACAGTAAAACTGTTGGCTGAAATTGCCCGAACCGATGATCAGCGTGCTCGGGGCCTCATGGGGCGGAGCTCCCTGAAAGACGGGGAGGGGATGCTCTTTGTATTTGAAAAGGACCAGATCCTTTCATTTTGGATGAAAAATACCCTGCTTCCCCTGTCCATAGCCTATATCGCCTATGACGGCCGTATTATGGAAATCCACGACATGAAGCCCCAGGATACAACTGCGATTCAATCACGCCGCTCAGGCCGCTATGCCCTGGAAGTCCCCCAGGGCTGGTTCACCAGGGCAGGGATCAGTATCGGCGATCGGTGCGGGCCGGTACAGTAAGGCTGGTGTTCTCAGTTTATGACAGCTCTGCTGGGCTACTGACCGGGCGAAAAAGCGTCAAACGACTAAAGTCAACCATACCATTGTATATAGCAACCGCTTTAAGGTACCTATATAGGGACAGAGGCAGGGGCGGGCGGGCAATTCCCTGCCACCCGTCTCTGGAATTCTCTGCCGGAGGAGACCTACCGGGCTCCGTAGGCAGGCTCTACAGGTTAGGGTGGTAGGGAATTGCCAAGAACCTGCTTGCGCAGGGGAGCGCCCCGGTCACTACCACCAATACAGCTATCATAAACAGAGAAAATTGCTGTATACTATCCCTGCGAGGCAAAATGTGGCTATAAACAAGGCGATGCGGGCGGCTCTGAAAGCTATAGCCTACCTGAATGTGGATATTAAGAAGAGCTATAAGGTGGAGCGACAGTTTGAAAATCTGTCCGCCCGGCTAAGACCTAAACCTGAGGCCTATTCAATCTGGGATCATATGGTAAAATCCGGTGATTATGAGGTGCCTGTGCGGGTCTTTTTGCCCAAAAAGGGAAGCCCCCGGCGGCTCCTTTTGTTTTTCCATGGCGGCGGCTGGGTTACCGGAAGTATTGAAAGTTATACTAAGATGTGCGGCTATTTAGCCGGGGCTATTTCTGCGGTGGTGGTTTCTGTGGATTACCGGCTTGCTCCGGAAAGCCATTTTCCCGCTGCCCCGGAGGATTGTTACGCCGTGGCCCGGGAATTGTTCCTGGGTAAGAGTCTGCTCAACGTGGACCCTGCCAATATAACCATTATCGGGGACAGCGCCGGGGGCAACCTGGCAGCGGCGGTTTCCCTTATGGCCAGGGACCGGGGTGAATTTTTGCCTCCCCGGCAAATTTTGATCTATCCTGCGGTCGCTGCGGATCACAGTTCCTCTTCGCCCTTTGAATCCATCAGGACCAATGGAACCGATTATTTGTTAACTTCAAAACGAGTGGCAGATATGATAGACCTGTACAAGTCCTCGGATGATGATTACAAAAATCCCTATTTTGCGCCACTTGAAGCAGCGGATCTAAGCGGCCAGCCTAAAACCCTGATCATCAGTGCCGAGTATTGCCCACTCCGGGATGAGGGGGAGTTTTATGGGAAGCGGCTGGAAGAGGCGGGGGTTCAGGTGAAGGTTTTCAGGATGAAGGATGCCTTTCACGCCTATATGATGCTTTCCCCACGCTTTGTTCATGTGCAGAAAACCTATGAACTGATTAACGCATTTTTGGATGAGTAGGGGAGCGCCGTGTATTCTAATCAATGGAGTCGTCTGGATAATGCCGCAAAAATATTTCCTCCCAGTACCACCAAGGATGACACCAAGGTTTTCCGTTTCTGCTGCGAGCTTCGGGAGGCAGTGGATGCAGAGACCCTGCAGCGTGCCCTGAACGCCAGCCTGGGCGAGTATCCTTTCTACCGGTTTGTCATACGCCGGGGCTTCTTTTGGTACTATTTTGAAAAAAGTGATATACAGCCTGTGGTACGGGAGGAATATAAACCCCCCTGTGCGCCCCTGTATGATGTGAACAGGAAAAACCTCCTCTTTGAGCTTAGCTATTACCGTAAACGGATCAACCTGGAAATTTATCATGCCCTTTCCGATGGAGTTGGGGCCCTCCAGTTTCTGAAAACCATCGTGTACCACTACCTTACGGAAAAATATCCCCATAGAATTGATAAAAATATTCACCTGGAAAACGACGATGCCTCGGATGAGCAAAAAAGCCTGGACGCCTTTGATAAGTATTACTCTAAAAAAAGAGCGCCCCGGATTCCCTCTCTGCCCCGGGCGTACCGTATCAGGGGCGAACGGTTTCCCGAATCCAGGATAGGTATTATTGAAGGCCATGTTTCGGTTTCTGCAATGATACAAAAAGCCCATGAACATCAAACCACGGTAAGCGAATTTCTTGTCAGCCTGCTTATTTGTTCCATCCATGAGGGTATGAAGATCCGGGATGAGGATAAGCCGGTGTCCGTCACTATTCCTGTGGATCTGCGAAAATATTTTGCCACCCCTACGGCCCGGAATTTTTTTGGGGCTATTAATGTTTCCCACAATTTTTCTACCCAGGGGAAGACCCTGGAGGATGTAGCAGAGCGGGTTAAGCTTTCTTTTAAAACAGAGTTGACCCCTGAACGGATCCAGGAGCGGATCAACCGGCTTTTTTCCCTGGAGGATGCATTTGCCTTGAAGGTGGTGCCCCTGGTGGTCAAGGCCCCGGTATTGAAAACCGCTGCATGGAAGGCGGATATGGAGGACAGCGCTGCGCTATCCAACATCGGAAAGATCAGCATGCCCCGGGAGCTTGCTCCCCATATAAGCCTGTTCAGTTTATTTACCAGTACAAAACGTCCCCATGTCGCCATCTGTTCCTTTGAGGATACCCTGGTGATCAGTTTTTCTTCCCCTCTGGTAAGCTCGGGTATTCAGAGGGCCTTCTTCCGTGCCCTGGGGAATTTAGGTCTGGATATTACGATTGTCTCCAACCTTGCAGGATTGGGAGCCTAGTATGCTTGTTTGTAATAAATGTAATGTCAAGGTAGCCGGCAACCCTCAACGATGCCCCCTCTGCCAGGGAGATTTGACCGGAATCGCCGAACCTGAGGGGAATGTTTTCCCCCTCATTCAGCCTCCTTCGGGTTCTTTCAAAAGGCTCCTTAGCTTTATCGCCTTCGGCACCATTGCTGTGGCGGCCATATCCGTGGCGGTAAATATTGCCCTGCCGGTTTCGGGGATTTTGTGGTCACTTTTTATCATCGCAGGCCTTGCCAGCCTCTGGCTTTCTTTTCTGGTTATTAACCGGCAATGGTGGGACATTCCCAAAATTATTTTCCGTCAGCTTATGATAATATCCCTGTTGGTTCTACTCTGGGATTTTTTCAATGGTTTTTATAAGTGGTCCCTGAATTTTGTAATTCCCATACTCTTTAGTTGTTCTATGGTTGCCCTAGCGGTATTTGCAAAGGTACGCAGGCTAAAAGTTGAAGATTACTGTTTATTTCTGGGATTTATCAGTGTGATCAGTATTTTTTCATTATTGCTGGTGATCTTTCATGTGGTCACCATCATCTATCCTGCCCTTGTTTGTTTTACCCTTTCCATAATATCTCTGGCTTTTCTCCTGCTCTTTGAGGGTAAATCCCTGTGGCAGGAACTCCAGCGGCGCATGCACCTTTAGTTCCGTTACGGCTGTTCAAAACTGCGTTGAACCGCTTCTGCCACCTGTTTGGCGGACTTGGTTCCAATCCCCAGTTCTTGCAAGCCATCGTTGAGGGAGACGTTTACCCGGGACTGGAAGGTCCTGCTGATCACTGCGGTTCCGGCGCTGTAGTTGCCGGCGAAGCCGGCGGCGGCCTTTTGTAGGAGGGATAGGGGCAGGCTGTCAATTTCAATATCAGTGCGGGTGGCTGTCATGATGGCCCCTGATTCCAAAAGCCAAGTCTGGACTTCCTTGCCGGAAAGCCACTTTACCAGACCCCAGGCTGCTTTTTCCTTTGCGGAATTTGAAGCTACCTGAGCGCCGATGCCCCATCCGGGGCCGGGGATAACCGAGGTAGAATTGTTTAGTTTTACTCCCCTGATTTCAGGGAATACCCTGAGGAGTATGTCTTCCTCCCGTTCCGCTGAGATTAATGTATCACCATTGGTGTCGGGACTTACCAGGGCGGCTGCCCGTTGTTGGCTGTCGATCAAATAGGCTGACTGGCCTGTGGCAAAGCGCCGGGTAACGTCTCCGTAGGAATAGTTTAGTGTCTCCATGGGGATCACAGCATCCCGGTAGAGATTCTGTACGAAGCTGATAGCCGCTATAAAATCTTCATCCGTGAATTTTGCTTCTCCCGAGAGTATACGCTGTTCCCAGCGGGGGCCGCAGAACCGTCCGGCCAAAAGCGAAAAAAGGCAGTAGGGCATTACCCAGCCGTCCTGATTACCGATAATAACCGTGTCATACCCCTTGGCGGCCAGCAGGGGAACCTGGGCTTTCAGTTCATCGTAGGTCTTTGCTGGACTAAGTCCTGCATCCCGAAGAACCGCATTATTGACATAAAAACTGTGGCTGGAACCGATGGACCGGGGTAAAATCCCCAGATAGCCACCTGCCTGAAGCGCGCCGTCCAGGGCAACCGGGGAGTAGGTCATTCCAAGTTTGTCCTTTTTAATGAGGGGCGCCAGGTCCTTGAGGAGTTTTTTGGCATGAAGCTCTGTGATACCCGGGGCGGTAAGCCCTGCGGCCTGTTCCGAAGGCCATGCGTAGATCACATCCGGAAGATCCCCTGCGGTGATATAGGTCTCAAGCCTGTTAAAAAAGGATTCTCCCCGGAGATCCTCCCGTTCCAGGATAATCTCCGGATTTGCCTTTTCAAAGGCTTCCCATACCCGTTCAAGTTCAGTTGAATAAGCGGGGGATGTGCTGTCTGTATAATTCAGTACCCGCAGTTTTACAGGTTCCTGTTTGCCGCACCCTACCAGCAATAAAACTATCAGTAAGGTTGATGTGGTCCGTATCAAATTTCCCGAATCTCCCCGGCTTCTTCATCTGTGGGAGACTTCACTGGAAGTTCCGTATCCGACCCGCTTTCCGGATCCTCTTCCATAGGCACCGAATCCGGGAGAGGTTGGGTTTCGTCCATACCTAAACTGGCAGAAATGCTGCCCGCAAGAAAGGAGGCGGACCCGGCGGGGCTGGGGTTGCCAAGATTTCCCTTGCGGAAACGGTCATTCCTCTGATTGCCGGTGCCCCCCTGGCGGGGACTGTTGGAGAGGGCTGCATCCTGGAAGCCCCGGGAAACAGTGCGGAGGAATTCGGTGAGCACATTGGACATTGCCTCCAGGGTCAGTTTTTTCCGTTTTATTGAAGTGATATCCATATCCAGGACCAGCCCGGGCTGGAGGTGGTAGGGGTTGATGCCGTACTCAAAGCGATTGTATTCCGCTTCCAGAAAATTCAGCCTATCCTCCAGGGAGCGCCGTTCCACAGGATAATCGTAATTGTAAATTTCCTGGATCAGGCTCCGTATGATGGGGATGCGGCGCTGGATATTTTCCTTTTCCCAGGTGTAGGTGCGGTTCGCCTTCTCCACCTCGGTCTCAGTAGGGCGTACAAAACTCATTTCATCCCAGGGTTTTTCAAGATCCCCGTAGGGGCCAGCCTGGTCCTTATTCAGTTTACGGATCCGGTCCTGGGTTTTTCGGGTCAGGTCCTTGAAGTCACAGACCTTAAAGGGGGATTTGCCCTCCTCGTAGATTACCTGAAGTATGTCCCAAACCAGTTTTACCTCGGTCCCGAAACTCTTCATCTGAGCGTCATAGGCTTTGCGGGCTTCTGTAAGCTGATTGGTATCGTAGTAACGCAGCCGCAGCTGGTACCGTTCGTCCGGAAGCCCCTGGGTATCCGTGTCTTCATATTCCCGGATAACCAGTTCCCGGGCGTTTTTTAAGTTTTCAATGTATTGAAATCCAAGCCGGGCATTGTCCAGGATTGTGGTAATGGAATTAATCGCAGTGTTGAAGCCTCTATCCCGGATATTTTCGGAATCAATGATCTTCCTGAGGTTTTCCCGTATATTCAACTGGTCGTAATCCCCTTCAAGTTCTGCACCCATGCCCTTAAGCCGGTCCATGATGCTCTTGGCGAGCAGGGAGTACCGCTTCGCTTTGTCCTGATCCGCATTGTCATCGGTGAATTCCTCCACCTGATCCAACTTATGCAGGAGCAGATCCGTATCGTTCAGATCCTCTAAGCCCTCATCTATCCGTTCATCCCGAAGCTGTTCAATTTCCTTGTCAATGCTATTCTGTATCCGTCTGGAGAGCAGATCCTTTATCAGATATTCTGCGGTAGCCTGGTAGTGAAAGATGGGGCTTATCAGATCCGATTCAGGAATATTAATCGAAAGTTTAAGGTCCGTTACCGTCCTGGGCTTTTCCAGGTTGTCCCTGAAACTGCACTTGACCACCCTATAACTTCCGTCACCCCGGATAAAGGCCCCTGTATCGGTCCTGTGCCGGAGGAGGCTGCTGGTCTTATCTTCCAGTTCATTGATGCTTTTTTGAAGGTGACCCTGGAAATGACCGTACATATTGACCAGGGATTTTTCGATTTCCCCGGTGTTGAATTTACCTGTCCCGCCTATGCCCGTAAGAAGTTCTGTAATGTCCCTGGGGGCGTACCGGGGAAGATCTCCCCCAGCATAACTGCGCGGGGAACTTTGTTGAAAGTCGCGCAGGCTTTTCCCAATATCGTCTTCGGTACTTCCCAGATAATGATTGAACAGATCCTGAAAACTCCGGTTGAAAAAATTCAGCAAATTATCCTTGAGCCCCCCCGGGACATCCAGCCGTTCAACCACTTCCTTGGGCAGTTGGGTTTTTATGTGATGGATGACCTTTTCAGTCTCCTCCTGCATGAGCCGTGTAACTTCGTCCTGCCGGCTTTTTGCCTGGCCCGGTGTGCCCTTGGTTCCCATGGCGATTCTCCTTAAACTTTAGAACACATTAGCCCGGATTCCAAAGCCGATACGGAATTTGAACCTGTCTGCTTTGATACCCTCTTCAGTGGAGGTAAACCACACGGCGGGTTCCACATAGGCGGCATAGGAGCTGAAAACCTTAAACTGGGGAAAGGTAAAACGCGCCACTTCCCATTGGGCCAGAACCGCCCCCAGGATCTGGGGCGTGCCTTCCCCCATGGAGAAGTAGGCAAAGTTGGCCCCCAGTGCCCAGGTCATGGAAAACATTTCCCAGTCCGGGCCGAAGATGTACCGGAAGGGGAGGTTGTAGAGGTTGGCGATAAGTTTGGCCCCGAAAACTTGGCCGGGATATCGCCCTGCCTCGCCTTCGACCTCAGAGGGCGCTATCCCCGCATGGACCTGGAGCTTTACATTGTTCTCAAAGAAGGTAATCCCCAAACCTCCGGATGCGATAGTTGCGCCGAAAAAGGATGCATCAAGGTATAGTCCCTGGATAATGGGGGGAATCATGTAGAGGGCTTTATCCCCGGGCCGCAGGTTGATCATGATCGAGTCAAAGGCGTATTCCTCTGAGGCGGTACCGTAGACATACAAGGCATCCCGGTGGAGGGTATCTTCCTCTGGGTCAAGGGTCCGCAGGGCCGGGGGATCCAGGTCAATAGTCATTACCACCCGGCGTATGGCTATTTCGCCGTTGGCGAATTCCGCCCGAATCAGGATGGGAAGGGGTCCCCGGCCTATCTCGCTGCACTCCAGCCGGAATTTCCATTCCCGGGTTCCCTTGGCAACATGGTAGGTGCGGCCATTATCAAAGCTTATCAGGACCTTTTTCACATCGTAGTAAGGCCGCTCTCCCCTGGGCAGGGAAGCCCACTGGGATGGGCTGAACTCCATCCAGGCGCGGCCCTTTAACCAGGGCCTGCCGGTGATCACGTCCCCGTCCTTGTGGCTTTCAACAGTAACCGTGGGGCCCGCATCCCGGTAGAGCATGGGGTGTTCATTGCTGAACACCATCTCCCCCGAGGGGGTTTCATAGCTGGCCGAAAGGACAAGAAAGCCGTCGTCGGGTATTTTATTCTGGGGGAACTTATAAAAGAAATTTCCGTATTTATCTACTGGTACCGTAGCATGGGGCTCCCGGTTTGCCCAGAGTTGGACCTCTGTGGGAACCACCAGTCCCCGGGTCCGACCGCTTATGTTGATGGTGCCTGTATGAACTTCTCCGGGCATGGGGTTGTAGAAGGACGCTTCCGATGCCTCAGCCTCGGTAGTTTTAGTAACATTGCGGCTGGCCACGGCGGTATTTCCCGCCATGTCCGTGGCAACGATACGGATATTGTAGAATCCAAGGGGCGCCTCGGAAATATCAAGGGCTTCCAGAATGACCGGGGCGGGGTCCAGGGTATAGGTCAGGCGGTAGTCGGAATTGGAGACTGAGATTACCTCCAGGGTAATTTCCTGTAAAACGATGTTGTCCTGGATGCGGGCTGCGATATCAAGAGTGTTCCCGATATCCGCATCGTCGTAGGGTACCTCAAAGACCATATCCGGGGGGGTATTGTCAATGTTGAGCATGGCGCTGTCTATGGTCTCCCGGTCGTAGCGGTCCCGCACCCGTAATAGCACGGCGTACTCCCCATCCTCATAGAGAGCCGTATTCAGGCTGAGCCGCCATTCTTCCCCGCCCTCAGCCTGCTGGTAGGAATTACCGTTATCCATGGACACCCATACGCCCTGGATACCATTTCTGTCCAAGGCATTGCCGTGGATATAGATAACCCCCCGGTTGTAGACCGTCATCACCGGATCGGTCATGGTTACCTGGGGGTTTGCCAGGCTGACCCGTATGATCCGCTGGGTCACTTCCCCCTGGATACCGTAGATATCCTCACCAAAGGCTTCAATGATCCATTCGCCATCCGAAAGGTAAGCCAGGGGGATAGAGATGTCAAATACCTGATCTGTTTCAATAAAGGTAAAGTCCGAAGAAAGAGGGGACTCCTCTTCAAGCTCCTCATCCTCCCAAGCAAACATCTTGGTGCGGGCGGTAGTATCCTCGTCTTTTTTAATGATCCGCCAGTGGATGCCGTACACCTGATCATCGTCCTGGACTATACCGGTGATGGACAGATCATCCACAATGACCTCTTTCTCCAAAGGCTGGTTAAAGGTGATAATCGGATCATCGCTGGCAGCGTCCACCGGCACATCCAGGGGGGTGAGGAAGGCATCGCCGTTTTTGTCGGTTACCCGTATAGAAAAGCTGCCCCCGGCCCTATCCATGGCGGTAAAATCAAAGAGGGTGGAGAATTCATACTTTTGGAAGCCCTCTTTCATCTCTATGGGGGTAAAAATGGTTTCGTCGGTGGTAAAGGCGATTTCACGTATCGGCACAACAGAATTGACCCGGCCGGTAACAGTGGTAGAACCGTTTACCGTGGTACCATTCTGAACAGGGGAAATAAAGTGTACCACCGGATCCGATTCCGCCCGGTTCAGGGGGAAGTACAGGGGGATGGCCGGAACCTCCCGCTGTAGGGTCCGGAGTTCTATATGCACCGGCCCTTCCCGGAAGCTGTTCATATCCACCGGCAGGTCAAAGGTGCCATCCCCCCGTATGGTCACGGAACCCCAATCATCCTGGGGGTTCAGACGGTATTCCAAGCGGAATGCCCCGCCCTGGGCAATCAGGGAGGAATAGGGTATTTCGTCGGCGACCACCGGAGTATCCGGGGCGCTCTCGTCAATTTCCGTATCCCGGGATTCCAAGAGGGATGCTGCCAGGGAAATATCGGTCATGGCGGAAAGTTCCTCCAGCACCGAGGCGTCCAGGACGCCCGAAGAAGCCCCGTAGGTTTGCTGGGCGATACGCCCCCGGAGGCTAATCTGCCCTTCCCGGATAAAGTCATAGGCCTTATAGTTGGAGATCACTATGGGAGAAGGTTTCGGATCCAGGGGCACCGCATTGTCCCTACTCGCGGGCTTGTTGACCCGCAGGGTATAGGGGGAACCCACGGTACCATCCACCGCCTTTGCCCAGAGCCGTATGGTACTTCTCCCCTGGGGGATCAGGTCCGGGGGGATACGGAAGCCCGGTTCGGCGGGGAGTTCTTCCACCCTTCCTTCCATAATTATGGTGGCTGGTATAAAGCCGGGGTTAAAGTGACCGATGATGGACTGGTCCGCCGCCAGATTGTTCAGCCCCGTGGTGGGGTAGTCTATGGTGAGGGTAGGGGTTTTAACCTTGCGGCTATCGCTAAACCGTTTGACCAGTACAGTCTGGTTATTGCTTTTATCCACCGCGTACACCCGCAAGGTGGGGTTCCGGTTTTGGTAGGAAATATTAAGGTTGATGTCCCAGTAGGGGTCACCGGGGCGTATTTCTATGTCATGGGTTTCTCCCACCCACTCATAGTAGAATTTTGAAAGGCCCACCGCATCATAGATGCGCCCTGTTACCCTTGTGGGGCCTAGTGAATCATCCCCATCCGCAGGGGACAGGACTTCAATCACCGGGCGCTCATTGTCCACATAGAGCAGGTAGGGCTTGGTGCTAATCAGGCCTGTGGTATCCGTAGCCCGGAGCTGGAAGAAAACCTGGCCGTCACGGCTTTTGAGGGTGGGGAAGGGCACCATAAAGCTAAACGACCCGAGGATTTTTTTATTTGGTTTCAGATCCAGAAATTCAAAACTCCGGCCGCCATCGGCGCTGAATTCCACTGTGGCTATACCGTTGGTGTCAGAAGCCTGTCCCTGGAGTTTGATATTCCCCGATACCAATTGGCCTGTTTCAATGCCAATGAATTCAACTTCCGGCGGTGTCCGGTCATAGATAAAGGGTATCTGGATCTCCGGCCCCTCGGTTCTGCGGGTATCTGTGGCCTTAACATGCATTACGTGCAGGCCTTCTGAAAGGCTCCGTTCCGCAGTAGACCCGTTTGCTAAGGTGACACTCCGGACAAAGGTGGAGATAGGGAATTTCCAGTATTCTTTGCCATCCGCCTGAACCGAAGCCTGGTCATCCAGGCGCACCGTCACATGGTCCACCCCAAAACGGCCTGAGGCTACCCCCAGAAAATCCGTATCCTGGCGGATAACCGCATTGGCCTCGGGGTACACGATGCGGACCTCCGGAAGCCCCGCATTCCGATCCACCACAATATTATAGGGACCGTCGATGGTTTGATTTCCAGCGGCGTCCCTGGCGCGGACTAAAAAATTATGCTTGCCCCTTTTAAGGCCGCTTATATCGTATTCTTTCTGCCAAATTTCCTGGCCGTCCACGGGCTGCCAGTTCTCCTGTTTACCATGAGCCCACATGGGAGAGGCGAGGATGATGAAAATACAAATCGGAAAAAGGCTTTGAAGGGTAAATTTTAAAATACGGCTCCTATCTGTAGCCTTCTTGCACATTTTTAGCTCCTTGCCATATAAATGAACTGCTGAACCACACCACCTGAGCCTCCCGGGCGATGGTATCATAGGGTTTCCCCTGGGGATGGGCCGGGACCCACCCTAAAGTATCGGCTATTAGGGCCTGAATTTCCGGTTTCTCAAGCCAGAAATTTGCATCCTCCAGCACTTTTTTCACCCTTTCACTGGTTCCCGGAGCTTTGGGGATAGCCCAAAGTATATCCGCCTGCATCCCGTACCGGTTCCAATTCCCGGGTATGGGGAATTGGGCCGCATCCAGGGAAGCCGCCTGGTCCGGGGGTAGTTCCCTGATCTTACCCAGGGGGGCGTACACCCAGGACGGCCCTTCCTGGAAAAGGGCTATCCATATATCAAACCAGGAATAACTCAGCGCCCCCCGCTGAAAACGGCGATCCAGGAACAGCCTATCCTCCGCCTTATCCCAGGTTTCCCGGTCTTCCGGGAAAACCCCGGGACTTTCCTGTAAAAGCTGGGCCAGCCAGGCTTCTACTGCCGCCGGTTCAGCCCCGGGAATCAGGATGGTGCCCTCTCCGCCCGGGCGGTCCAGCCGCGCCCTGGTTAGTTGGGGGCCCTCATACTTACGATACACCATCCAGGGGTTAAAAGCCAATGCCCTTGCGCCCCTATATTCCCGGTTTCCGGAATCTATGGGAATAATTCGGAGGGATTCCAGGGCTTCTTTCGGCCCAGCAGCTAAAACCGGCTCTGGAAGTTCCGGAGTCTCCCGGGTAATAATAATTCCGTCGGGCTCTCGTTTTTTCGACCTTTCCTTTTTATACACTTGTATCTGCATAAAAGGAGGGGGAGGGGAGGCCCGGGCGAGAATCTCCCCCCACTGTTTTTCATATTCCGGCGCCACATACCAGGTGACTTTAGGCTCCGTGAGGATGGGGATGAGTATCAGCGCCCCTGCGGCGAAAGCCAGAAGGATAAGCCCTCCCAATAAAATCCGGGGGAGCTTTTTTCTGGTTATAATCCTGTTTTTCAATCCTTCCTGCCGGCCTCCCCCCCTAGAGGGGGAGGCCGGTCTTCGTCCTTTAGCCATTTTTAGCCTTCCGTTTTTTCAGCCTTAATTCTTCGGCTTAACATAGTAGGCAATCCGATAGTAGTCGCTGTTGGTGTATCCAATAGCCGCCTTCCAGAACTGGGTGGTGGTATTGCTGGCCGGGGTATCCCGTCCAGGCCAGGTCTCAATACTGGTACGGTTTTCCGTTATAACATACCGGGCCGGCACTGCCATGGTTTCCCATCCCCTTTGGGACACGCCGTTACTATCCGCCACATCCCCGGTGAATTTCACCGGGTCATAATAAGCCATTTTAACCCCATCGTAGAAGTTCGTCCGGGTAATGTCCAGATAGGATATCCAGGGCCGGTTGCCCTGGTCCAGGCTCAGATCCACCCATCGGCCCACAGCGCCTACATCGTCCACAATAATACTGCTGCCGGCGGCATAGCTTGTGCCGTTCCAGGCCAGTTTAAGGTAGATCAAGTCCGTGCTGTTGGATTTGAAGAACGCCAGGTGGGCGTCGTTGTTGGTCTGATCGATCTGCATACTGATGTACTGCCCGGAGAAACTGTAGTTGGGGTCCGATGCGTTCATGGCGTATTGCACCGTCCATTGGCTTGATTCCGCCAGGGGGTTAACAGCCACCGAGGCGTAGGCGATCCGCACGGTCTGATGATCCGCGTCATAATAGGCGACCACGGGCTTCCCGTCGTTTTGGAGGTCTATGGCGCTCCATTCCCCTGCGGAAACCGAGCGGGCTAAGCTGCCCTGCCTGACACGGTTGGTGCCCAGGGTGTCATCCGCGTCGTAACCGCCGTCAAGGTTTGCCCAGCGGCGGGCCCGCAATGACAGGGTAACGCTGTTAGCGGTATAGTTAGTGGCAGGATTGCTGCCGCTGTTATAGTTCCCTGAACTGGTTGCCATGCCTGACTTGGTATACCAGTACTTCATGGATTTATCCTTGGTATCATAATAGGTCATGTGGATATCATTGCCCCGGGTTACCACCCGCGGGTTGGTAAACTGGTTGATGATCTGATTATGGTACACCAATTCTACGTTGTACTGCCCGGTAATATTACTGGACATGGCAGAATCGTAACGGCCTCCGCCGTTTGGATCGTAACCTTTAATCCCGCCGCTGTCGTAGTAATTGAAGTTACCTGCGTAGGACCGGGTGCTGTTGTAGAATACCGTCGGGTTGGCCGGGTTGCCCGGATTGCTCGACCGTTTGGTGTAGGGTATATGGATATCCGTATGATCCATAGTGCCCCCTCCGTTATAGGCAATGATGGTGGTCCTGGTATTATTCGCATTGGAATTGTAGTACAGGCCCTGGTCGGACAGTTCCGTCCAGGCGCCCCAGAGGGTTCCGTTTGCGGGGTCCATGGTCATAGAGGGGTCCACCGGCCGGGTGCTCTGGGAGAAATACCCCCGGTTGCCGTTGGTTTGGAGATCGTCGGACTGCCAGATATGGACCGCATGATCGTCGTTCCAGAGTTCGCCCCCGGGCTCTGCAGGGTTATAGCCACCCCGGTTCCAGCTGTTCAGGTTGTTGTTCCGGTCATTTACGGTTTGTGCGCCTCCCCCTGCGGCTACCCGGATCGATCCGGTAACCGCTGCGGCAGGCACAGTAAATTTGATGGCATGGGCGGACTGATCCGCCGCGCCGGGGGTCACATCCGCATCGGCGCCTTCGGTGTAAAATTTAATGGTGCTCGTGGTGCTCGGGGCGTTGAGGTTCCAGCCGTTCATGGTTACTGTTTCCCCCCTGCTGAAGGTGAACCAGCCTTGTTTGGAACGGATGGTGCTATATCCTTTGGAGGCGTCCCGGGCATAGCCCTGAATATAGGGCTGGATGTCCACGCCGATACGGCTGTACCCTTCGTTTGCCGTCAAGAGGCTGAAGCCGTCGTTGGTCCCACCGCTCCCTGAGTTGGGGTGGTTTCGCTGGGTGTTCTGGTTATTGGTAACATCCCTGACGATTACTTCGACCTTGATGTCCGAACCGACTATGGTATTAGCCGGTATGGATTCCGTATCCCACACAAAGGCCCACTCAGCCCGGTGCCCGTCCAGATCAATATCGTTGAACACATAGGCCTTGTTGGCTTGAGCATCGTAGGAACCGGGTATGCCGGTACTTACGGGTTTTAGTACCCCCCTGGTGGGGTTAGTACCGGTATAGTCAGTATCCTTTTCGAGTATCTTAAATTCGTTGGTACCCGCGGATGAAGTAAATTTGAGGGATACATCGCCGATGCGCTGTTCGTCAAAGGCGTAGCCACGCAGTATTACTGAACCACTGAGGGTGTCCCGGGTAAACTTGGTGGGCCTGTTGGCTTCAATAAAGTAGCTCTTCAGGCTGCTGTCAATGGTGCTGGTATTCCCACTGCGGGGCTCTATGTGCCCGGAGCGCTGTATGTTGCTGGCGCTCCCTTTCGGGTTAAAAAGCCCGGGCCTACCGAGGTTGTCCCCAATGCCTGAGGAGGCCGCAGTATTTGTGCCGTTGGCCGCGCCTCCTGCGGGGTTGAAGTCCCAGAGCTTGACTTTGGGCTTCACCGTATCGGTGTTGGCCACATTAAGGCCGATCACCTTAATGTCGAAGGGCTGATCCCACACCGTGTAGGGCCCTGCATTATCGTATACGTTAACCCCCCCTATTTGAATATACGCGGGATGGTCATCTGGTATCATGGGGATCTTTATGGTGTTGTAGACCTTAAGGATGAACTTGGCCCCGTTGTTTCCCACATCGCTGATGTAGCTAAATTCCGAATCCCCAAAGGGGCTCTGTTCGCCCCCCACACCGATGGTGAAGTCCTGGCCGTTTATGTTGGCATAGCGGTCCAAGGTTAGGGTAAGTTCCTTAGCGGTCCCTGAGCCGGCCACTGCGTGGCCTATGGCCATGAAGATAGTTCCCTGGGTGAATCCTGCAGGGGCGCCCACCGCTTCCCAGCCTGTGTCCGCCACCGTTTCAATGCGGTAGTATTTCCCCGCAGTCAAAGCTGTCGCCGGGGTTGTGGCCGCCGCATAGGCGCTTACATAGTACAGACGATAGTGGTAGGGGGCTCCTTCCCCTTCAATATGAACCTTGAAGCCCAGCCGCTTGTTGCGGACCGTGATGTTGGTAGTTTCGTAGTTCGCCGTAATGGCCCGGTATTCCCGCCCATCGCTGAAGTCCGGGAGCTTGCTGCTGCCCAGGACATCCGTAGCGATGGTGACGCTGGTTACTCTAGGGGGATTGTTGGAGAAGAACAGCCGGTATTCATAGTAACTGGCATTCCCGGCGCTGTCAAAGACCACAAAGTGTACCTTGCCCAGGCCGTCGTTGAAGGTGGTGGTGTTGAGATAGGAGTACCAAACATTGTGAATCCCGTTGTCCGTGATGCCGTCTATAAAGCCGTCGCCGTCAGTATCGTCCGCGGTTTCCGCCGGGTTGTCAATCACGATGGCAGAAACATTGTTGCTCCCAGCAGGGACATCCAGTTTTGGAAGCCGGACGCTGTCCGGGCCTCCCTGGTTGGGAACGCCCCCCGCAACCTGGCGGCCCTTATACACAGGGATAGTGTCCCCTGCCTGGTATATGCCCCCGGCTTTTTCCTTAATAGCCATGGGGATGTCCGCAGTACCGTTGTTGCGGCTGAACCAGACCACCACCTTGTCGATGCCCTGAACGGTGATCCCCGTATCGGAATCCCAGGCTTCACCGACCAGGCGGTAGTTGGTACCCGCCGCCACGGCGTTCCCAGTCATGGACCCCCAGGGGTAGTAGCGGTCCAGTTTTAGGGGTATGTCCAGTATCGCGGCTGTTCCGATCAGATCCGTTACCCGCAGGGACAGGTTATAGGGCCTGGCTATGTCGAAGCTGATGAGATCATCTGCGTTCAGGGTGAGGGATATTTCGTATTCCACATAGAACTTGCCTGTGCCTGAGTACAGGTCCCCCGCAGGGTGGGTACCGGAGGCGCTGACTGCTTCCACCACCCAGCTATCGGCGCTGGATGCAGGAGTACCTGTGAAGCTTGCCTTAAACAGGGTTCCCCGGATGTTCTGCGCCGCCCCATAGGTAGTATAACTGTACGCCGAACTTGGCTGGGTGTAGATAATGTACCAGCGGCCGTTTACCATTTCCTGGGGCCGCTTCAGGTGTTCCAGCGCAGGAACTGCGTATTGGGGCCAGCTGGGAGGCGCCCCGGGGTTGAGAGTAGAGGGGGAGGCCAGAATATTGGTATACCCCGAATCGCTTTCCTTTTTCCAGGTGATGGTTTCCAGCCCCGTATCGTCCCGTACCCGGGCTTTCACGGTGAAGCTCCCGCCCAGGTTTGGCGCCGTACTCGCCGTGGCCAGGGGATAGGAGACATTGTCTTTTATGACCCGGTAATCGCCGTAGTATTCCGGCTGCCCGGCCACAAAAACGACCTTGGTAGAATGGAGTAGGCCCTTCTGTTTCCGGGTCCCGTGGTCGCTGTAGGAAGCGTCCCAGGCCATAACCTCCACAGTAAAACTGCGCTTGTCCTGATCCCCCACCGGGCTGAGTGATCCGTCCCGGTTGATGGTAAAGGACCAGGCGGTAAAGGCTCCGGGGGTTATTGCGGGGGTGAATCTTCTCCAGCCCCCTATGATGTCCCCGGCGTTGCTTTCAGGGTCCAGATCCCCCGGGGTCCCCCCTGCTGTATAGAAGAGGTTTCCAAGATTATCCTTAACCCGGTACACCATGGAATGGACCCAGTCATTGTCCTGGGCCAGGCCGTTTATCGAAGCTTCGCCACCTACTTCCCTTCCGTTGGGATAGTCCGGGTCGTTGGGTAGCGGGAAATTGATGACCACCACCGGGAGGTCCCCGTTGGGGTTAATCTGGAGTTTGAAAATATCCACCGCGATTTTACCCGTGGCTCCGCTTGAGGCGTATACCATGGATCGGGTAGATTCGTTGCCCGCCTTGTCAATCACCTTAAAGCGCATGGGAAGTTCGTAGATCTGATCCGTAGTATCGTAGGTAACATATGCAGCTGCATCGCTGAGTTTTGTTATGTCCAGAATGTCCGGAAATTCGAATTTCCAGTTGTTTATACTGTTACTGCCTATGAAAATAGTTTTACTGGGTGTAGCGCCTACAGGTTTTGTAATAGAATCGCTGTACTTGTGCCAGACCGTATTGCCTGAGGTTTCCGTTTTTCCCAGCTGGTAGTACAGATCCGCCACCGAGTTATCGTCAGAGCTTACCCCCTGGACTATGACCCGGGATTCCACCCACTTATCCATGTAGGGATCGTTGATCTCCAGCACCGGGGCTTCGCTGTCAAAGGTAAATTCCCTGGTGATGGTGGTGGTCCGGCCTGCGCCGTCCCGGGCTTCCACATAAATAGTGTGGGCTCCGCTGGAAATCTGTGACATCGAGGCGCCGCTAAAGGCTTCCAGGAGTATCCAGTAGTTGACCTGGCTGCCCACCTGATCCGTAGGAGAAACCGTAGGCTGCGCATTGGTCCACACAGGCGCCGTGCCGTTTATCACGGTCCCGCTGCTAAAGTTGTTGTCGTCCATTTTTCCCCGTACCGAGACGATGGTGTTTTCATCAGTGGCGACAAGGTAGAAGGCGGCGTAGGTTTTTGAAGCATCGTTGTTTTTCGCTTCCTTTCCGCTGTAGAAAAGGGGAAGCTTGGTGTATCTGTTTGGCAGCGCCGTGGCGGTATCATAGGGGTTCATCAGGCGGAGAACCGGGTTTTTGCTGTCGATGAAGAATACGATATCTGCCTTGCTCTCATCTTTATTCGCCACCGGCAAAGCCTGGTCTTCCGCCCTGAAGGATATGCGGTACTTGCCGTCGTTTAATCCCAGGCCGTCGGTCCCGAGCTTGATCTCCCAGTTCTCCAGTTTTGATCCCTGAATGCCTGATTTCAGTTCCTTCCAGGTATTGTAGGTGGTAGTAATAGTGCTTGCCCAATCGCCTGAGCCGCCCAGCAGGGTGTAATCCCATTTTTGCAGCTTGTACTGGGCCAGCTTTAGGCCGCTTTCGTCTGAGACATTGCCCTGGATCCGGGGATTGTTTTCGATCAGGGTGGTCGGGTAATCCGGAGGATTGGGGATCAAACTAGTCGGATAAACCAGGTTGTTTAGCTCAAATTTCGGAGGCGAGGCATCTATTGTAAAGATGCGCTCGTCCTTGCCCACCCAGCCGTTGCCGTCAGTGGCGGTAACCGTGAAGGTATAGGTATACACCCCCGGCGCCCCTCCGGTGAGGGTTGCAAACAGGGCTTTGGTGAATTTTTGGGTGAAGTTTCCGTTAATGGGCCCTCCGGCGCTTCCGGCGCTGTAGGTCTGGTGGTAGAACGCAGTGCCCATGCCGCTGATGGTGGCACTAACATCCTTGAGGGTGTAATCCGACACTTCCACAGTTGCTTCAAAGTAATAGTCCGCGGCGGTGTCCCCGTACACAGTATTGTTAAACTGGGGAACCCTAATCGTTACATCCGGCTCCTCGCTGTCAATGCGGAAGGCCACCCGTTCATATTGGAAGAACGCGTTGCTGTAGTTTATGCCGTTGTGGAAGCCGTTCAGGGTCATGCCGTTAACATTGCTGCCCGAGTCATACACCATGATGTCCACGGTATGGTAGCCCTGGCTGAGGATGGTCCCGTTCCTGTTTTTCAGGGGCAGCTGCCAGGTCACATTCTTCCCCCCGCCGCCTATCCACGAGGGCTCCGAGACCCTCCAGTCATAGGGTTCAGTTCCCGTTCCCCCGGTATTCCCCACAGCAGTGGACGGCCCGGTGTAGTCAAATCGGTAGTAAAACTGTTCTTCCCCGTTCTTAAAGACAAAGGAGTATTCGTCTGAAAAGGAGCCGTTGAGTTTTGGCGCAAGCCGGTCGGCTATAATATCCGCTCTGCCGGGAAGGGCGGCGTAATCCGCCGCATCTGGATAAAGAACCTGGGTATTGCCTTCCGGGGTAGTCTTAATGATATAGAGATTGTCCTCGTTAATATTGGTGAAGTTTATATTCGGCCCCGCAGTATCCTTGTAGAATGTATAGCCCAGGGGCGTAGTTTTTCTGCCGTTGTCCTCAGCCACAAACATTAAGCTGTGGGGTCCCTGGGTCATGGTATCCCAAAAGGGAACCGTAAAGTTCCAGGCCCTGACCCCTGCCCCGTTTGCTGCCCCAAGTCTGAGTTCCAGGTTGGGCACATAGGAGTACTCTATGCCGCCGTCAACACTGACCTTAAAGGACGCCAGGTTCGGCTCCTTCAGGGTCCCGGTTATTACAGGCTGGGTACCGTAGGTCTGGGGCGGCGCATTAGGCGCGGAGATAAAGGCTGCATCCAATTCCAGTAGCGGGACTTCGGTATCCACAGCAAAGGTGGTGTAGGCAGTATTATTCGCCGCAGGCTTGGTGATGGCAACCCCGTCTAAGCCGTTTACCGACTTCCTGGCGGGATCATCTTCCACATAGGCGCTGAAGCTATAGACCCCGTCGGCTAGGGAGCCGGGTGAACCCGTCTTGGGAATCTCGTATTCAAAGGCGTATTCCCTGGAAGAGCCCGGGGTAACCTGGCTTACCTTGGCCGGGTCCACAGTCACGTTTATCCAGGTGCTTCCGTCAGGGGTGTACTTCAATTGTAAGGTATTTGGCGCAATTCCGTCATCATCTGAAATCACCCCCGTAAGTTTATACCCCTGATCCTTGGTATCAATGGTCCGGTAGCTGTTGGGCAGCGGGGCATAGGAGGGCCGGCTGTCAAAGCCCGTGAAGAGGATCACCGGCTTGTCCGTGGACTGGTCCACCGTAAAGATCCGGTTATTCGCAGCGCTGTTGTTGGTGCTGACGTTTCCCGCCCGGTCCCGGGCAATCACGCAGAGCTGGTATTGGGTATTGTCGCTAATAGTTGTGGTGTCGATAACCCCCCGGTAGGGGGCTGCGCCCAGAGTGGCGGCGGTACCGGCCCCCAGGGGCGGACTGGCAAACCGGGTGTCATCCCAGCTGGTGGGTTGCATTGCGCCCATAGGCAGGAGTACGTACCTGACCCCCAGGACCCCATTATCATCCGAGGCGTTGATGTTAAAAGAAATAACCCCGTTGACCCGATCCGCATTGTCCCCCACCAGGGGGGTAATATTGGTAACATAGACCTCAGGCGGAGTATGGTCCACCACCAGGGTCCGTTCCAGAACCACCGTCTTATCCACAGTATCGCTGATAGTTACCCGGTAGAGGTAAGTTCCGTCGTGCAGTTCCCCCGTAGGGTTGCTCACGCTGTCGTACACCTTTTGGTTCACCGTAACATGGACCCGGTCATAGGGATCCGAAAGCGGGGATGTGGTAAAGCCCGAGGTCCCTATAAGGACCGGCGCCCCGGTACCTGTATCGGCCAAGACCGTAGCAACGCTGCCTGCGAAACGTTCCACCTTTACTGCGGCGCTGCTGGTTGCGCCATTGGGGAGTTTTGGTGCCTTGAGCTTGTTGGTGTCCCAGGCATCGAAGTTGAAACTGAAATCCGCAGTGGCGTAATTCGCCCCCTGGGCCGCAGTAACATTGGCTGAGAAACTCAAGTCTTCCATTATGGCTGCGCCTTTGAAGGTCCTGATAAGGGGTGGGTTCTGATCAAGGTAGAAGTCCACGCTCTTGGGATTCTCCGACCAATTGCCCCCGTCCGAGGCAACCACCCAGAGCCTGAGCTGGCCTTCACTTATGCCGAAACTGCTGATGTCCACCACGCTGTCCCAGGCTGCGCCCATGTGCTCGGTTTCCAGCCAGTAACCCCCGGCGGCTTTAAGCTTGTAATCGTATTTTGGCGGGACCCCGCCCAGGGCTGCCCGGATAGCCGGCGCATAGCCGGTACCGTCCCCGTCAAGGTCCCGGCTTCCATCGTCGCTCACGCCGCCGTTGTAGGTCCCATCCACTTTTTTCAGATAGTAGAGCACCCGGGTAATCGGATTGGTATCCAGGGCGGTGCCACTGATACGCAGCAGCCCACCTACATTATTACTGTTCTGTAATGGGGAAAGTATGCTTACTATAGGCCCGTTCTTGTCGATATTTATCTTCCGGGTCAGGCTGGCGGCATTTCCCGCTGCATCGTAGAGGGTCACCACATAGACATACTGTCCGTCCACGCTCAGAGTGTCTTCGATACCTATATTGCTGGGATTTCTGGGCAGTCGGTAGCCTGAAGGCAGGGCCCAGGTGTATAGCTTGGGATCAATTCCATCCTGAACTGTGACAAAGTTAGTAATATTGGTAAGAGGAACCACTGCGCCGATGGATCCGCCTGTGGGGGTGTACTGCTGGGTGATGGTCATATAAACGGGAGTGGAAAGGAGATTCTGATCCCGGATTTTACCGCTCAGCTGGAAGTAGTTATCCTCCACATATTCCACATCCGGGCTGGAAGCCGGAGGCTGGGGGCTGATTTTCCCGGCGGGGATAGTAATCGTGAGCTGGGGGGTAGACATATCTATCCCGAACAGCCGGGTTTCTGCGGCACTATAGTTGCCCGCCCCGTCTTTAGCCACCACGTAGAGTTTTTTTATGCCTTCACCCAAGACCTGGAGATTGATGGTCCCCGACCAGGGGGCGGTCCCGTTAGCCCTGGCCCAGACACTGGTCAAACTCAGCTGGGTTGCATCGCTTAGTATATTTGTCGCAATTTTCACATCCGGAAGGGTCCCGCTAAACCCCCCGTCCCTCACTAAATAGTACACATCCGCAACCCCGGAAGGGGTGATGGTGCCGGATGTGGTGGGCATATAGTCCAGGGAACTTCCGCTGATATTGGCCAGGGTCCCCTTGAGCCAGGTACTGGCATGGGTAGAGTCGTAGTTCACCGGCACCAGGGGGCTTGCAATGGTAACACCTCCGCTAAGGCCGCCGTCTCCCCCGAGCTGGGGAGCGTGGGAGTCCAGGTTTACGGTCCGTGTTATGGAAGTGGTTTTCCCCGCTATGTCTGTAACAATAATAGTGTAGACATAGACTCCGTCTTCCTTGCCGTAGCCCTCGGGACTCAGATATGCCGCCGCAGTATTGCTGCCCGGGTTACGGGGCAGGCTGAGGCCGGGATTGGCGCTGGTATTGGAAAGTACGGCCCAACTTACATTTTGGACTCCCGTACCAGTATACTTGTATACCAGATTGCCCGGTAGGGCGGTATCGATGGGGCTAACCCCCACTTTGCGCTGGAACACTTCCACTGTTTCTACCCCATTGGTATCCCCTGCGGTTCCTTCAAGGGTAAAACGGTCGTTGGTCAATTTGGTATCGTTGGTATTGATCGCCGTTTCGGTCACTGTGGGGGCGCTTTCATCCACCCAGAAACGGACGTCCTTCATAAGGCTGTGGCGCCCAACCCCGTCGTAGGCATAGGCCACCAGGCGTTTTTTACCCTCCGTGGTGATATCCTTTCCCGCTCCTATGGTATAGGTGGTGTTCCAGTCCGCGGTTCCGTTTGCCAGTTTCCAGCCGGCTTGCACAATACCGATGCCGTCCAGGGGCAGGGTGGATGCCGGACTTGAGCCGTCAGCCCCAATCCAGGTATACACCGTGGTCACCGTGCCCGGCGCAGGATCGCTGGCGGTTCCCAGGATAGTGACGGACCCGGCATAGATAGCCAAGTCGTTGGGATGATCCGGATCCGCCGGTTTTATGCTCAGGGTAGGATCGGTATTATCCACAGAAATAGTGCGGGTGATGGCGCTTTCTTTTCCTGCCTTGTCTTTGAAGGTAATTTTATACGTATACTTGCCGTCCGCTAACAGGGTAGTGGCCGGGCTACCGGGGTTCCTAGGCAGGCCGGTTAGTTCCCACCACCTGGTTTCTGCGGGCCTGCCGCCGGGTATGGAGCCATGGGTAGCGTATTCGGTGTAGTTTGTCCCGGGGTTGTCTGTAAACGCCTTGAGTAGTACTTCTGTACCCCCATCTTTGCTCTGGCTTATCTTGACACCCGTATAGTCATTTATGCCGTAGGTATCGTAGAGGGTACCCCCCAGGAAGAACGCTATAGCAGTGAATTTATCTGTGCCCATGGCCAGTTCATCCCCCATCGGGAGAGCCTTGTCCACTCCGAAGAGGTATTGAACCGGGCTGGCCGGGGTTCCCGGATCGCCGCCAGTATTTCCCGCATAATCCAGGGCCAGCACCTGAAGCTGGTATTCCCCTTCCGGGCTGAGAACTGTAGTATCGATGCTCAGGCGCCAGGTATCGTTTCCCCCGGAAACGGCGTGTTCAGCCCGCTGCCAGCCATTGGCAGCAGCGGTGAGATCGTTTTTCCCTGCATGGGGCGGAATCGTTGTCACCGACCTGAGGGCTATCCAGTAGTAGATATCCTCTACTCCGGATTTGTTGGCCCCGGTGTCTTCGGCGCTCCCCCGGATAATGGCGTTCTGATCGAAGAAGGAATTCTGGAGGGGATTTCCGGCGTCCAGGAAGACCCTGGGCGGCGTGGTGTCTATGGCCACATTCCGGGTCAGCAGAACCACTGAACCCGCAGCATCGTAGGCAGTGAGGGTATAGCGGAATTTGCCGTCCCCGGTATACCTGTCCGCAAGGGCGGGGGTAAAGCTTATGGGATCAGAGCTGTTTGTACCGCCGTTACTAACGGTGCTTAAATTGCTTGAACCATGAGCCTCGGTGTCTGTGTCTTTATAGGGTAGGTCATTAAAGCACCAATACTGGGTCTGTTTTTTATAGCTCGGGTGCCTGTTAAGAACCAGGGTCACCGTAATAGTCTGGGGAATAGGGGAGGGCCCCGTTCCTGTCCATTCCTGTTTCAGCACCACCCGGTCGATAGCATTGCTGTCCTGGGCACTCCCTTTAAGTAAAAATTGGGGCTTTTGCATGGATTCTGTGGAGCCTTTTATGACCGTTTCCTCAAAGGAGGGTTGGCTGTCATCCTTGGAGAAGTAGCGTATGCCCACATGATCTGTGTTGGTACTCGGGTTATACAGTTCAGGCGAGCTGAAGTTGCCCAAATGGTCCACCGCGATCACCGCCACCTGGCGCTTGCCTTCCGCTGTGCCCCCCAGGGGGATGGTCTTAAACCACAGGGACGACAGGCCCGGGCTTATGCCGTCAACTTCTTGCCAGGGCCGGGTATTGTAGTTGGTATTGGTGGGATCATAAATGGGGTCCGCCGGGTTATAAACAGGGATCGGGACCGGAATCGCCACCGCGGGGTATGAGGAATCATCTTCCTTCAGCCCTGTCCAGTAAAGGACTTTTACTACCTTGCCGTAGGGAAGGTCTTTGGCTTCCCCTTCGATGGTTATCTGCCCAATGGCCTGGGAATTGTCATTGTCCGGGGTTTTTATGTGTACCTTGGGCTTTTCCCTGTCCACAGTAATGGTGCGGATAAGGGATGCGGTTTTCCCCGCCTGGTCACTTACGGTTACTGCATAGGTATAGACGCCGTCCGCCAGGGTAGCTACCGGGGTATTGGGAGCTGCCCAGGGAAGGCTGCTCATGGGGAGGGAGCCGCTGAGGGTGGCTAAATTAGTAATATTCGCCAGCGTTAGGGAGGGCCCGCCATTTATGGACTGGGTAACCGTAACGGATTTAAGCATATAGCTGTCCCTGAAATTCAGGTTCAGGTTGAAAAAATCTTTTCTCAAGGGGCTGCGGTTTTCAGGCGAATTGGTATAGGGGGCCGTTACATCGGGATCGATAAAGGTCTCTTCCACTTCGGGCTTGGCCTTATCTACCTTGAAATCGTATTTCAGGGGATCCCCGGACAGGGGAGGGACGCCGGGGGTGGTGGGTTTATTGCCGCCTATATTGCCCGCCACATCTGTGGGAAGTACCCAAAGGGTATAGAGCCCTTCCGTAAAACCGGGCTCGGATATATCCAGGGGCACGCTCCATGAATCTGTTCCTGAGGCGGATAGCCAGTTCGACTGAAGCAGATCAAGGGTAGTATAGGGCGGCGGGGTACTTCCCGCACCTGTTTGGGGACCGTACCAGTAATAGACTCCGGATACCCCGGAACCGGCGGTATTATCAGGGTTACTATCGTCAGCGTCACCCCGGATATTGGTGGTTGTATCGTACCATTTATCAGGCTGATAAGAACTGAACTGGATTTTTATCCCCGGGGGAGTGACATCCACCTTTACCCGGCGTACCAGCCGGGTCTTTCTGCCCACTATATCCGTAGCAGTAATAGTGTACTGGTAAACGCCGCTTGCAACAGGATCATGGTTGCCCAGGGCATCCACGGGCAGCTTCTTTCCTGGTCCCAGATCATCGGTACTCCAAAGCTCGTCTATCCCTGAAAAGGGCGCATGGGGAATGGTAATGATTGTGGCAGTGTCCCAGGTGTTGGAACTGAGCTGTTTTTCCTGTTCAATTTTAAGGGAAACCAGTTTATTGGTGTCCCCGAAGCGCCCACCCAGGCTGAATTCCGAGGCCACCAGTTTTTGGTTTTCCGTACCAATGGTGTTTTCCGTCAACTGCGGATCAGAGCGGTCCAGGGCATAGGGGAAATCGTAGCGTTTGTCCTGGTCAAGGCCTCCAAGTTCGGTTTCAGCATCGGTACCCAAGCTAGCTCCGGAGTACAAAAGCTTTTCACAGCGGTGGCCTTGATTGTCAAAGGCGATGATCTTCATCCGCCTGTCCCCTTCGTGTTCGCCTATGGGCAGGTTAAAATCAATACGCCAGGAATTTGGGGTGCCCTGGGCGGGCTTCCACTCCCAGGTCTCAGGGGCCCCTGTCTGGGCTTCAATCCAGGCAAGGCTTGGATCCCCATGAGCTGGGGAAGCCGAGGCTAAGCCGTCCCAGTAGTAGACATTTTTTACTGTACCCGGGCTCCTGTCTGTTGCCTCTCCGGCCAAAAACAAGTGCTCCGTGGAAAAATAAGCCCGTTTCGTTGAATCCACATAGGAAGTATGGGGCGTAATAACGCTAATCTCAGGCGCTTGGGTGTCCACATGGACGGTTCGGGTAATGGAACTGATCCGGTCAGCCACGTCTATAACAGTAATAGTGTAGGTGTAGATACCGTCATAGGCGCCGCTTTGCAGTTCTGCGGGGCTAATCACAGTTTTGTCAGTTTTTCTGGGCAGCGAAGGCAGGGTCCAGTTATATAAGCCTGCCCCGGGCACCAATAGCGGTGCGGTGAGCTCACCGGTAAGGGTACTATCCATGCCTGAGTCCTTCCGCTGGATTATGGAAAAAGACTTTAGTCCGTTGGCATCGGAAATAAGCCCGGTAAGATCAAAGCGAAGATCCCGGTAGTAGGTAAATGCCCCGGTTCCCGCAGCCAAGTCAGGTGTGTTGAATATTTTTCCACTTACCGCAGGAGGGGTTTTATCCAGGGCATAGGGGAAATCGTAACGCTTTGTCGGATCAGTGACCCCCAGCTCGGTTTCAGCGTCAGTCTCTGATCCCCCGGGGCCTGTGTAAAAAAGCTTCTCACTCCGGTGCCCCTGGTTGTCAAAGGCGATGATCTTTATCCGCCGCTTTCCTTCGGGAGTATTGTTAGGCAGGTTAATTTCGATGCGCCATGAACCGGGGACCCCGTCGGCGAGTTTCCATTCCCAGGTAGCAGGGAGCCCTGTCTGGGCTTCAACTTGGGCAAGGGTAGGGTAGCTAAGGGTGGGAGAAACCCCTTCCGGCCCGTCCCAGTAGTAGACATTTTTCACGGTTCCCGGACTCCTATCCTTAGCCTCCCCCACAAAGGTCAGGCGTTCGGAAGTAAAGTTTGCCCTAATCACCGGGTCCAGATAGGAACTCTGCTGCTGTTTTACCGTTACCGTAGGCGCCTGGGTGTCCAGGTACACGGTCCGGGTGATAGTGCTGGTCTGGTTCGCTACATCGATGACAGTAATAGTGTAGGTGTAGATACCATCATAGGCGCCGCTTTGCAGATCAGCGGGGCTAATCACAGTTTTATCAGTTTTTCTAGGCAGTGAACTCAGGGACCAGTTCAGGCTGGTACTGCCGGCAGTAAGGGTGGTGCTAAAATTAGTTATATCAACCGGCGTTTCCAGGTTCCTTTGCTGGGTTATGGTGTAGGATTGCAGCCCGTTGGTGTCAGAAATAGTGCCGGAAAGGTCAAAGAGTATATCCTTGTAAGAAGTATAGGCCGCAACATTTTCAGGATCGCTTGAGCCTGTTATTTTGCCGCTTGCCTGGGGAAAGTATTTGTCTATTCCATAGGGTATGGATACTATGTTAGTATTTGCAAATAAATTTGTCGTTAGGGCAGGGGTAAAATAGGGAACCGACCCGTTAAGGGCCAGGCTTGTTTGCCCCGTCTGATCAATAGCCGCGATATAGAGTACAAACTCCCCCTCCTCAGTTGCCGTTTCCACCGGGACATACACGCTCCAGCTGGTCCGGGGGGCGTTCCGATTGGCAAGGTTTGCGTGGGCCCATAAATTCAAATCAGTTACCGGAACAGCAGTTTTTTTGCCGATCCAGTATTTAACATCTGCAATCTCCCCATTGGCTCCGGGGATTACCGGAGGATGCGCTTCCTTGTCCTGATCATCCCTGGTAGGATCCCAGGCGCTTCCTGCGATGCTGAAGTTGGAACTAAACCATCCGGCCCCGCTTGCGGGGTAGGTGCTTTCAACAACCGGGGGAACCTGGTCAAATTTTACGGTAAGGGTTGTTTCGGTTGATTTCAGGAACCGGTCCTTTGCCAGTATCCCTACCGTAAGGTGATCCTGGTCAACCCCGGAAAGATGGAAGTCCCATTGGCAGGTTCCGGTCACCGCAGGGTTCGTATCACTGGGGCCGCTGATACCGACCATATCCAGCTTTGCCTGTTCCAGAATCTTTTTAAGGTTATCCATGCCATTGGCATCTCCGCCGATTTTAGTCCAGGCCGCTGCATCTGCCCGTATTTCGCTTAAGCGCTTCTCCCCGTACTTTGCAAGCCGTTTATTGGTACTGGTATCCGAAGTAGCGTCCCCTTTAAACCAATCCAGTTCCGGTGCGCTTTTGATCCAGTTAATATAATTGATATCCCAGTACTGGACTATGCCGGGCAAATTTCCTGTATAATAGGGCGTAGTTCCATTGAAGCCCAGGGCGCCACCGTTAAAATTAGCGGTGGAGGCAGCAGCCCGGGGAGGGCGTATTTCCAGGTACAGGGGATTGTTCCCATCAAAGGCCTCGATCCGGACCGGGAAATCCCTCCCTGCATAGCCATAATTCTGGGGTGTTTTTATGGTGATCGCCGGGTTTGCGCTGTCTATGGCAAAGAACACCGGTCCGATAGTATTACTAACTGCGCTAAGCCCATCTTTTTTAGTGATATCGTCGGTCACCGTAATGGTAAGCCGGTAGATCCCATCCTCCAGAGCAGGTAAACCATAGGCCCTGCCCATGTCTGCGCGACTGAATTCAAAGTTGATGGACCTGTCCTGCCGGCCGATCAGTTGTTCGTTATGGGGAATAGTTTTACTGTCCGATGCCTGGGGAACATATCCCGGCGCCTCGTCCCCGGCATGGGTTCCGGTTTTGTAGAGTTCAAATTTTGCATTACCCGGATTTGCCAGGTTAATCCCGTCATCGTCTTCCAGGATACCCCGGAGCCGGGCGTTCAGGTCCAGGATATTGCTGAATGCCCCGGCCAGTTTTTCCGCTTCGTTTATTCCCCCGTTAAGGTCCGTAAATTTGACTGTAGGCTTATCATCCTGCTGATCAACATGGAAGTGATAGCCTATAGGGGCGCCATCCTTGGCCAGAGTTGCCAGGTTATCCGCCTTATCCTTCGCTGCCAGGAAGAAGAACAATTCCCCGGTACTGTTGGCATCCGGGAAAGGAATAGTAGTATTGATGGTCAGGATATCCGGGGCACTGTCTGTGGATTTAAGGATTTTGAAAACATCATCTGTGGCATAGGGAAGATCATCCACAAAGCCGGCCCAGTATTCGGATGATCCTGCTGCCCCCAGAGGCGCAGCAGGGGCTGAAATAAAGCCATGGGAACGATTTTGATCATTGAGTGTAGTAATGCTATCTTTATTGAAGTTGTAGACAGCAGAGGCATTGATAGTATTATTAACGGATGGCAGTATCGTTTCCAGATAAGCCTGAGCCTGGGGCTCGGTAGTAAAAGCCGGTGTTTTTATCAATAGATATCTGAATTGCCGGTACAATTTACTGGCAGTGTTATTGGGTTCCGCCAGTTGTTCCGCAAGCCCGCTGGGGTCATCGGCTTTGATATTGATGATCACCTTGCCATTTACCACCCGGCCTTCACTGATACCCAGGGGCCGGTCTTTCTTAAAAGCAATGTCCAGGGGCGGTGCGGCGTAGTTTACCACAAGCGCTGGGTCAATTCTGGGTATTGTTACTGTGGGTGGATCATTGTCAATGGTGATCTTCTGTTGCCAGATTACAGGGCTATTCTGGGACCCCGAAGGATAAGCCTCAATCAGGAAAGTGTAGGCACCGCTGGAGAAGTTGAAGGCCCCCCCGCCTTTTTCAGGATACTCTGAACCCGGGGTTACTGACAGGCTGACTGCGGATGCGCTTAAAGTTTCATGGCCGTTAATGTCCATGCCGGGAATGCCGGTGGTATCCTCATACCGCCAAATAAGTTCATGGTAATCCCCCTGGGCCCTCCGTACCCGCAGTTTGAAATTTTCGATACCCGAGGAATGAGACGCAGTGGCTGAGAAGGAGAAGGGCTGGCTTTGGTAAGCAAGGTCCTGACTTCTGGTATCCATTTCAACAGAAAGAAGGACCTGCTCAACAAAGGGAGTAATTGTGATGGGCAGGTAATCGTATTCCCTGCCATCAAGGGTAAAGGGCGGCGGGAAGATCGTTTCCACCGGGGGCTCAGAATCCCCGGAATCCTGCACCCAGATTTGCATCCGGTATACTCCGGTTTCGTAGGCATCCCATTTATTCACGTCTTTCTCAGCATTAGGCGCCTCCGGATCATCCGGGTGGACCCGCATCATCCACCGGAAATTTAGATCCGTGGCCCCATCAGCCTCGGTGGAGTAAAAGTCCATTTTTGCCCATTCGCTGGGAACATCGGTTCCTTCCCGCCATAGTTTTATCCTGGGGAATCCCCCCCTGATACCTTTGGAATCCGTAGAAATACCGGTCAGGTAATCCCCCTGGGGAATGGACAGCCCCCTCCTGATGGCCGCCAATTCGCTTTCCCCCACCACACTTCGGTTTTTCAACATAAAATTGGGCCGGTTAAGGTCGATTCTGGGGGGCAGGTTTTTGATTTTGTAAATCAGATCCGAGGTTTCCGAAACTTTCCCTGAAGTATCTACCGCCCTAAAGCGTACTTTGAAGGTTCCATCGTCGTCATCGGTGGTCCTTTTGGGCCAAGTCCAAATATACGACCCCGGTTCAGGGGCAAAGATCGGCGCCCATGTGGAGTTAGGGTAATCCGCTTCCATGCCCGAACGGACATACACATGGTCCACCTGCATATCGTCGGTGACTGAGACCCGGAAGACCAGATCCCCATCGATAAAGGCTCCTGAAGGAGGCCATTCTATGGCTATAAGCGGCGGGTTAACATCAACCCGGATACCCAACCCTGCTTCTACAGGATTTTCACAGGAAATCAAGGCCACAAACGCCAAAGCCAGAACAACACCCTTCTCAAGAAACCTTTTCATACTATACCTCTCTCAAACCAGAACCTAAGCGCGAGATTATTCATTGTTAATAAAAATTAAAAACGACAAAATAATGTGATTTCCCATTATTTTTAGATCTTTATGCTTTTAGTCTACTAAATGTTTAAAAAAATAAAAGATTATTCATTAATTCCCAATCGATTTTCCTATTTTTCTACCAAACAAATGATAAAAATACAAAATAAGCCCCAAATTCCCTCTGGTTTTTTTCTGAAATACCGGACTAAAGCTAAACTTTAATCGTAGAAAGCACAAAATACCTTCTTTTAGACAAAACAAACCTCTATAAATACCGCCAATAGAGCATCCATATCGCCAAAAGCGTCAAAACACCCCAAAAACGAGGGCCCGTTGAGATTTCCCGATTTCCAAAAAGGTGCCAGGCACCAATTTGAAAAAAGTCGAACCCCTGGCGCTGTGACTAGACATTCCTTGTGATTTGGGATATGATTTGTATATTGTAATATTTGGCGCCGTACCCAAGCGGTAAGGGAGAGGTCTGCAAAACCTTTATGCGTTGGTTCGATTCCAATCGGCGCCTTTGTCTAAATCTTTACGTTGTAAGTAGTGAAAAGTGACCTTTGTGAAATATACAAAAGGTCGCTTTTAGGTAAATCCTTGCCAGACATAGAAATAAATCAGCTGTGAATAGCGGTTTAAATCTTAGTTTTGCGGGTGTATGCAGGTATGTCTGCAATACCCGCAAAGGGGTTTACCATGCGAGTAAGAGAGTCTTATTCACTGTACCAGCGGAAGACACCGGCGGGGGTGGTCTTTTATTATCAGGTCTATGACGAGGCGGGAAAACGGCTGTGCGGCCATTCCACGGGGAAAACGACCAAAACAGCGGCAAGGGAGTTTTGCAACCAGCTTTTGAAGGCGGGGAAGCTGCTGCCGGAAAAAGAGCCAGTACCGACCTTTGGGGAGTTTTCCCAGGGGTGGTGGGATTTCGAGACCTGCCGGTATACCAAGAGCCGTAACGCCCGGAATAGTCTTACCCAACGGTATCTTGATACTGCTTCGTATAACCTGAAACAGTATATTTTGCCTTATTTTGAAAAGAGCCGCATTGATCTGATTACCGATGTCATGATCGATAACTGGCTGCTTGCTCTGGTGGGCAAGGGTTTAAAAAAGTCTACCGCCAATAATGCCTACAACATTTTCAGGACCATGCTGACCTACGCCCATAGGAAATTACGCCTTATCCCTTCCAACCCGTTTGATTTGGTTGAGAAGCTCGGTTCAGACAAAAACCAGGATGATGGAGATGATGAGTACCAGGAAGATATGACTATTCTTACCCCGGAAGAAGTGAAGCTGTTGTTTCCTGAAAACTGGGAAACGGTTTGGAGCAAAAAACTGTACTATGTGCTGAATATGCTAGCGGCTTGCACGGGTATGCGGATAGGGGAACTGCTGGGGCTGAAGGCTAAGTATGTGTGTAACGGGTATATCTATGTTAGGAAACAGTTTGACAGTCTGGGCTACCGGAATGTTAAGACAAAAAGGCCCCGGTATATTACTATTCCGGCGGGCGTTGAGGATGAGCTGCGGGAGCTTATTGCGAAAAATGGGGATGGGTTTATTTTCGTTTGGAGGCCCAATGCCCCACAGCCGATATCACGGGCTTGTGTAACTATTGAGTACCACCGGGCACTGGAAAAGGCAGGGATTGCCCGGGATGTGCAGAGAAAACGGAACCTTCATATGCACGGCTGGCGGCATTTTTTCAACACCTTTCTCCTAACCGAAAATATTACCGATGATAAGGTGATGGCTATGACGGGCCATCTTAACAAGAAAACGAAAGAGCGGTATACCCATTTCGACGGCTCCAAGTTTACGGATGTGCGCGCGGCGCAGGAAAAAATGCTGGACCAGAAACCGGGGATGCCTGTCCCCGCGCCACTTGCAACGCCGACTTCAGTCGGCAAGTTCCCCGCGCAGATACCGGCTCCGGGCTCAATGCAGGATGGGGCGGTCAATATCCAGGTGCTTAATGTGGTGGTGCCTTCGGAAACGGGTGAAATAGGCGATCCTATGGTGTGGCTTGAGCGGGTTGATTTCTCGGCTATTGCCGAGGTGGTGAACAGGAAGAAGTGGGAAGAATGCAAGGAGCGTAATGTAACGGAGAATAGTGCCGGCGCTGTCTAGGATTTATAAAAAGGTTTGTGAACGTCCCTGGTTTCCCAGGGGCGTTTTTTTTGCTTCCACGTCAAAAACTCGGCAAAAAATTACCTTTGTGAAATATCCAATAGGCGAATTCCGGGCGAAAGTGGGGGCATGGATAAAGACAAAACGGTGTGGGCGGAAAAGGTGACGGTCATCGAGGACCTGATGACGGTGCATGATGTGGCACGGATTACCCAATTCAAGGTTTGCACGATCCGCAAGTTTGTACTGAAAGAAACGATTCCCTTTATCAAGATTGGGGGCGGTTTGCGGTTCCGGCCTTCTGAAATTGCGGCATGGATTAACGGGGGCATGAAAGGCGGGGATGCGGCGGGCATCCGTTCCGGGAAGGGGGAGGCTGAAAGAAATCCGGAACTGTTTACCGGGCTGGAAGCGGAGTGCATTTCCAAGGGGGCCGGTGATGACGGACATAAATAAGGTCATCGAGGAAGTACAGGCGGTAGTTATGCCCTTTGAGTCCTGGGAACGGCTGGCCGGGGAAAGTGCTGTGGCCTATGCGGCGTTCTGTGCGTTTCGGGACTTTGGGCCGGAGCGGAATATCCGTAAAGCTGTGGAGGTCTCCGAGAAGGACGAAACGAAACAGGGCAAGAAGTATCGGGTCTGGCGGGGCTGGGCGGCGGCGTTCCGGTGGCGGGAACGGGCGGCGGATTATGACGGGTACCTGGACAAGCTGAAACAGGCGGAGCTGCGAAAAACTATCGAGGAGCAGGGGAAGGTCCACCGGGCGGTTACGGGGAAAATGCTGCAGGTGGTGAGCAAGAAGCTGGACCTGATGGACCCGGCGGACCTGGCGCAGGGAACCGTAACGGAGTGGGTTTCCACGGCGATCCGGGCAGAGCGGGAAGCTGCGGGGATTACGGCTGGGAAGGATAAGCCGGAGGGGTCGGTCGATAAAAACGGGCAGATTACCTTTCTCCCTGAGTTTGAGGGGCTTTGAGTATGGCGGTGTTTAACCCTACTGCGGTTCAGCGGCAAGCTATCAAACTGGTTAAGGGCGGGGCGAAACATATTCTGCTGTTTGGCGGGTCCCGGTCGGGCAAGACTACGGTCCTGGTGATGGTGATTGTCTACCGGGCGATCCGCTTTGCGGGGTCCCGGCATTTGATTTGTCGGTACCGGGCCAAGGATGCGCGGTCCTCGGTGCTGCGGGAAACGCTTTTGCCTGCACTTTCGAATACGGTGGGCAGCAGCCGCTACAGCTATCTGGCCCATGAAAGCATGATTACCCTTTTTAACGGGTCTGAAATCTGGATTGGCGGACTGGGGGACCGGGAGCAGGCGGACAAGATTCTGGGGCATGAATACAACACGATTTATTTTAACGAGATTTCACAGCTTAGCTATATTGCGGTTACTACGGCGTATTCACGGCTGGCTATGCGGGTTCCTGGGTGCCGGAATTTGTTTCTCTACGACTGCAACCCAGGCTCGCCGCTCCATTGGGCGTATAGGATTTTCATTCGCAAGCAGCAGTTTTTGAACGGTGAACCGCTGGCCCGGCCGGAGCTGTACGCTTCCATGCTGCTTAACCCGGCTGATAACCGGGAGCATTTGCCCGATGACTATATTTCCGATGTGCTGGATGCGCTGCCAGAAAAACAGCGGGCACGGTTCCGGGATGGGTCTTGGGTTAAGGCCGAGGGGGTTATCTACGAACTGTTTGACGAGACCATGATTCTGAAAGCGGCGGATATGCCTGCTGAATATGACCGGGTTGCTGCGGGCCAGGATTTTGGGCTCAATATTACGAATGTAAAAATTGGGTGGGTGAATGGCGCAATTTTTGTGCTAGCCGATTACGGCGCTTTTAATATGACCACGAAATCGTTTAACGAGGAGCTAAAATCACGCCATTGGTTTGACAGTATCGCTGATGGCAGGTATGAGTATCTCGATTTTCCGGTTTACTGCGATCCGGCTGGGGGAGAGCGGATTCAGGAGATTACGAATGGAACTAAGGCTAATAACAGTGTTGAAAGCGGGATTGACTTTATTAACGCAAAGATTGAGCGGAGTCAGTTTTTTGTTGCTGATAGCTGTACTGGCGTTCTTTCGGAGATTTGGGACTACTGCCGGGATGAGGCGGGGGAAATCATAAAGCTTAATGACCACTTTATGGATGCCTTGCGCTATGCGGTGTTCTCTGATGTCCAGCAGGGGATTATCGCGCAATGAAACTATGGGATTTCTTTTTTAGCAAACAGAAAACTCGTGGCATGGCGGCTCAGTGCATGGAGAAAGAAAATTTTCTTGACAATTATGATAACTATAGTACTATATATTCTGGCAATGGGTATTTGCACAATGCCTGGGTGAATATTGCGGTTGGTATTTTAGTCCGCAATATTGCACGGGCAGATTTTGTTATTGTGCGGGGGGGGAACGATGTAAAGGGCGGGCGGCTGTTTGATCTGTTCAGGAGGCCGAACCGGCTTATGAGCCGGTACGATCTCTGGAAGGAAACGGCTGCCTGGTGGTACCTGGAAGGCGAGGCATTCTGGTGGTTTGGTCCCGAGTACGGGGGTGGGCTGCCGCATGAGATCTATATTCTTGATCCGAGAAGGGTGCGGCATGAGGACAGTGCGGCGGGGGGCGTATGTGATCCATTTCAAAAAGTAAACAGGCGGTGGTTTTATCAGACTGATACCGATCTGATACCTATTCTGCGGGATGAACTTATCCATTTCCGGGACTGGAACCCCTGGAACCCGGTTCGGGGTGTTAATCCGCTGGCGGCTCTGGCCCTGGAGCTGGAGCAAGACTATTTTGCCAACAAAGCTAATAGCCAGCTGCTTAAAAATAACGCTGTCCCTATGGGGATTCTGAAAACTGACCAGGCTATCCGCCCGGAGGAAGCTGACGCCCTTGAAAAGCGCTGGGAAAGCAAATACGGGGCGGTTCGGGCTAACCGGAAAATTGCGGTGCTGGGCAAGGGGACCAGTTTTGAGCCCCTTGCCTTTACCCCGGAAGTTATAAAACTGTTCGAGCTGAAACGCTGGAACCTCTACACTATTCTGGCTAAATACGGCATCCCTCCACGGGTTGCCAATATCAATGACAAGTCTACGTCCCTTTCCGGCAAGGATACCCAGGAGCAGCACGCTGCGTTCTGGAAATACACCCTTATCCCTGCCCTGCGGCAATTTGAAAGCATACTGGAAACACAGTTTTTTATCCGCCTGGGGCTACAGGAAACCGGGAAATTTGATCTCTGGGATATCCCTGAATTGCAGGAAAGCGAAGATGCCCAGAGCAGCCGGGATATTGCGGAGATCAATGCGGGGCTCAAGACTATCAATGATGTTCTGAAAGAGCGCGGGAAGGATCCCAAGCCCTGGGGCAATAAGTGGTACCGGCCTAAAAACCTGGTACCGGTGGATTTGCAGTCCGGTGGTGCTTCCGGGGAAGGGCATGGCGAATAATATTATTGTGGCGAGTACTTCGGTACCGATTGCAGAATATATTCGCAAAAATATCGAGCAGCTGACCCGTAATGAGCCGGTGCTGCTTGCTTCTGGTTTGGAGGATTTGAAGGAAAAAATAAAACGGTTTCAGGCGCGGCTGGTGTTTCTGGAATCGAATTTTGCGGACATTGCTACGCCGTATCTAATGGCGGTTTTGAAGGGGAAAAGCGAGCGGGCCCGGTTTGCGATTTTCAGTTTTGAGAAGGCGGTGTGCCAGGAAGTGGAGCGTTTCTACAACCTGGGGGCGGCGGGGTACTTGAATTACCGGGATGGGCCTGAGGCCTGTTTGAAGGGCTGCCGGAAACTGCTTGAGGGGAAAGAATACTTTCCGGAAGAAATAGCTGAAACCGGGGCTTTACAGCATTTTTCTGACTATCGCCTGGGGGAACTTAAGCAGCAGGGCTTGACCATGCAGGACCGGGAACTGATGTGCCTGTTGAGCCGGGGAAAAACGGCTGGGGAGATTGGCGGGCTCCTGCATCTGACCTATGAGACCGTGAAGAACTACAAGAGCCGGATTTACAAAAAGTGCGGGATAAAAAATGCGGTGCAGCTTTTATTGTTTGCCTTGTATATGGGCTATGTGAGCCTGGAAGAAGTGCTGAAGGCCGCTTTCGGGGAAGGCGGGAACATGATGGACACGGGGGTGTATGGTGATTCTGAGGAATAAGGGCGGGGAAATTGCGGTGCGGGACCGGGCGGGGCTGCTTGCGTTTCTGCGGGGGGAATTGGGAATGGGGAAGGATGAGGGAGGAATCAGGAATGTTGAATCCGGTTTGGAGGTGATTGCGGCGGCACCCTTTGTCCTGGCGCTTCAAACGGGGGATGTCCAGGACACTGCCTCTGGCGTGGCCTGGACATTCAGTACCTTTGACCTTGACCGCTTTGACGAACGCATTGACCCTGCGGGCTGGGACTATAAACAGTTTATGCAAAACCCGGTGATTCAGTGGGCGCACAAATACGACATCCCGGCGATTGGCCGGGCCGATGGGCTGTATGCCGATGGCAAGGGGCTGCACGGGTCCATCATCTTTAATGACAGGGACTATGACGCTTTTGGCTGGGGTATCGGGGAACGGGTAAAGGCCGGGGTTATCAGGGCAGGGTCCGTGGGGTTCCGGGTACTGGAAATCGAGATTCCTTCAAAGAAGGATGCGGAGGATGGGACTACGCTGATTTTTCGCAAGCAGGAACTTTTGGAATTCAGCGTGTGCAATGTCCCGGCGAATCCCTGGGCGCTGGCGAAGGCAGCTCTGGCCAAAGCTTCCCCGGCGGAAGGCGGCCCGGTGGCGCTTGATTTGCAGGCTTCCCGGCAATTCCTGGGCGGGCTTATTCAGGGGTAACCAGGGGGCGCCCGGCTGTCAGCCTGGCTGCTCCTTTGACAGTATTACTATTTTATTGGGAGTGTGGTATGGACGAACTGATTAAAGCGATTAAAAAAAAGCTGGCGGATATGCAGAAAATCGAGGCGGCTGGGTTCCGGGACCAGGAGAAGGCGGCGGACTATTTCCGGGAAAAAGAGGAGCTGCTGGAGGATATTGTCAAAGCCCTGGAAGCGGTTGCGGTAGGGCATTTGCAGGAAACGGAAGCTCTGAAAAGCACGGTCAAGGAGCTACGGGGGGAACTCAAGGGGCAGGCGGCAAATCCCCGGGAGCTGACCCGGAAGGAATTGCAGTACCGGTTGGGCAAAGCCCTGGCGGCGGCCTGGACAGGGAACCATGGGGCCTTGGCGGAACTGTCCTTTACCCCGAACCTCAAGGCTGACAACTGGACGAATCCCCGGGATGTGTCATGGGGGGAGAAGGGCTGGAACGTCAATGAGAAAGCAGCCCTTGGCTCGCCGATGGGGAACATGGCAACCAATGACCAATACCTTATCAATCCGATTTATGAAAACGAGATTATGCAGGATGCCGCAAAAAAATCGGTGATGATGCCCCTGGTGCGTCACCGCCCGATGATGGGGCCGTCAATCTTTCTGCCGACACGGGACCGGGGCGGGGTGCAGCTTCATTGGCTAACCGCTTACGGGCAGCAGATTACCGGGAGCAAGCCCCAAGGGGCGCAGCGCGTTGAGCTTAAAGCCTATACCCTGGCGGGGTTCATTCCCTGGTTTGACGAATTTGAGGAGGATGTCTTTACTGACCTGGGCGCCATGTTCATCGATGAGTTTACCGAAGTGTATGGGCAGGAGTTTGACCGTCAATGCCTCCTGGCTGACGATGATCCCTTTACCGGGGCGCTGGCGGCTGATGGGACAGAGGAAGTCGAGATTGCCGGGGCGGATATCAACGCGCTGACCTGGAAAGACTTTCGGGATGCGGTGTATAGAGTTCCTGCGGAGGAACGGAAGGACTGCGCTTGGTTCTTGCATGAAACAGTCCTGAACCATATCGCCAATATTGAAGATGCTGATGGGCGCCCGATTTGGCGGCATCCTACTGAGGCTATGCCGGGCAAGCTGGACTTGTATCCCTATCATGAAGTGTCCATCCTGCCCCAGCATGGGGCGATTGAAAACGACACCCCCTTTGCTATCTTCATGAATCCCAAGAGGATCCAGCATGGCAACAGGAAAGGTATTGAAATCAAGAAGTTTGACGGGACCACGGAATCAATGGAGTATGGAGAACTGTTCCTGCGGTTCCGCAAGCGGGACGGGTTTTTGGTGACCAGGCCGAGGGGGAATATGGTTGTTTTGAAAACTAGAGCGTAAGAAAGAAAAGCCCCCGGTTATGTCCGGGGGCTTTTTTGTTAGTCCAATGATTTAGGCTTTTTAAAATAATCAGGATTACGCTGGTATAGGGCGGTTTCGATGGTCTGTTCTTCAAACCAATAATCAATATTCAAGGGGGCTATACGGCAGATTTCGGAAACGCTGGTATAGCCCCATTCTGAATTTACAAGGTCATTATTCAGAATGGTATAGCCGAACATGGTATCTTCCCGGTCGTACTCGCAGATAAAAATATCGGTTCCGCCGTAGAAGTAATGGAAAATGGCGGGGTGCTCGTCTTTTCCGTTTGTCTCGTAAAGCCTGGGGCATTTTTCAAGCTGTCTTGCAAGCCGTTCTATTGGCTCGGCATAGCTTTCGGGATTGGCGGCGGTCACCAGTAACTGGCTGCGGGGGATGATGGTTGCTAGTTCGTTGGTTATTTCAAAATCAATTTTCATATATAAAGCTCCTGAAAAAATGATATAGCCCCCGGCGCTAGGGCCGGGGGGAAGGATCCTATAAGTAAATAAAATCTTTTAGCGGTGTAGGCGCGGCTGTTTTGAAGGAACAGAGGCTACATTTTTCCTTGTCCTGGCAATGGGAGCAGACTGTTTCTGCTGCATAGAGTGATGGCAATAGCTCTACCAGGTGGTTTACTGTGGCGGGCATACTGCAGCCTAATGCCCAAGCAAGGCGGCGGACCGTGACGGTAGCAGTCTCGGAAAACTGTGGCGTATAGGGCTTAAAGGCTGGGGCTGCTTTTTTCCGGGTGTTTAATGCGGTGGAAGGGGGCGGTGCTCTGCGGGCATTTATCCCGGCCATGGTCAAATCGTCGTATTCGTTCATATGAATACCTCTCAAAAAAGTAATAACCCCCGGCAGCCAGGGCCGGGGTATAGAAACCTAGAGCAAAGAGAGCTGCCCATCCGTGCCCACAGTGTGGGCGGCAACTACCTGGGCAGCCCACTGCTGGGCGGCAGTTCTGCTGTGGAAATACCGTTTTAGGGTGTAGTAGTTTCCGAAGGCAGAAAGGCTTGGGGGCGGCAAAATGGAAGCCCTGGCCGAAGAGACAGAGGGACAGCAATGGACTCTGTTATGGTGGCAAGGGAAAACCAGAACTGAAGCTAGAAAGTAACTACGCATAGCAAAACCCCTCTATGAACCCAGACAGATAGTGGATGGGATAACCCACCGCTACCCCCAGACCCCCCCATTGTTTTTCCCCTGTAGAGGGGGGGGCCATGGGGGCTCACAAACCCCGCCCCCATGGCTCCCCCCGAGGGGAAAAACAAAATAGCCATCGGCCGCAGCAAAATGGGGTGATGGCTACTGTGAACGTTAGTTTTAGAAAAGGTGGCGGGTGGAGCGGGTAAATTTCCCGGTATGCGGCTGGGAAAGATGACCCGACCCCCGTAGGGGGTTGGCGTGGCCCTTGCGCGCCGCTCACCGGCGCATAGGCGAGGGCCATGCCAAAGGGGCTTACGGAATGAGTACCCCTATGGAACGGGTAAGGGCGGCGGAGGACGAAGGTAAATGTTTTTGAAATTACGTAGTAATTTCTTCCGACTTATGGGGGCTTGCGGGGGTACCCCCTGTTTAGGGGGTGATAATAATGCGGCTGGGCTGGGCTGGGGTGGGAAGGAACGGGGGGCGGTATAGATTAACAGTATTTATAATTGCTTGAATCATTTCTGCTGATGTTTTATAATCTTTCTATGAAAGTTTTATCGATACGGCAGCCGTATGCTACGCTTGTTTGCAGAGGGATAAAAACTGTTGAAAATAGGACTTGGGATACTAAATACCGGGGGAAGCTGCTTATTCACGCTTCGGGCAAGCCTCTTGCATGGCCGGAATTAAAGTATATGCCGGATGTTTTTACTAAATACCATCTTAAATATTATGGGTATGATCCTCTGCCTAAAGATGCCCCGGATTCTTTTAGAGGGTATATTCAGTTTTTAAATGAGATAGTTACGCAATATGGTTTGGGCGAGAAACTTACTTATAAAATGCCTGTAGAAGAAGCAAAAAATGCTGCCAAGAAATATGGGTTTATTATGCCTAGCCAATGTATTGTCGGGGAGGCTGAGCTGGCCGATATTATCGATGATTCGAAAGATGAATTTGCTGAGCCTTCCTGTTTCCATTGGATTTTTGACAAGGCTGTTTTGTATGAAAAACCGATTATGAATGTGATGGGGAAATTGCGGCTATGGGAGTATGAAAAATAGTTTAGGTTTTTTTATTTTATCAATTTTCAGTTTTCGGAAGATACCAATATAGTTATTTATATTTGAAAAGCATATAAGTGCTTCCTGCCCCAGGTATAGATATAATTGGGGTCTATGTATTCGTAGTTATCCCTCATAAAACGCCTTGTATAATTTCAATTAAATTAACAGAGCTGATTTTTCCTTTGCTTTACCTCTAGGATTTTTGGTGCCTGGTACTTTGAAATGAAAAATAACACTATGATACTGGTAGTGTCCCTCGCGCGAGGGACACTAGGCATTTCCGGTGCCTGGCACCCCTGCGTTGCCTGCCATGGGGGCGTTGCGGGGGTACCCCCCGCTGAGGGGGGGAGCGGAAAACCGCAGGTTTGGAGCGTGGGGGGGAGACTTCCCCCCTCTAACTGGTGCCTGTCACTCTTGCATTGCATTTTATATTTAATTTGTGTGTACCAGTCACCTTTTTAACCTAGTCTTTAGGTTGTATATATTGTATTATTTTATTTGGCAAAGATTCTAAAATTCTATTTGTTTTATTCAGGTCTTCCGGTAAAGATTCAAGATATTCATTCGTTTGATGTAAATTTTCCTTAATATTTTGATATAACTCATTATTGGTACTAATTGAGTTATTTAAATTTTGAATGCCAATATTTAATATATCAATTTGAACATTTGACTTATACGTTAAATATGTTTGAATACCACCGAAAATAAAAGATATGAGTAAAGCAATTAATGAAATTGTAATTGCCAAATTACTTTGCGATTTTGCTTCTTTGCTGTTTTTTTCAGCAGTATCTATTTGTGATTTGATATTTCTATTTACATCCTCTAAAATTCCATTTGATAGTTTTATAATTTCATTGTTAAGTAAGACATTGTTTTCGTATTTTTCAATAAAAGAATGGATGGTTTTTTCTATATCCCTAAGAGTATCTAATTTATAGTCATGAATTTCTGGTATTTTTACAGATTCTGTTATGGGTATAGGTAAAGGTTTAATATCAATTGTTTTTGATAATTCATCCAGACTTGAAGATATAAAGGCGGGATTAACGCTAGATAATTTTGATATTGCGTCAATACCTGGGTGATTAAGCATAGAACTAATGTTAGTTAATTTTGATATTGCGTTAAGGTTGGAGAATATCTTGGGCGTAAGATTTATATTTAAAAATCCCGTCATACTTTTTACTAGCGCATCATATCGGTTTTTTTCATCAACAAAATATTGTTTAATTATATCGAAATCATCTTTTACACCCGGTTTATCTTGAATCTCATACGGTTCTATAGCATCAATATTGTTTTTTATGAGTAATTCTGTAAAATTAAGCATTTCATTATCATCCAGGATTAATTTTATTTCAGATAAATCCTTAATTTTTCTATAATAATCCTTATCAATTTTTAAGCCGTTGAAATCAAGCAAAAAATATTTGGCAACATTAAGGCAAAATAATTTTGATGGAATATTTTCAATATCTTTTTCTTTTTCTAAAACTAATTCTATGCGCCATACTAAAAAAGTATCAAATTGGATATTTCCATGTTTCTTGGTGGTGAGTATAAATTTGCGGTTTTCTTCTTCTTTAACAAGGTGTGTTAAATCTGGCATTTAGGCAAACCTACTGACAATGTTAATTTTTGATATATGTAAATTCAAATTTGAAACTCTACCGTTGGCAATCCATTCACAATATCAATCGTATTTACGCTGACGGTAATAACCGATAACAACAAATCCAGTATATATCGAGGATCCCCATGCTCCGCAGCCCAGTCATTGGGATTATTGGTTATACCGCTCTCCTTGTGGGTGGTTACGGCGTAGCGTTCCATTATCCATTCGATAGCGGATTTTCCATTTACCACATATTCATAGGCTTTAGCGGGGATGTTAGAAATTGTTATATGGGCATTATAGATAATAGTATCTTTCTGTTCCTTCTTATCCTTTTTAGCGAATTCCATTTTGTTGACTATAAAATCTCTTTTCTCTGTCCCTGTTACTTTAACCTCGGTGGGTTTCTTCTGATCCTCATAAGCTAGATGAAGATCCGCAAGTTTTTTTCCGGCTTTGCTAAATTCCCAAAAATCATGAGGCTTTTTTGCTAATGGAAGCCGGGGGAGCATTTTTTTAAGGTCGTTGGCGAAGATTTTGCGATATTCCAGGCTATGGAGAATACCATAGACATAATAGAAAATATCCTCTTTTGTTACCCGGTTTCCATAGCGGGTTTTAGCCTGTTCTAAAATAAAGTCTGAAATAGCGTCATGGCGAATATATTCATCCTCTACATTTTCAAATAATCCACCTTGAACCTTATTTTTCTTTTCATACCAATAAAGGGGAAAACATTGAGTACCATCTGATGAAATATGTAAATCAGTAATGTTATTCGTCATTATAGTTGAGAAGTCTCCTCTGTTGCCAATGGCGGGAACACAAATAATATAATATTTTGTATCAATATTTGGACAGAACTGATCAAATTGCCCTGGCCGATGTACCATTTTATCGCCATAATAAAGATATTGTTGAAAAAAAGTTCTATATGTTGATATTACAATATTGTTAACATCGAATTTAGCCTTTTTCAGGTTTTTCAAATTATTTTCAAGACTACTTGACCATTTAATTTTATCAGTTGAATTATTTTTAAAATCATCTATACTCAATGAAGAATTATTTTGCAATGCAGTTTTATATTCATCAACTTGTTGGTTATAAAATCGAACATGAGAGCGCATATTCTTAATTAATATTTCTTTTGATGAATTATAAGACCACGGATCACGATTTGTACTCACACCATTGGAATATAAAACGAAAAAACTTTTTGAAGCTGCATCAAGTTTTTTAAATGGCTCTAATGGAATATATGTTGAGAATAAATTTCCTCTTTGTAATATCCAGTCACTTTGTATATTAGGTTTCAATATTTCTGATTCTGCTATTCTATCTAATATCGTTTTCTCTTTATTTAGTATATCAAGTTTTTCTTTGCGGTTAATATATTCACCAATATCACGATAATAGATTGTTGCTTTGGTGTTTATATCAGATTTCTTTTTCACTAAAATCGTTATTGCAACACCTGTTAAAATATTAAAAACATTCTGCCCTTCTCGTTTTGCTAATTCGCCGCTTCTGCCTTTAATTGCTCCTCGCAAATTAAAAATATAGATTGATGAAAATTCATCTTCTAAACATTTCCGCATACCATCTAAACCACCACCTTTCTCGATCCAGCCACTATTAGTAATAAAGGCGATAACTCCTCCATCTTGAACCTTCAATCTGTCTGTACTCCAACGGAAGGCTTTTATGTAAGAATCATATAGAGAATTCTTATTAGTTGCGTTAGAATTTGCGGCATAAGTATTTGCTATCCTTGCTTCAAGTTTTGGGTAATGCTGATTCTGCGCGTTATCATTAGCAGACTTTTGCCCTACTGAATAAGGTGGGTTACCAATAATTACTCGTAACGGTGTTTTCTGTTGTTCCTGCACTCTGCGTGAATTTTGAGGAAATATCTCACTAAAGAGGTCTTCGCCTTCTTTTGTCTCCCCTAACTGGAACGTATCGGTAAGGCAAATACCGTTAAAAGCTGTGTACCCCTGATTAGCCGCTTTTTTTGGGAATTTCTTAATTTTGGCTTTTGCCCCGGAATCTGCAACGGCTAATTCCTTAATAGGCTCTAAAAATGCTTCATTATAGGGGTCAATGGATTTTAATAAATCATGGTACACATTCTCAATGTTAATTGAAGCGATATAATAGGCCAATAGCATTATTTCGTTGGCGTGGATTTCCTTGTTATACTTCCGTTCTAAATCTTCCGGGCGGATTATGCCGCTTTGGAGCAGGCGGGTTATAAAGGTCCCGGTCCCCGTGAAGGGGTCAAGGATATGGACATTTTCGTCGGATAGGCTGCGAGAGAATTCTTTTTGTAAAACATCCTCGACGCTGTGAATAATAAAATCTACAATTTCCACCGGGGTATACACTATCCCCAATTTTTCAGTTACCAGTGGGAAGGCGGTACGGAAAAACTTATCGTAAAGATCGCTGATTACCCTCTGTTTGGCTTCGCCATTGTCTAAACCTTCGGCACGTTTGCGGACAGATACATAGAAGCGGTCAAGCTGCTCGCTGTCCTCTTTGGTTGTTTTTTCATTAAGGACATTGATAATACCCTGCATGGATTGGGATACGGGGTTGTTTTTGACAAAAGAATAATCCTCAAAAAGGGCTTCAAATACCGGCTGGGTGATGATGTGCTGGGCCAGCATTTCTATAGCGTCTTTTTGTGATACGGAAGGGTTTATGTTTTTCTGCAAGCCCGATAGATAGCGGGTGAATTCGTCCTTGGGCTTTCCTGGCTGGGAAACAATGGCGGTGATTTGTTCGATATGCCGCTCGGCAATATTGGCAACATCGGCGGCCCACTGTTCCCAATATAAACGGTTGCCGCATTTCTGTACCATTTTGGCATAAATATAACCCTGGAATTGGGCGAATTCCAGTTCCATTTGTTTCTGGAATTCGGATTTTAGTTTCCGATCCTTTGTGGCGCCGCTCCCGCTGTCATCATCCCCATCAACGGCGGCCCCGCCTATGCTGGTTCCGGTTACTTTGATTTTATCGGGCTTCTTTTTATTGAGTTCGATTTTATTGATGGTAGCGTTAAAACGGTCATCATGGGCGCGGAGGGCATTAAGGACGGTCCATACCACATTAAAGCGGTCGGAGGCAAGGATTTTTTCCGGTTCCGCTGTACTCGGTACAACCACGGGGATAATGATATAGCCGTATTTTTTATTGGGGGCCTTTCGCATTACCCGGCCTACGGACTGGACTACATCAATCTGGCTGTTCCGAGCGGAGAGGAACATAACGGCGTCCAGGGAAGGTACATCTACCCCTTCGGAAAGACAGCGGACATTATTGAGGATATGGCAATCCTGCTTTCCGGTATCCGCCGATTTAAGCCATTGCAATTTCCGTTCCCTGGTCTGCGCTCCCATAGTGCCGTCAACATGGTCCGATTCTACGGTAACAATTTCCTTGCGCTGTTCTTCGGTGAGGCTTTCAAAATAGGCTTCTCTTACATCATTAAAAGCTTCGGCGGTTGCCTTTGATATGGCGATGTTCTGACAGAAGGCAACGGCGCTGTGCATGGGCTGGGGGTCTATGTTTTCAAATATTTCTTTATCGGTTAAAGATTTTTTGGAGAGGGCATTGATACAACCGATAATTTTTAGAGCTTCTTCTACTTCGATTTCCTTGTTTTCGTTGGTATTGTGTTTTTCAATGGAGGCTTTTAATTTTTCGTTTAACTGTTCTGTTTCGATGGTTAAGACGATGACTTTATAATCGGACAGCAATTCTTTATCTACGGCTTCGCCAAAGCCGATACGGTACATTTCTTCGCCATATAGTTTGGTATCATCCATTGAGCATAAAAGGGCATCCGCCTCTTTTGCTTTTTTCTGCGCCGATTCGGAATAAAGCCGGGGGGTTGCGGTCATGTAGATTCGTTTTTTGCTTTTGAGGAATTTGTCGTCGTGGACTTTTACAAAGGCTGATTCGTCCTGGCCGGAAATAGTTACGCCGGTGGTGCGGTGGGCTTCATCACATATAATGAGGTCAAATAGAAATGAGCCTTGTTTTTGTTTGTTTATGGACTTCTGTACCTGGCTGATTACGTCTATGGATTGGTAGGTTGAAAATACTACCACTAAGCCGCCTGACTTCTTTTGTGAAGCGATGGCACGGTCGTATTGTTGGGTAATATTTTTAATGCTGGTGGAAGCTGGCAAGGCTAAATCAACGACAGAATCATCATCTTTGGTCTTTGAGACTTGGGCGTCTGAACAAATACAGATGGGGTATATGGGTTCCTGTGCCTGGGCGGACCATTCCCGGAGGGTTTGGCCCAAAAGGGCAATAGAAGGGACAAGAAAAAGTACAAAGCCTTTACCCCCTGTTTCGTTTTCCGCTATACGGAGACTGGTAAAAGTCTTGCCGGTTCCGCAGGCCATTATTAGTTTGCCACGGTCGCTGGTCTTTAGGTAGTTATGGGTAGCATCAATGGCGGTCTGCTGGTGGGGTTTGGGGCTGTACCGCTTTTTTACGGCCTGTTCGCCGGAACTTCCTTTGTCCAGTTTGGCCCAATCTACGGGGGCGTCAACAAGGTCGTAATAACCCCGGCGTTTGACTTCGGGGCTTTGTCCTTTTATGACATTTTCGGCTTCGGGGTTAAACCCGGCTATGGTGGTATCAAGCCATAAGCGGCATGAGAAGCGGACTTTTTTACCTGGCTCCAGAACATCGTAGAAGGATTTGCCGGAGGTGGACAGAAAGGTGTCTACCATCGGCTTGTTGATCCGGGTATCTTCTTTGAAGCATTTGCATTGGATAGCCCAATAATCGCCGTGGATGGTACGAGCAACCAGGTCTATTCCGGTATCCTTGCCTGAAAAGTCATTCCGGGAGGGGAAATCGCCCCATAGCCAGACATTGCTCCACTGAGCAGCATAGAGTGGATCGGATTTGAGGTATTCCTGCATGAGTTTTTCAAAGCGGTAGCCTTTGTCCCGTTCGGAGAAGGCGGTGTCACGGTATTTTTGGATGACTGTTTCAAAGGGGTTCATGTTATATTTGATTATCTTCCTTTTCTAAACCTAAAAATAAATCCACAGAAAATTTAATTCTATTAGTCAAATTTTGTAGATGAGTTTTTTCCTTGTCAGATGAAATATTTAAATTGACAACGGAAATGCCAAAGCCAGCTCCTTTATTTTTACCTGAACTTTCATCTTCCGATACTTGTATGGCTATATCGAATTCTACTGTTTTTAAGATTGGCAATATATCATTGTTATATTGTCTGTATGCTATTGGAATGCCTTCTTTTTTTGCTTCTATAACCGCACAATTAATATCAAGCAACGTAGATTTAATAAATTCTTTTAAGCTGGGCTGTTCTTTATTCATAGTTCCCCGTTTTTTATCCAATAATGGCCTTCCTTATGAGCTATACTATCAAACTTTGTGGACACAAGTAACCACCCGCCCCTCGATCCGCAGATTTTCCAGTTCCGCCCCGCTTATCTGCCGGGGAGGATAGGCAGGGTTGGCGCTGATGAGGGAGACTGACCGGGGGAGGTTGTCAAAGGACACCCGCTTGACCAGTAATGCGGTGTCCAGGGACAGGACATAGATGCCGTTGCCTTCGGTAAGGCCAGGGTAAAAAATAACCGCATCGCCATTGTAGATGTGTTCGCCTATCATGGAGTCTCCGGCGACATAGACGGCCTGTAGGTTTTCCGGGCGGTAGGGGCTGATAAGGGATCGGGGGAGTTTGAGGGTCTCCTCCTCGGCGTAGTCTTCTATCTCCCGGCCCCGTCCGGCGGCGGCTTCCTGACGAAGCAGCTTGATAGTGGCTTTTTCGGTTTCAAAGGGGGAGCCTTCCCCCAGAAGGAACCAGTTTAGGTTGACGTTATATACGGAGGACAATTTGTCCAGGATTTCACGAGAAGCGTGGTAAATGCCTTTTGAGAGGGAATACCCCCGCTCTTTTGAGACCCCCAGGCTCCGGGCAAACTCCAATTTTGATAAACCGGAGCGTTTTTGAAGAAAATTATAGCGTTCTTCCTCGGTTTCCATTGACACCCTCTATTGCCCTGATCTACAGTTAAAATCAAGTGATTATTTTAATCACCATGAGTGAATTTTATAGGCAATACGCCGATTTGTAAAGGGGTTTGTAGGGCTGATTATGGCGAAAATTTTAATAGGAACCTGCGGCTTTTATTATACCGACTGGCTGGGGCCGGTGTACCCCCTGGGAACCAAAAAAGAGGGCTATCTATCCCTGTATGCGGAGCGGTTTAATACGGTCGAGCTGGACTATACCTACTATTCCATGCCCAAGGCGGTAAATTTGGCAAAAATGCTTGTTGACGGGGGGCCGGGCTTGGGCTTTTCCGCAAAGGCGCACCAGAGCCTGACCCATAAAATTGACCCTAATAACTGGAAGGCTGAGGCGGAGACATACCGGGAAGCCATTGAGCCGGTTATGCAAGCCGGGCGGCTGGAAGCGGTTTTATTCCAGTTTCCCTATTCGTTCCATTATACAACTGAGAATCGGCGCTATTTGCGGGATGTGCTTTCTTGTTTTCAGGGGGTTCCCCTTGCGGTGGAATTCCGGGTGGCGGACTGGTATACCGCGAGGATGATCGAGGGTATGCGAAAACAGGGGGCGGCGCTGGTGGCGCTGGATATGCCGGATTTGGCGAAGCTGCCCCCGGCTCTGGATGTGGTTACGGCGCCCTTTGCGTATATCCGGCTCCATGGGCGGAATGCCGGGGCATGGTGGGGGTCCGATGAGGTGGCCCGGTATGACTACCTGTATAATGAGCGGGAGCTTGAAGCCTGGCTTGACCGGATACGGCGGATTGAAGTGCAGGCAGATAGAATTCTGGTGTACTTTAACAACCATGCGCGGGGGCAGGCGGTACAGAACGCACAAACGCTGTTGGAAATTTTGAAACGGGCGGGATTGGGCGAAACATCGGGCTGAACATGGGGAACATAAACCGGGCGGTTTGCCATCTTAATATTATCGGGTTCCGGGCGGCGGTGGCGGCCCAAAAGGATACGGCGCTCCGGGGGCGGCCTTTTGTCGTTGCCGGGGCTACGGGGGGGCGGGCGCTGGTTCTGGACCTTTCGCCTGAGGCTTTGCGGGAGGGGATTAGCCCCGGTATGGCATTGGCGGCGGCGGAACGGCTGGTGAGGGATTTGCCGGTGTTGGCGCCTGACCCTGCTTCGTATGCGGCTATGAATAGGGAAATGGAAAAGATTGCTTCGGTGTATGCGCCGATTTATGAGAATGACCAATTTGGCAATTTGTATTTGGACCTGACCGGGACGGCCCGGCTGTTCGGGCCTGCGGCGGACTGTGCGAGCCGGATTCTGCGGGAGATGCTGGAACGGGTTGGCATACGCCCTGCGGCGGCGGTGGCGGGTAATAAGCTGGTTGGCAAGATTGCGACCCGGACTATTCGGCCTATGGGGCTTATCCAGATTCAGGCCGGGGGGGAACCGGATTTTTTGGTTCACCAGGATTTGTGTTTGCTTCCCGGTATGGGGCCGTCCCTTTTGCGGACTGCGGCGGTTACGGGGCTGCGGGAAATTGGGGAGCTGGCTTGCCTTTCTGACGGGGAGGCGATTGCCCTTTTCGGGAAGCATGGAAGGCGGCTCAGGGACACGGCGCGGGGTATTGATGATAGCCCGGTGGTGGCGGCTTTTCTGGGGGAACGGCGGATAGAAAAACATTTGGAGCTTGCGGAGGATACTCTGGATTTTGATGTTATCCGGGGCGCTCTTATGTTTCTGGCGGAAACGGGGGGCATTGAAATGCGGGGGCAGAAATGGGGGGCTGGGGCGGTGGCTCTGGGCATTGTGTACGCTGATGGGGTCCGGGTGGAGGGGCAGGAAAAACTCAGGCGGCTTTGTGTTACGGATAGGGATATTGCGGGGGTGGCGGAACGGGTGTACCTGAAAGCGGTGGTGCGGCGGCTGAGGGTTCGGAGTATTACGCTGACCCTGGGGGATCTGCGGCCTTTGGGGTGGTCGCCTGATTTGTTCGAGATAGCGGAAGATACAAAACAGCGGAAATTGCAGGAAGCGGCGGATAAGGTGCGGAATAAATACGGGCTGGCTATGCTGACTACCGGGGCGGTGTTGGCGGCTTCCCGGAGGGGGCCTGCGCTGGCTTTACCGGGTGTTTCTAATGCTTGAACGGCTGGGGCTTTGTTCGGCTTACTCTTTGCTCTATGGGGTGCGGAGGCCGGAGGATTTGATACAAGCTGTCAAAACCTGTGGCACCGATACCGTTAGTTTTACTGACCGGGATAATCTGTACGGGCTTCCGGTTATTCTGGAAAAGTCTAAGGAAATGGGAGTGCGCCCTATTATTGGCGCTTGCCTTACCGTGCCTGATAAGGGGCTGGTGTATTGCTTTGTCCGGGACAGGCGGGGATATTCCCGGCTCTGCGAACTGCTGACCATGAGAAACCGGGATACGGAAAATTACAAGCCCGTATCATTGCTGCGGCAAAATTCTGCCGGGCTTATTCTGGCTTCATCGGATGAAATTATTTTAGAAGCTTTGGCAGGACGCACTAAGGCTTTGTATGGGGCAATAACGCCTGATTCCCTTGGGGCCATTGGCCCCTGCCGCAGGCTTGGTATACCCCTGGCCTTTCTGGATACCGCACTGTTTTTGGAAAAAGAGGATTACCCGGTTCACCGGGCTTTACGGGCTATTGGCTTGGGTAAAACGGTGGGTAATTTGGGCGAAGGGGACACGGTAAAAAAAGACGGCCATTTGCTCCTTTCTGATGCGGCCCTGGAGGGGCGCCTGCGGTCATGGCCTGAGGCAGTGAAGGGAACGAAAGAGATTAGCGCGGCCTGCGTGTACCATGAACTATTTGAGGACTGGATTTTTCCCGGATACACAACGGAACTATCGCCTGGGGAGGAATTGTATAGCCGGGTTCTGGAAGGGGCGGCGGCCCGGTATGGGGAACTGGGGGACGCTGAGCTGGGGCGGATTGAGTATGAATTGGGGATTATCAACAGCAAGGGGTTTGCGCCCTATTTCCTCGTGATGGACGATATTGTCCGCATGGCTTCCCGGACTTGCGGGAGAGGATCGGGGGCGGCTTCTATTGTGTCCTACTCCCTGGGGATTACCAATGTTGATCCCCTGGCGCACAAGCTGTATTTTGAGCGGTTTCTGAATCCGGCGCGGCCTGACCCGCCTGATATTGATGTAGACTTTGCCTGGGATGAACGGGACGATCTGATTAAGCGGGTGATAGAGCGGTTTGGGCCTGAACACTGCGCACGGGTGGCCAATCATAATATGTTCAGGCCCCGGTCGGCGTTTCGTGAAGCGGCAAAGGCATATGGGTTTGGGGACGCTGAGATTTCGCAAATAGAAAAACAGTTGTTTCACTTTGGGGATAAATCGGGTGTGAGTGATCCGCTCTGGGTAGAAATACTGGGCATTGCAAAAAAAATTGAAGGGCTGCCCCGTGGGTTATCCATGCACTGCGGGGGATTGGTAATTACGCCGGAACGGATAGACCGGTATGTGCCGATTGAAAGTTCTCTGGATGGATACCCTCTTTTAAGCTGGGAAAAGGATGGGACCGAAAGCGCGGGGTTTGTGAAGATTGACTTGCTGGGGAATAGGTCTTTGGCGGTTATACGGGATGCCTTGGCAAATCTGGGGGAACAGGGGATTGCCATTGACCGGGATACATGGCGGCCTATTGAGGATGGGCCTACCGTGGCGGCGTTGGCCCGTGGGGATTCCATGGGGGTGTTCTATATCGAGTCCCCGGCTATGCGGCAGTTGCAGAAAAAGACCGGGGCTGGGGACTTTGCTCATATTGTTATTCATTCCAGTATCATTCGGCCTGCGGCGAATAAGTTTATTAACGAGTATGTCAGGCGGCTCAAGGGCGGGGAATGGGCGCCGCTTCATCCACGGCTGGCGTATATCCTGGACGAGACCTACGGGATTCTGTGTTACCAGGAGGATGTGAGTAAAACTGCGGTGGCTCTGGCGGGGTTTGACGAAGTTGAGGCGGATAAGCTGCGGAAGGTTATTGCCAAGAAAGCGGGGGTTAAGCTGGCTGTTTATGAAAAGCAGTTTTTTGAGGGGTGCAGGAAGAATGGTGTTGCTGATGAGGTGATTCAGAAGATTTGGGAAATGATGCTGTCTTTTGACGGGTATAGTTTTTGTAAGCCCCATTCGGCTTCCTATGCGATGGTTTCGTTTCAGTCGGCGTATCTGCGGGTTCACCATCCGGGTGAGTTTATGGCGGCGGTGTTGTCCAATCAGGGGGGATATTATAGGCCCCATGCGTATATTGCGGAGTGCCGGAGGATGGGGCTGATTGTGGAAGGGCCGGATGTGAATACGAGCCGCTGGCGGTACTACGGCATGGGGAAGCGGGTTGTTGTGGGGCTGATGGCGGTTAAGGGGCTGTCTGCTTCCGGGGGGGCGGCGATTGTTGCGGAGCGCGAGAAGGGCGGGGAGTTCCGGTCGATGGCAGATTTCTTGCGGCGGGTACGCTTGGACAGGGATGATGTGATCGCGCTCTGCCCTGCAGGGGTGTTTGACGGCATTGCCGGGGGCTTGCCCAGGGCGTTGCAGGCGCGGGAATTGTTGAAGGCCCATACCGGGGCGGGCCGTAAGGGGCAGGATGAATTATTTGCTGCGGAGATTACGCCTGTTTACCGGGCTGGTGGGGCGGCTGTACTGGCTCCGGCTCCGGTGAAGCAGAAAACGGGTGATGAGGAGTTATGGGAGGAGTACCGGGCGCTGGGGTTTCTGCGGGGGCTGCATCCGCTTGCGCTGTGGAAGGATAAGATTAGAGGATTGCGGCGGGTTAAGGGGCGGTATGTCGGCGAATATATTGGGCAGCAGGTTTGTCTTCTGGGGTGGCCGGTGACGCAGAAAGAGGTCTGGACTAAGGACGGGCTTGCTATGAGCTTTCTGACCTTTGAGGATGAGACGGCGCTGTATGAGACGGTGATTTTTCCCGGGGTGTATGAGCGGTATGGGCGGCTGCTGTTTGACCAGGCGCCTCTGCTGGTGTATGGAAGGGTGTGCGAGGATAACGGGGCGGTTTCGGTGGAGGTGGGGCGGGTGGTCGGGGTGTGATAAAAAGAGTGCCTGGCACCGGAGCAAGTTCCAATCTCTAGTTGTGTCATAGCTTCGTTATACTATACTATTGTGTAGTATGCAAGGGAAACCCGCAAATTTCATGTCTAAACCCAAATTTGGTGGCTGTCACCTTTCCAACCCACTGCTAGATGGATATACCGTCCTATTGGTGGTATTTTTTTCCAATTTACTTGACTAATTTCACCCCAAGCCCTATTGTTAATCTGATGTTTTGAAGTCATGTATTTTTAAGAAGTAAAAGATGGCATACCGTTGCTATTCAAAAGAAACTCGGGAAGGCTTTGGCAGCCGAAACCGGTGCCAGGCAATAGCAATATTTTGCATTAAAATATTTAAAGGTGAAAAATGAAGAGAATGCTATGTTTATCCATAATTGGCTTAATTTTTTTGACAATGAATAACCTATATGCTCAGGATGTTGATTCTGATAAAGTGATAGCCTATTCATTACTCTATTCTTCAATTTGGTATGACAGCCAATATGGCAGTAAAGTTTTAGATGACCTTTTTTATGATATTGATTATGGTGGAAAATCAATTGAAGAGGGTATTGAAAAGTTTATAAACGAACACCCTATAGAATATAAAGAAGAATATGGTACTAGGGAAAAATATAATTTGATTTTGTCTTTTCATAGAAATATGATATATGGTCAAGAATCTGGTACAAAAATTTTTGCATTACTTTGCCTTGCTTGGAACATATGTGATTTTTCTTATGTTATTGAATTACTGGACTCTTCTGTAAATGACCCTGGCAATCGTAATAAAACAAATAAAATGATTGAAATTGAATTTGTAAAAAGTAAAATTAAGACTAGAGCAGAACTACTTTATTATAATCATCCAAATAAAAGATGGATATTATCATTCTTTGATAAAAGAACATATAGTAGATTATTACAATAGATAAAGGATAATTAAATGAAAATTGTTTTGTTGTCTTGTGTTAAAACTCAGAATAACTATAAAACAAAAGCGAAATATTTATATCACGGATCATATTTTGAAAAAGCTTATGAATATGCAAATATTTTAAAACCAGATCGTATTTTTATTATCTCCTCAAAATATGGTGTTTTAGAAAGTGATGATGAAATTGAACCATACAATGTTGAATTAAGATCAAAGAGCATAAGTGACAGAAAATTATGGAGTAAAAATATTATTGAGCAATTAGAAACAAAGTGCGATATTAATAATGATAAATTTATAATACTAGCATTTGATAAATATATTGAATTATTTATAGATAAAATTAATAATAAGGAAATTCCTATGTCTGGTTTACCAATTGGTAAAAAATTGAAATGGTTAAATAAAGAATTATATAAAGCATGATTTTACATTGGTGGCAACGCAAGGGTGCCTGACATCCGCTTATCTTAGTTTTTCTCGCGCGAAGGATACTACCGGTAAAAATGGTGACAGGCACCTGTTTGCTCCCAGAAAAATGGGACGCCCCGTTAGCCACATAAAACGGGGCGTCCCCAACAAATCATTGAAATGCTGATAAATATAGTATAACCATGGCATTATATTTTGTAAAATAAATTCTGAGTATATTTAAAAAAATAGGGAAATTTTACTGGCAGTGTTTTTAATGTAATACTAATGACTTGAAATAAAATTTCAAATGCCGTCCAGATGGTTTCAAATGGTATTTTGGAAAAAAAACCATTATTCATAGCAAGGCTACGGGCAGGCCGGGCACTTGCGTTGCCCTTATGCACTATACGCTATCTGTAGTGTCTCATTGAAAAGGGACACTACAAAATTCTGGTGCCTGTCACCCTTGACGCCCCAGTTTGGCCAGGCGCCGCTGCTGGTATATGGGCGGGCTTGCGAGGATAATGGGGTGGTTTCTGTGGTGATGTAATTTGTAGTTTAATTCAATTTATATTTTTCCTATACCAATCCCATTTAAATATCGTATCCCTTTATAATTTTGTTCTATTATACTATTAGCAGAATTTATTCTTTCATTATATATAGCTATTTCTTCATTTTCCATTAATATCGCTTTTGAAAATGATTTTGTTTTATTTAATTTTTGATACAAAATAATAAAGTTTTTATTATCCTTAAAAGCATTTCCATACACAGTTTTACTTCTTGTTTTACTATCTGATTTACAGACATTTTTTAATGTGTTATCAAGAAAAGTAGAAGAATTTATTTTTGAAATAATATCTGAAATATTTTTATCTATATCTCTATATATTGGTATAAATATTAATTTATTTATTTTAGAATATAAATATTTAATATTGTAATCTATGAATTCATTTATTTTTTCATAATAAAATACGTTTTCTATTTTAAAATATATTTTATTATCATCATACTCAAATTTATTATCTTCTTTAATAAGGACTATACCATTTAAAACACCAACAATATTTTTTAGGTTGTGTTTAATATCAACAAATTGCGAATGTAATACTTTATATGCTTTTTTTGAATTTTCAATATTTGGAATATATTCTATTACAAAATAAAATATGTAAGCAGAAATAATCCCAAGAGAAATATCGTATATTATTTTGTTAAAATTTTCATAGGGAAAATTTCCTATTGATGGAAAGATATAAATTTTAAATCCACAAAATATAATAATCAAAAATGACATTAAAAAACAAAAGTAAAATAATATTTTATTCATATTTATATCTCCTTATCTAATTCGCCTGTAGTATAAATTGACAATGAAAAAAGCGTCAGATTACAAAATTGTACTATGGCTATTATTCTGTACAGCCTATAATATTACAATGATGAAAAATCAACTTATGTTAAAAACTTCTCGCTCATTTTTCTCAACAATATTTAACCCATGAAATCCATTGGCCTTTACATTTTCGGTGCCAGGTTACCCGCATTGACCAATTTTAATAATCATGAGGGTCAAATCCTTGATCTTTAAGATCTTCAATTTCCTCCAAAAAACTTTTTCCATTAGAAAATTGGAATCTATATGTAGTTTTTTCTACCTTTATAGATTTTCTACAAGAACTACAATATGTTCCTTCTTGCTCAACATAAATCCATCCATTTGTTTCTTCATAAATAAATTTTCTTGCATCTTCTTTGGAAAAAAATTCTTCCTCTGCTCCGCAATCTATACAACGTAAAACATAATATCTAGAACCTAATTTATGAATAATCATAATAATTCCTACCTATAAAATTTATATTTTAACATTTATTTCAACTGGAATAAAATACTCGCTATTTTTTAATTTTGGTTTATATTTAATATTTACAGAATCTTTATTAAATAGTAATATTGAAATCGTTTTATTATCGATCATATTTTTTCTTAATTTTGCCAACGCTTTTGTTTTTTTGCTTTGAAAAAAAGATGGTGCTACATTAAAAGCTTCACCATGTAAAATATAACCATTTTCTTTAGCATTTATGTCATGTTCTAAATTCCTATCATTTCCATATTCAACAATATATTCAGAAAAATTAATATTTGGATATCTTCCTTCTAAAAGAATACTTATACCATTTAATATTACCATGTCTGTCATGATTCTATTCGAAGCTTCAAATATAGATACATCTGGATAAGGCCCTTTGTTAAAGGAATCTCGTTTTAAATAAGTTAAATAATCTAAGATATTTAGCTTTGACATTTTTTCCATAAATTCATTCATATTTATTTCTTTTAAACATTCTAAATATTTATCAATAACTTCATTTATATTATTTTTAGTAAGTTTGTTTTCCAATTTCATGTTATTATCTCCTTTGTTATTTTATATGCATAAATAATAATTTTTTTATATTTTATAGCCATAATTTGCATGAAAAAGAATCATCGTTTATTCCAAAGATGGTAGTGCTATATACAGGAATTGTGAAACGCTTACTTTCATATTTTCTATCCCTATAACTCAAGGCTCAATAATGGTTGTGATATAATATTTTCATAATATTTTATATATTCTGCCTTACTTTCTAACAGTGAATATTTTTCTTGTTCTGTTTCTGCTTCTTCTAATCCTTTATCATAATTACTAATTATCTCATTATATTCTTTTTCCCAATATTCTATCATGTCTAAAATTGTAAAAAGAGTTGGATTCGGCCATTGGTCTAATACAATACATGTACGCTGGTTATCAGAAAAATATGCTTTATCTCCGTACAATATTCCGATTCTTATATTAACAGGATCGGCCTTAAATATATTCACTACTGCTTCACCCAGCATAGCGACTGAATAAAAAACAATACATTTATATATTATATAAGGTTCCTTTAACATTATTTCTGCATTTTGTGCTCTAATTTTCATAGAAGTGTCATTACTAACGAAAAGAATAGAATCTTTAGATTGCCCTGTTTTTAAGTAAAAATCAAGAAGCGTTGTACTGTCATTATTATATCGAACTAAATAGCACTCATAAAACACAGCACTATCGGGAGCCCCTTCCCATTCGGTTCGTTTCTGTTTAAATAAAAGCGCTTGACTTTGTGAGTCAGTACTTCCTTCTGCATATATGCTAACTATAAAAAAAATTGAAATAATGGAAATAAAAAAGAATTTCACATGAACCCTCCATTTAAGTATGGTAAACCCAATAAGTTCTTAATATAAATACAGACACTGTTTATATTGTATTATATGCCATTTCCCTAATATCGCTTTCTATATCTTCAAATGTTGTTAAGCCACATGCCTTTAATGCGCTATGCATTTCTTTTCCTCTTTTTCTATCTAAGGCATCATCAATAAAATCAACTATTTCTTTTACCGTTTTTTTATTTTGCAACATCCTTATTGTATCCCTTATGCTTTCTTTTTTATCTTCATCTAAATCAGGATGAACTAAACATGGTTGCAGTACTTGTATGTTAATGAAATCAAATAATTTCAATCTTATTTTTTTATCATTTTCCCGCAAATCATTTATGTGATAACCATAGGCCAGCCATTCCAAATTTGCATATACATTTTCAGGTAATAAATCTTTAAATGTTTGAAAAGTATTAATATCTGAAATTCCTCTTATCAGAGATAGGTGCTGTTGTGGGACACCTAGATAAAGAAGGTCCTTATTAGAGATACGTGCAAATAATTTTGTTCCTTGTTTTAAAGTTATCCCATTTTCCTTATAATAATCTTTACCATAAAATAAAATAGTTGCGGGTTCACCATTTAATTGTTTTTTACTATCCGCCCATTCATAAGCGTCATCATGTTTATCGACACATAGAAGATGAATTATTGAATCATTTTCATCTTTACAAATTATTCCACGATAATTATCATTAATTCGTACAGAATATAATTGCTTGCCATTATGTTTATTAATTGACTTAAATCGTATTCCTGGCAAATTTGGATTTTTACAAAATTTTTCGAAAAAGTCTCTAACTTTATCCTGGGCATGCTTAGGTAATTCCATAAATGAGGTAAAAAAACTGGATGATAATACGAGATTTGTCATAAGCCATTTCCTGCCTTTATTAATCTCAACTATAATAACATTAAGTTTACAATAAAGTCAATAATTTTTATTACATAGAAATCAGAAATAACTCTGGTAAGTTGTTTCTAAAAGCTTCCGGATAGGGCGGCGGCCCTATGTTTTGGCCTGAAATTTCGGGCTTATCCTTTCTCCATTATGGGCAATACACCAAAACAAGAACGGCTCTTTTCCCTGGTCCCTCTGGGGGAATTTAAGGCTTTGCTCGGTATTGACGACCGGGAGGATGCCCTGACCCGCTATGTTCTGATTACGGCTACCTACACCGAAGTGAAAATAATGCCCGTCACCTTTTAGGCCAAATTTCCCCCAAAAAGTTACCTTTGTGAAATATCCAGTTGTTGAAAGCCGTTTTATCCTGATTTCATGGAAAACCAAACAATGGGAACCGCAGGTTCCTTTCATTCACTGATCTCCCTTGCGGACTTTAAGGAGATCCTCGGCATTGATGACCGGGACGATGCCCTCTCCCGGTACTGTCTTGTAACCGCCACCTACAGCATAGAGCAATATTGCAGGCGGCGGCTTCTGATAAGCAAACTGACGGAAATACATGAATATTCGGACGATCCGTTTGTACCGCTCAAGCAATACCCGGTACGGAAAATTTTAGAGGCTCAAAAATACAGGCCCTGGAAACCCGTTGAGGACATTGATCCTGAATTGTTCCACTGCATACCGCAGTGCGGGGTTGGGGAGGATATTCCGTTTTGCCTGGAAATTCGGCCGGGAGTGGTTTCGTCACCGTTTTCGGTACGGGTACGGTATGTGGCGGGGTATAAGCCCACAGATGCCCCGGCGGACCTGGCTTCTGCTTGCCTTGAACTGGCGGTATGGAACATGGCGCGGTTCCGGGGGAAGAAGGTTGGGGTAGCAGGGGGCAGCGGGGGCCAAAGAATGAACGGGGAGTTTTTGGAAGCGAAGATGCCGGAGCGGGCTAAGGAACTTTTGGAGCCGTATCAACGGAGGATAATTTAACAATGAGGAATGGGGAGGGTCGAGTGAAATATAGAGAGGAAATTATTCTGCAAAGAATTAAAGAGATGCTGACCGGGCGGGTCAATGAACTGCTGGGGGAAGCGGAATTTCAGATTCCCCCTATAGAGTTTGGCGTTCCCCTGGGTGGCTTTTCTGCTGTGCCGATCCTGCGGCTTGCGGAATATGAGCAGTCAGAGAAGGAACGGATTATCCGGGTGGATGCGTATGCGCTGACCTTAAGTCTGGAAGTGCCGAAAACGCCTGACAGCGAACGGGATGTCTATGCGTATGGGGCGGCGATTAGCACGGCCCTGGCGGAGGACCCTACCCTGGGGGGCGTGGCGGACCGGGCGGTTATAACCGGGAAAAAATATGTGCCCCCAAAGAAACCGTACTGCGGGGACTGCTGGGAACTGATTGTTACCCTGCGGGTTACGGTGGAGGGAATAACGGTATGAACGTACAGGGACGGGACTGCGGTATCACCCTGAAAACAGGGTACCGGGAATTGGGGCTGCCCTACGCGGAGGAAACGATCCGGGAAGCGGTATCTCTATTGAAAGAAGAAGCGGCTATCGAAGGGGATGGAAACTGCGGGGCTATCCGGGTGAGCCGGGGGGGTACGGGGTGCGTGGTTACGCCCCTTTCCATCGGGACGGCGCCGCTGCTTTTTGCGCTGGCCCTGGGGCGGGCCGGCCTTCCGGTGTATGTGAGCGGGACACGGGTTTTATACTGCCATCCGGTATGCCTGGTGCCTATGGAAAGCGGCCTGAGCTTTGACCTGATACAGGACCGGGGGGCGGTGCGGACATTGTATGAAGGGTGCCGGGTCCGGGGGTTTGAACTGCGGGTTATGAGGAACGAATGGAAGCAAGCTTCCTTGATCAAGCTGAAACTGGATATTGCCGGGGATATGCCGCCGGTTCCGTATCCATATCTGGAAAAGGCGGCGGTGTGCGGGGGAGAACGCTTTAATGAAGACAGGGTTAGCTACCGGATAAACGGCATTGAGCAAAAGAATATCTATGGGCTGACTATTGCTGTCCGCAGGGCAGGTGGGACGCAAACGGAGGTATGGATACACCGAGTTCTGGGAGAAACGGGGGAACTGCCTCCGCTTATTGAGTCTTTGGAAATTACCGCACAATTACTGAATGATCATTATGTCCACTGTATGTACGGGGCGTTCCGGCTTTCCCTTTCGCGGCTGGCGCTGATGGCTGACGAAACGGCGGTTAATGCTGCTGATGCGCTTATCGGACCACTGCGGTATTACTGTACGGGGAGTTTTTCGGCTGAGGTTTATAACACCGAAGAAGGGGTTATCGAATGAGGTTTTATACGGTCGATGATTCTTTGAAAGAGGCGATTGACAAGGGGATGGCGGCGGTCCGGGTACGGGTTAGCCTTGATTTTGCCGGGAATGGGGTTTTTGAAACCGTATCTGAACGGGATATTATTGAAGCTTCGTTTTTTGGGCTCAAGGAAACTGCCGGGGGGACTACGGCACGGGGGGAACTGCTGCTGGATAACACCTCTGGGAACTATGCCTATAGCGGCAATGGGGCGGGCCGGGAAGTGCGGGTTAGTTTTTCCCTGGGTGAGGGCTTGCCCTGGTTTCAGCGTTTTGTCCTGTATGTGGACCATAAGGGGTTCCAGGATATTCGGGGGCCGGGGCGGCGGCGGTTGGTGCGGCTGGCTCTGGGGGACCGTTCAGTGTTTCTGCGGCGGTCTGACGAGAGCCGGGACTGGACCCAGCATGAGGTTTTTACCTACTCGGTTGTGTGCGACAAAACACAGCCGGAAAAATCATTGGTTCATTTGATTGCGAAGCGGGCGGGGATTGAGGCGGCGGATATTGACTGCGCAACTATTCCTATTGCCCTGCCCTATGTGAAATTAACCAAAAATATCTGGGCAGAACTGTCTGAACTGGCCACGGCGTATCGGTGCCACCTGGAATGCCCGGTTGAGAAGCCCCTGGTCTTTGCCCATTCGCCCTACCAGGCGGAACCGGATACTGCTGACGATGGAAACCCGGAGGGTTCCGCTTCCTATATTTTTTCCGGGAGGGATATTTTTTATCTGCGGAAAACGGCGCGGGCGGAGCGGTACCGGAATACGGTGCGGCTTAAAATCAATATGCCGGTGGTTCTGGAAAAACAGGAAATCTGGCGGTATACGGACCCTCCAGTGCTGTATGATGATGGGATGACGGATTTTTATCCGTTCCGGTTAATAAACCTGCGGAGTATTGTGCTTGGAGAATATGAAGCAAAGTACCGGGTCCGGGATGAAAAGGGAAATGAGCGGGCGGTTCTATATGCTGACAATATAGATACGGTGGAAGAAGCTACGGAACGGCTGATGTTTGACGGCTGTTCATTTGCGTATTCCCACTACGATGTTACTACCAGGCACGACCGGGCGTACATTACTATTGAAGTTGAGAAACGGAAAGAAGGGGATCTGGTAATTGCTTCGATTCATGGGCGGTCTATTGTGCTGGACCTGAACCGCTCCTGCTTCTTGCGGGACAGCAATGCGGTTGATTTGCAGGGAACTTGTGCGCTGAATGTTACGGGCTCCTATTTTTCAGAAGATGTGGTTAATGGGCGCCCTCAATACGAGGACTGGGCGGCCCGGGAACTTGCGGATCGCTTGCAGGAGCGGCGGGAGTTTACGGTCAAGACCCACCGGGCTTTGTTTCATGGGCGGGTCGGCGCAACGGTGCAAATCAAAGCCAATGGTGAAACAGTGCAGGGGACGGTTAATGCCTTTTCTCTGCGGTATAAGCGGGATGCGGCGTTTGTGGCGGCGTTCAGGATTATGGAAGAATAGCAGGAATTAGGGGGTTTGTATGGGCGAGGAATTACAGCGGCTGTTGGTTGATACCATTGCGGAAATGCGGGAACTGAAAGGGGAACTGCGGGAGTTTAAGGTTCATGTGATGGGGCGGGTTGAAAAGCTGGAAAAACAGGAGAAAGAACGGAGGGGGGATTTGAAGGCTACGGTGAGCGTGCTTATTGCGGGGGCGGCGCTGGCGGTGAGTATTATTGTCAATTTTTTTCGGCATGGAGCTAAATGATGGGTATTAAATGGGACAGGGTTTTTGAGAACGAACAGCGTCAGTTTGACCGGATGACAGAGGCGGAGAAGTTTATCTACTTTCTGCTATTGCAGTTTAATTCGCCCTACGGCTGGGGGAAGGAAAACCCGGAATCGTCGGACTGTTCCGGCGCAGTGTGCCTGGCTTTGCTTGCGGCTACCGGGCACTTTATCAGGACTACTGCGGATGATTTGTACAAGCGGGTGTTTACGGCACAGCGCCCTTCACCTGACGGTATCAGGGCGGCGTTTTTTGTTGACGGGAAAACCGGGGCGGCTTCCCATGTTGCGGGGCTGGTTGGGGACGGCGTGGTGCTTAATTCCCAGGAAGGGGGCGCACGGGTCCGCAGTTTGGACTTCCTTTCTGCGTGGTTCTGGAACCGGGGATCGTCTACCGCAATCCGGGGGCTGGACCGGGCAGCACTGGTCCGTTTGTCCCATGAAGGATCGCGCTACGATGTGGACCCGGAACTCAGGCGCTATATGGAAATAGCTTTATGAGCGATTCTGACGGGATACAGATTAGCGACAAGGCAAGCTGGGAACATTCGGAAAAAGAACTGTTGGTGATTCTGGGAAAGCGGCTTATTGCCCTGCCTTCCAAGATGCTGGGGTTTAAGCCCTTCTGCTTGTACCTGGCAACGTGGCTTTTAGTGAAGGGGCTTATCCGGGACTGGATATGGTTTGCGGTTATGGTAATGGTGCTGTTCGGGATTGTGGGGCTCAAGGTTATTGCACGAGGAGGAAGCAGGGATGGGGGATTTCTGGCGGGGGGTGGCTGTCGGGGCGGGGTCGGCTCTGCTGCTAGTGGGGATGGCGCTTGCGGCGATTCGGCTCCGGGAACGGGACCTGGCGATTATCGAACAATGGGAGGCTGAGCGTGAAATACAGGAATTGCGGGAGGAGTACAGCGCTCGTGATCCTTATGAGTTTTTGGAGCTTCCCGGTGTCCGGGGAAGTTCCGACAGTAATGTTGAGCGATTCCGGGAACGGCGGGATGAGATTCTACAGCGATACAGAAGTGACGGCGCTGGTGGCGGAACTGTCCGAGGCAGCGGAGGAAGCGATTGAAAGCGCGGCGGCTGAGGCGGCAAAGGCTGCGTCCATGGCTGCCCTGGACCGGGAAGGGACGGCACGGCGGGAAACGGCGGCGGCCCTGGCGGAGGCGCGACGCTGGGAACAGCAGTACCGGGATGAAAAAGCGGGCAGAATGAAAAAGATGATTATTACGGGGGTGATTTGCCTTTTTTCCGGGCTTGTTTTAGGCGCCGGAAGTATTTTGATATTTGGGGGGAACTAATGAAAGACAGGATTAGGGTTCGTGGGATGGTTACGGTTCGGGTTCTGGATAAGGACGGGAATATCAAACGGAGGGCGCCTGGGTGGTTTGGTAGGCTCTTTCGTGTGCCGGGGCGGCCTATGCTGTACCATCATCACAATATTGTTACGAGAGAGGGTGACGCGCTGATTGCTGATGCGTTGCTGGTTTCGCCTACGAAAACAAAGGTGAGTAGTTCCGCCGGATTTATTCAAGTGGGGACAGGCTGGACCGGGAACAGCGTTAAGACTAATGTCCGGTGCAATACCCCTACGGGGAGTATGAAAGCTCTGGACAGCGGGTACCCGGCGTTGAAGGCGGCCTGGGGGAATACCGGGGATACCACTATTACCTACCGGGCGAGTTTTGCCGCCGGGGCTTTGAACGCAAACGGGATAAACGAAGCGTGTCTGCTCAACGGGAACGCCACGGCTTCTAATTGCCTGGCGTATGCGCAGATTACGCCGGTGGTGAATGTTACTATCAGCGATACCCTGCAGGTGCTGTGGGAAATAACTATTCTTGGACAATAAACCATGGCACAATTTTTACAATCACCGCAAGATTTTCCGCTGATGGTAAGCCTGGGGAGCAAAGTCCCTTCCTGGAAGCTGAACCGCTGGGGCAGGGATGCCCTGCGGTTCAGCCCTATTACCGGGGATTCCTATACCCTGCGGGGGGACAAGAGAACGCTCCACTACTCCGGGGAACGGGAAAGCCACCGATTTACGATACTTGATGGTTCGCATTTTGAGTATGACCTTATCCTGAACCGGGAACCGGAGGGTAACCAGGTCTTTGTGGCTATTGAGGGCTGGGAGCAGTTTGATTTTTTCAGGCAGCCTGATTCTTTCGGGCCTGAAATACTGCGGGGAAGCTATGCGGTTTATAAAAAGGAGATGGTTATTAACTCCCCCGCCTACCATGTGGGGACCGGGAAGATTTGCCATATACACCGGCCCAGGATTATTGACGCACGGGGGCAGAAGGTTTGGGGGGATGTGTGGATAGAAAATGGGGTCATGACTATTACTATTCCGGAAAGGTGGCTGGGGGAAGCTCAGTACCCGGTGGTGGTGGACCCGGTTATCGGGTCAAATACGGTTGGGGCGTATTACGAGTATGATTATTTAAGTTACGATGACTGGGAAACTTGCCAGGAATACTATCCTGGTAAAACCATGGATAATGTGAAACGCGCCATGTGGATAGAGCTGTATGAAGAAGCGGCTTTCAATAAATACAACACACCGGTGGCGCTTAATGGAACCTATGACTGTTATGCGTATATCCATAAAGCAGGGAAAATTATGGACGGCTATGACTGTACGATTGCGCCTTTTATATACAGCAATTATGGCAATAGGCCAAAACAGCTGCTTAGCTATCAGTTTACCTATGGGTACCCTTTGCCGGAAAACCATAATTATGAGTATATAAATATCAACCGATGGATAAAATCAACCATTACCCCTAATGCTATTGCGGCAAATACGGATATATGGTTTGGGTTTTATGGTAATGGGGTGGCTCTGCAATTCGATTATGGCGTTCCTTTGTTCCGGGCACAGGAATTGCAGCTTGACCCCAGCTATAGGGAATACTATAGCACGGTGTATGAAATGCTCTCTGATCTGATGTTTTTGGATATTGGTATTTTTAATGACAAATTTAATGATCCAAGAAGCGAATACAGGAATGTGCTGCCCAATGCACGGTACGACATGAAGATGAGCATATACCTTGAAATACCGGCAAATGCCTATATCAGGACGCTGGCCCAGGGAGTAACGCTAGGCGATTCCCGGAAACTTGTGGCAGCCTATAAGAAGACACTGGCACAGGGGGTAAAACTAAGTGATATATTGAAACCTGAGGCGTCCTATAAAAAGACTCTGGCTATGAATGGCAGGAATAATGCAGGCCTGGGGCACACGTCAAGTTATAAGCGGGTCAGCGTCATGGATGGGGGGAATACCAGTGCCCTGGGACACGGTTCATCCTATGTGCGGAAACACACGGCGACGGTAAAGGGGACGGGCCTGGCAAGCCGTGCTGCGGGGATATACCGGAAACTGGCCCAACAGCTAAAAGCTGGTGACTTACTCAAAGGTAGCCGGGCTTTACTGCGGAAAGCGGTAGATACGGTGAAAACGACAACGGCGCAAAGCCGTTTTGTCGGTAATAAGCGCAGTATTATTGAAACCGGGAGAAGCCTTGACGGGGGCGGCAGTACGAAACGGGGTATTTTTCGGGTTATGCTGATGACCGTCAGGGAGAGCGATGCCACAGGCCGGGCAGCTTTGCTGCTGAGGGTTTTGACCGGGAAGGCGGGAGTTTCCGATGCAGTGGGGCATTGGGGGGACTATGTACGGGGGATGTATGCAGCTGCGGGGAGCCGTGCGGGGACGGCTCATCTGGGGGAATATCACCGGGAAGCGTTTGACACTGCAGGAACTACGGGGGAGGCGCTGCGGAGCCTGGGAGTTTTTATCAGGCTGGCTACGGTAGGGTTTGTGCGGGATTTTCTTTTGCGGCGGTTCCTAAAAAGTAATGAGGAGCTTGTTTTGAAGTCGGCGATATGCCGGGAGATTGTGCTTGAGAGCCGTATCCATTAGGGGGACAGATGAATCGGATTTATCGGGGACAGAGTGCACTGCGGATTACCGTGAAAACCTTTACGGATTTGGAAGGGTGTTTATCGGCGGCGATTAAGTACCGGAAACCTGACGGCTCAACGGGGAGTTTTACGGCAGGTGTGGGAGATGTGGCACGAGGGGTTATTTTCCATGAGTGCCTTGAGGAGGAGATTGACAAGGTCGGGTGGTGGTCCCTGTGGGCGTTCATCACCTTTGCCGATGGGCGGACTGCTGCCGGGGAAACGGTGCGGGTCTTTGTGTGGCAAGAGGGCTCATAAAATGCCCTCCATGGCATTTTATGAGCTTGTAGTTTAGCAAAACTAAACTACACCTAAAGCCTGGTAAAAACCGCCATTCATGGCGGAAAGGAATAGCTTTGCTGCTGCTTATCTGCTTTATACGCTGGTTGCTTGGTATTCCCTTTGCTGTGGCAGGGGATGGGTTTAGGGCAGTCTTTGTTTTGAGGGCGCGGTCCCCGCCCTTGTTTCCCGATTTTTGTAGTAATGCTGTAGTAGTTCAATGGCACTTTTTTCTCGTTTTTTCATTTAGGGACAGGTGTATGCGTAAGGTTGATTGGACGGAACGGTACCAATACAATGTGCGCCGCCAACGGAAGGCGCTGGAGGAGTACGCTGCCCATGAGATTGAATGGGCTGATGATCTTTTGACGTGGTACCGGGCGCGGAAACAAGATATCCCGGATGACGAATACCGGGCGGTGGCGTTTTTCAAAAACCGGGAATATCTGGGGAAGCCTGGTTCCCTTACTTTTTTGTACTCCATGTATGGGCGGATGATGCAGGAGCTGCCTGAGTCTACGCCGGAGATTGCCTTTGATCTGGTGGCGTTCCGGTTCAGGATGTATGCGGCTGGTTTAAGGCAGGAGGGTTTATAATGGCGGAACGGGTGGGCGACGAATCAATGTATCTGCGTATCAGCGATTTGAAGGCCGGGAAAATTCAGTTTACCGATGCTACCAATGCGGAGCGGCTGCTCAGTATTTATGGGCGGGATATCCGGTATAACGGGGCTTGGAAGAAGTGGGTTGTCTGGGACGGTACCTGCTGGCGGATAGATGACGGGGCCTTGATTCATGAAAAGGGGCTGGCTATGGTCCGAGGTATTTATGACGATCTGCTGAAGACCCAGGATTACCGGGAACGGATAGAAATCGAGAAGTACGCCATGCTGAGCGAAAGTGTGAGGCGGCGGGAGGCGTTTATCAAGGCGGCTTCCTGGATTAGGGAGCTGAATATTTCCAGCGAGGAGCTGGACAGCAACCCCTGGCTGCTCAATGTGCAGAATGGCACCATTGACATTAAGGGCGGTTTGTTCCGGGAGCATAGGCAGGAGGACATGATTACTAAAACTGCCAATGTAGTGTATGACCCGGCGGCGGGCTGTCCGGCGTGGAAGCAGTTTGTCCGGGAGATCATGAACTGCAACGGGGATATTATCGGCTTTCTGCAGGCCGTGACGGGGATGGCTATTACCGGGGATGTGTCGGAGCAGTCTATGTTTATTCTGTTTGGGTCCGGCGCCAATGGCAAGAGTACTTTTCTGAATACCCTGATGTATATCCTGGGGGACTACGCGATTACTACTACTACCGATACGTTTATGAAGCGGAACAATGAGCAGGCTACCAACGATATTGCCCGGCTGCGGGGGGCGCGGTTTGTGAGTACTACCGAGCTTGACCAGGGGCGGCGGCTTTCGGAACCTTTGATTAAGCAGATTACGGGGAATGACAAGGTTACTGCGCGGTTTCTTTACGGGGAATACTTTTCCTTCACGCCGACCTTCAAGATTTTCATGGGGACTAACCACAAGCCTACGGTCAAGGGGACGGACTTTGGCATCTGGCGGCGGATTAAGCTGATTCCCTTTACTACCCGGATTGAGGCGGACAGGCAGGACAAGCACCTGGAGGAAAAGCTGCGGGCGGAAGCTTCGGGGATTCTGAACTGGCTGCTGGAAGGGGCGTACCGCTGGCTTAGGGAGGGGCTGGTGGTGCCGGAGGCGGTTCTGGCGGTGACCGATGACTACAAGGGGGAAATGGACGTGATCGGGATTTTCCTGAAAGAGCGCTGCGTTCAGTCGCCGGGGGTGAGTATCAGGATCCGGGAGCTGTTTAAGGCGTATCAGGATTGGTGTGAGCAGAATAACGAGAAGGCGATGTGCGAGCGGATTCTTTCCCAGCGGCTGAAGGAGATGGGGTTTAGCCGGACCAGGACTGCGGAGGCAAGGTACTGGGCGGGGATTATGCTGAGGGCTAGGGAGGAGTAGGGATTTTTTCCGGGCCACCGGGGGCTTGTAGCCATTATTGTATTTGGGGCTTTATTGAGCCCCACGCCGTGCCAACTTTACCGGAAGGACACGCTCAATGTTTCGCGTGCGGTTTTTGGGCGGCCCCCGTGCGCCCCCGGTTGTTGGAAAGTGAAAACACGGGCGCTTGTTTTTTGGCGTTTTTAGTGTATGCCCTGCTGGTATATTTTATGCCGCAGGGCTTTTTCTTTATACGGGTTCTGGCTTGGTTTTCCGGTTCCGGCAGGGTTTGAAATCAGGCTGTGCAATTCCGGGCAATTTTATGGCGCGCGCGCTCCCCCCTCACGGGCAAAAAATGACTGAAACCTTGTCATAAATGACAAAAATATGGGCTTTTTTTGGGGGATTTCTGTCATTGCGTTTTATGGGTATTTTTTGCTACCCAATACTACTGAATACTAATACTGTTTCTATTTATTTTTTTTATGACTATTATGACAATAAAAAAAAGGGAAATAGGTATATCTTAAGATAATAGAGGGGGTTTCGGAAATTAGGGTATTGCGAGTGTCATTG